>CAZEAM010000188.1:0-5303 GCA_964510285.1 uncultured Frankiaceae bacterium | reverse complement strand
CACCCGAAGAAGAAGAACCGGACCCTTCGCTACCGGATCGTGATCGCGGGCGGTCACGGTCTCGGCGCGGACCACTCGCCGCGCCTGGTCCTCCAGGTGAGGTGACCTGCGCGACGTCTGTGGCCTTGTCGCCCCGGTCACAGCACAATGGCCCGGTCGGACGACTAACCGGGAGACAACGTGCGCAGCTCAATGCAGGACTTCCCGCTCTCGATCGGGGCGATCCTTCGCTTCGGTGAGCAGGTCTATGGCGACAGCGAGGTCGTCACCCTCGGCGAGGGCGGGTCCAGACGTCGCCGTTCGTACGCGGAGGTTGCCGCGCGAGCGGCGCGGCTGGCGAACGGCCTGCGCGGTCTCGGGATCGACGCCGACCAGCGGGTCGCGACGTTCATGTGGAACAACGCCGAGCACCTCGAGGTGTACCTGGCCGTGCCCTCGATGGGTGCGGTCCTGCACACCCTGAACATCCGGCTGTTCCCGGAGCAGGTGGTCTACATCGCCAACCACGCCGAGGACAACGTCGTGGTGGTCGACGGCTCGTTGATCCCGGTTTTCGCGAAGGTGCTGCCACAGCTCGAGACCGTGCACACGGTGCTGGTCAACGGCGACGGCGACCGTTCGGAGCTCGAGGCGTCGGGCAAGCAGGTGCTCTCCTACGAAGAGGTCCTGGCCGGATCCTCGGTGAGCTTTGACTGGGTCGAGGACATCGACGAGCGCTCGGCGGCCGCGATGTGTTACACGAGCGGCACCACCGGCAACCCGAAGGGGGTCGTGTACTCGCACCGTTCCTGCTGGCTGCACTCGATGGCGATCTGCGCGGGCAACAGCAACAACCTCGGCGCCGACGACCGTGCACTGCCGATCGTGCCGATGTTCCACGCCAACGCGTGGGGCCTGCCGTACGCCGCGTTCATGTCGGGTGCCGACCTGCTGATGCCGGACCGGTTCCTGCAGGCCGAGCCGCTCGTGGGGTTCATCGAAGCCGAGCAGGCGACGGTGTCCGCGGCCGTGCCCACGATCTGGAACGACATCCTGCACTTCCTGCGCGCGAACCCGAAACCGGGTGCCCTGTCGAGCCTGCGCGCCGTGCTGTGCGGCGGGTCCGCCGTACCGCGGTCGCTGATCGAGGCCTTCGACCGGGAGTTCGGCGTCACCATCATCCAGGGCTGGGGAATGACCGAGACGTCACCGGTCGCGGCGGTGGCGAAGCCGCCGGCCGGGCTCACCGGCGAGGCGTCGTGGGACTACCAGTCGAAGGCCGGCCGGCTGCAGTTCGGGGTCGAGGCGCGGATCGTCGACGACGAGGGCAACGTCCTGCACAACGACGGCAAGGAGGTCGGCGAGATCGAGGTCCGCGGTCCCTGGATCACTGCCGAGTACTACAAGGACAACGACCCGGAGAAGTTCCACGACGGCTGGCTGCGCACCGGTGACGTCGGTGCGATCGACCCGATGGGCTACATCACGATCAGCGACCGGTCGAAGGACGTGATCAAGTCCGGCGGCGAGTGGATCTCCTCGGTCGAGCTCGAGGGCGAGATCATGGCGCATCCCGCCGTGCTCGAGGCCGCCGTCGTCGGAGTGCCCGACGAGAAGTGGCAGGAGCGGCCGCTGGCCTGCATCGTCCCGAAGCCGGGGGAGGCCGTCGAGCCCTCGGCGATTCGCGACTTCCTCGCCGACCGGGTGGTCAAGTGGTGGCTGCCGGAGCGGTGGGCGCTCATCGAGGCGGTGCCCAAGACCTCGGTCGGCAAGTTCGACAAGAAGGTCCTCCGCAGGCAGTACGCCGACGGCGAGCTCGAGGTCACGACGCTCGGCTAATCTGGCTGCGCGCGGCGGAGACGTCGCGAGGAGGCTTCGCCTAGTCCGGTCTATGGCGCCGCACTGCTAATGCGGTTTGGGTTTTATAGCCCATCGCGAGTTCAAATCTCGCAGCCTCCGCTGTGACCAGCACTTTTGGTCATCACAGCGGTGTAACTCAACTGGAGAAGCTGATCTCCAGTTGCAGTTTCAGTTGCAGTTCCAAGGATCGACGCAGATGGCGGTCTCGCTAAGAGAGCTCCGATGGGAGCGCCGCGCCAATGACCTTAGGGCTCGTCATGGACATATGGTCCCGTTCTGACCGTCGCAGGGCGCGGCGGTATGCCGGTTCGAGCCCGGACCGGGCTGCCACCACATGGCCGGCTCACTCCAGGTCGCAGAGCCAGGCCATGACCTCGTCAGCCGCCGCGTCGACCGACAGGCGACCATCGACCACGCAGTCGGCGGCGGCGACCACATCCACGACTTCGCCCTCATTCGGATGCGCGTCCGCTCGCGTGATCTCGGCATCGCTGAGACCGCGGTCGGCCAGGCGATGTAGCCGCTCGTCGTCGGGCGATGCAACCGCAACGACGAACAGCCGCGCGGGAGCAACCATCGGACGCAACGCTGCTACGGCTTCGTGGTGTCGGACGCCATCTATTACAGCCGGACCACCGGCGAACGCCGCCTGATCCAAGACGGCGCGGCAGAACTGCTGCCATCCCAGAGCGATCAACTCGTCACCGACGGTCTGGAGCACCTTGCGGTCGCTGTCGTCGAGATCGCGTTCCCGTGCAACTGACCGAACATGGTCTCCGAAGCTCGCCAGCGGACACTCCATCCGCCGAGCTAGCTCGCTAGCAAGCGAGGTCTTACCGCTCCCGATCCGGCCAGCAAGACCGAGCGCGACGTCCATGGCTCACCACAACCGCGTCGAGCCGCTGTCGCGCAAGACCACCCAGCCGCGGCGATCCCGCTTCGGGATCGCCATTTCGGGCAACGGGCTAACTGCATCGATGCGCATCAAGGTCGCGAAGGCGGCATCGCGACGATGCTCCCAGAAGCCCGGCTGCGGGCAAATCGCCGGACCGAAACGGTCACGGATCGTCTCGAGCGAGCCCGGCGTCAGCCGGTAGTCCCACACGTCCGAGACCCGGCAAAAGCCAACGATCGGTCCGGACGAACGCTTGAGCAGCACGACATCGCCAGCGGCGACGCGCTCGAACGGCGCGCAGCCGTTGCGAGAGAACCTCGACTCGATTTTCTTGGATCCGTCGAGGATGAAACGGAGGTAGGGCTCCAACACGATCGCCAGGTGGATGCCAACCTCGGTGCGGTGGTCGGCGCAAATCCCAAGTTCGCACGACACATCAACGCGCGTCGCTTCATCAACGACGCTCTGAAGAAGCATCAGCGTGTGGAGGTGGTGGAGGGTTTGGTCGGATCTGTCCAGCCCAAGCGCGACAACTCCCGGCTCTCGGTTCGACAGAGCCGCTCAAGCTGGCTAACCGCCCTAGCGATGTTCGATTCCTCCGGTTCGATCAGTGCTCTGCCGATCGTAGCGACAACGGCCCGAATCGGGTCAGATCCGGACGCTAGCGCGTCCAGAATCACGGCCGCGACGGCGGGGTCGGCACACTCGAAGATCCGGTTTCCGGAGGTCCACACGTCGACTCGACTTCGGATCGGGTTGCGCCGACTCACGTCGGCCAGGATGTCTCCATCGACTACGCGGATCAGCCGCGGGTCACACCCTGAGGGACGCCGACGGCGCGTGCGGATGCGCACCAACCCGAGCGAGCGCTCCTCCCACCGAGGGTCTCCGGGGATACGGACAGGGCGCGCTCCCGGGTCGCCGCGGCGCTGGAGTTCGATCAGGTCACCGCGACGCCATTCGAGCGGCAGAGCCGTCCAACCGGCCGCCCGCAACGCGTTGACCTCAAACGGCGGAGAGACGTAAGGGAGCGCCCCCGCCGACGTCCGGGTGACGCGAAGACCCTGGCTCAGTGCACTCGACTGAAACTCGCGACGCTCCGCACGGATACCCGGCCGTGTACCAACCGCGGGCAAGCTGATCAACACCGCCGAACCTGGTCGCGAACAAGATGCGGCTGCCCAAAGGAACGCGTCGACGTGCTCCGGATACCAAGGAGGGTCGGCGACGACCACGGATGCGCCAAGATCTGGAACCGCACCGGTGAACACATCGCGGTGGAGCACATAGCGATCGAACCCCAGCTCCCGGAGCCGGCCGACCGTGGTCTTATTGGCATCGATCAGCACGAAGGTTCGATCGAGATCGCTGCGCTGCGCCGCAAGGAACAACGAAGGCGTACCGATCATCACAACCGTGTCGCCATCGACGGATCGCCGACAGACAACGTCGAGAAGGTGGTCGACTGCACTCGGCGCGTAGCGCCAGTCATAGTCCAATGGGTGCGGTGGCGGGAGTTGCAGCACGGTGTTGCGGTTGGGGCGTCGACCGTCGACGCGTCGGCGACATCTACCGAGTCGTCGACCCGTGAGTCGTTTGGCTGCCCCCAACCTCTCGATCGCCGCACCTGCGATCGGTGGGTACACGCCGGGCAGCGCCGACACCAGATCGTCGAAACTCCCGACGTCGTCCGCCAGGCCGAGAATCCAACGATCAAGGGTCCGCTCGAACGCGCTCCCGGACCGGGAGGTCGCCGGCCAGGTCACGGTAGCCGCCGGATCGACACCTCAACGATCGGCGTAGAGCGCTCGGCCGCGCTAAACCGGCGCTCGATCTCCGACGTCCACGCCTCAATCGCGCGCTGCTGTACATCGAGAGACGCCCGATGCACGTCCTTCATGCGAGCGGCAACAGGTCCGTACTCGGCGATCTCAAGCGGTACTGTCCGAAGCGGCAGCGCCTCGGAGATCCGCTGTAGGCGATCGACGAACGTCCGCATGGCAGCCGGCACGCCGTCTGCGGTCGGGCCGGTGAAGGTCGCGTACGCGTAGAGATCGAGGCCCTCGCCGAGCAGACGATTGAAGAGGTCGAACTGCCGATCGAACAGGTCCGGAGTCGCCTTGGTGTTGAACGAGAACGACTCGTCGTCGAACCCCTTGAAGCAACACACCCGCCCGTATCCTGGGTACTTCGCCACCCGACGGCGAACATCCGGCGATAGGTACTGGAAGTAGTAGTCGTTCGAGAGATTGTCGTCCGACCACAGGTAGACGTCGCCCGTCGCGCCCGCCTCATCCAGGGCATCCATCATCCACGGCACCCACTCGGGCACCAGATCAGGCTGACCTCCGGTCAGGTCGATCATCGGTGGACGTGACGCGAGAGCCAGATACCGAGAGACCAGATCCGAAGCAGTCACCCACGAACCTCGACGCTCGTTGGCCGACAACATGTTGAACGGTACGTAGCAGTACCAGCACCGCCAGTTGCACGCCGCGTTCTGAAAGACCTGTGCCTCGATCTTGTCCGCAAGCGGAAGGCCGAGGAAGAGGCCGCCGCGCGCGCGAAG
>CAZEAM010000187.1:0-27745 GCA_964510285.1 uncultured Frankiaceae bacterium | reverse complement strand
GGATCTCACGCCCAACCGGCCGGGGTGTGTGGCGCGCGGCGCGCGCGACTGGCATGGTGAGGCCGTGCGCGGTGCGTCATCGTTTGCCGATGGGGGAGAGGGCTATCAGCCCGTCCCGCCGCCGACGCCTGAGATGTTCGTGGAGCTGTTGACCCGGGTCGGCTGCCACATCTACAGCGGCGAGGTCATCCCGGGCGGCGGTTACAACGAGATCTACACCGGCCCGGGCATCGAGATGTTCCTCGGCGGGATGCCGGAACCGGGTACCGACCTGAGCGCCGCGTGGGCGCGGGCGGTCCATCCCGACGACCGCGACGCCTACCTCGACGCCACCACCATCGACGCCTCGGGCGTCATGCAGGTCGAGTACCGGATGCTCGGGCTCGACGGCGCCACCCGGTGGGTGCAGGACCAGATGTGGCTGCGCGAGCAGCTGCCGGACGGCCGGCGGATCATCGACGGCGTCGTCACCGACATCACCACCCGCAAGCAGGCCGAGCTCGGGCTTCGGCGGCTCGCCCACACCGACCCGCTCACCGGCCTGGCGAACCGGCTCTCGCTCGCCGACCGGATCGAGCTCGCGGTCGACGGGCTTGCCGCGTCGTCACCGGGCATCGCGTTGCTGATGCTCGACCTCGACGGGTTCAAGGCGGTCAACGACACCTACGGGCACGCCATCGGTGACGAGCTGCTCACGATGGTCGCCCGGCTCGGTGGTGACGAGTTCGCCGTGCTGCTCGAGCGGGTCGACCACCACCAGGCGCTCGCCGCCGCGCAGCGGCTGCTGATCGCGGTCAACGCGCCGTTCGCTTTCTCCCGCGGCACGATCTCTCTGTCGGCGAGCATCGGGCTGTGCCACGCGTCGGATGCGCGCGGCACCTTGGACCTGATGCGTGACGCCGACGTCGCGATGTACCGCGCGAAGGCCGACGGCAAGAACCGCATCGTGAGCTTCGAGCCCGCCATGCAGGCGCGGGTCGCACGGCGGCTCCGGCTCGAGACCGAGCTGCGCCGTAGCGTCGACAACGGAGACTTCGTCCTGCACTACCAGCCGCTCGTCGACCTGGAGACGCTCGAGGTGGTGGGCGCGGAGGCGTTGCTGCGGTGGCGGCACCCGGAGCGCGGTCTGCTGCTGCCGACGGCCTTCGTCGACATCGCCGAGGACACCGGCCTGATCCTGCCGCTCGGCCGGTGGGTGCTCGAGCAGGCCGCGAAGGACGCCGCGGTCTGGCAGGAGGTGGCCGGCGAGCCGTTCTCGGTGTCGGCGAACCTCTCGCCGAGCCAGCTGCACGACCCCGACCTGGTGGCGATCGTCGTCGCGATCCTGCAGGACGCCGACCTGGCGCCGGACTCGCTCGTCGTCGAGATCACCGAGAATCTGCTGCTCAAGGACGCTGAGCTGGCGCGGTCGCGGCTGTCCGCGCTGCGTTCGGTCGGGGTGAAGGTCGCGGTCGACGACTTCGGTACCGGCTACTCGTCGTTCGCCTACCTCGACCGCTACCCGGTCGACATCCTCAAGATCGACCGTAGCTTCGTCGGCTCACTCGGCGGCCGGCCACGCGCCGCGGTGCTCGTGCGTTCGATCCTCGACCTGGCGCTCGCCTTCGACCTGGAGACCGTCGCGGAAGGGATCGAGACCACCGACCAGCTGCGCACCCTTCGCTCGCTCGGCTGCCGGTTCGGTCAGGGGTTCCGGTTCGCGGTGCCGAGGCCCGCCGAACAGATCACCGCGATGCTGACCACCGACGCGCTCGCCGGGATGCGTGACGACCACGCCGACGAGCACGCCGCCGCGGCCGGCTAGTGGGGCACTAGCGCACCGGCTCGATCAGCTCCGGTCCGTTGTTGCGCACCGAGTTGACGGCGGTCGACACCTCGTAGGTGTGCAGCCGTGGCGCCGGCATCGCGGCGACCAGGTCCTGCACGACGGCGAGGTCGGTCGTCGTCGGGTCGAGCCAGGCGTCGACCAGCTCGGGCGGTACGACGACGGGGGAGCGGTCGTGGATGTGACCGAGCTCGTCGGTCGTCGTACAGGTGAGGATCGTGTAGGTGCGCAGCCACTGCTCGGGGTCATCGAAGTCGCGGCGGCTTTCGTACAGTCCGGCGAAGGCGAGGACGCCGTCGCCGTGCAGATAGATCGGGTGCTTGCCGTCCTCGGCGACCATCCACTCGTAGTACCCGTCGGCCGGGACGATGCAGCGGTGCTTGGCGGCGGCCGCCTTGAAGGCGGGCTTGGTGGTGAAGGTCTCCGACCGGGCGTTGATGTGCTTGGACGCGATCCTCGGATCCTTGGCCCAGAACGGGACCAGGCCCCATTTCAACGTGCGCAACTGCCGGTCCGGCCGGTCGTCGACGAGGCGTTCGAGCACCACACGGCCCGGGTCGGTCGGCGCGATGTTCCACGACGGCTCGGGCGGGTCCTCGACCACGGACGCGACCTGGAACTCGCGCAGCAGGTCACCGTCGTGCCTGGCGTTCGCGTACCGGCCGCACATCTTCGGTAGCGTAATTCCCCGCATCACATCGATTGGTCTGCTTCCCCACGATCGAGGAGAGCTGGAATGGCGCGTACGGCGAAGAAGACGGCGAGTCGGCGGCCGGCGGCCCGCCCTGCTGCCCGCCCGGCAGCACGTCCCGCGGCGAGCTCGTCGTCGGCTCAGGTGCACGACCTTGCCGGTGGGCTGCGGTCCCTGCTCGGCGCGGTCGAGGGCGAGGTCAAGGCGGTCACGGCGCTCAGCACGCAGATCGACGACCTCGTGACGAAGCTCAACAAGGCGCGCACCGAGCAGAACGAACGGCTCAGGGCTCTCGACGCCCTGAAGTCGGCGGCGAGCGACGGTGGGCTGTCCTCGTTCCTGGACAAGCTGATCCGGCCCCGGATGCCGCGTGTCCAGGAGGTTCGCCAACCGCGGTAGATGAAGGCCACCGCGGAGGAGTCGCTGCTCGACGACCGGGCGGCGGCTCTGCTGCGGTCGGCCGGGCAGCGGGTCACCAAACCGCGGGTCGCCGTACTCGCCTGCCTGCTCGACGCCGGGGGCGATCACCTGTCCGCGGAGGAAGTCCTCGCCAAGGTCGCCGCGCGCAGTGCCGGCGTCCACCGCGCGACGGTCTACCGGACCCTCGACGGGCTTGCCGAGGCGGGCGTGCTGCGCCACGTCCACCTCGATCGTGGGCTCACGGCGTACCACGTCGTGGAGCCGGCGCCACTACTCGACCACCTGCACGCCCAGTGCGCGACGTGCGGCCGGGTCGTCGACCTGCCGCCCGAGGTGCTCGGCGACACGGCGGCGCGAGTACGACGAATCAGCGGCTTCCAGCTCGACGCCAGCCACGTGGCGCTCAGCGGCTGCTGCAACGACTGCGCCCAGAGACGCCGGAGTGGCCGCTAGTTGTCGGCGGCGAAGGTCTCCCGGCCCCTGCGGATCACCTGGCCGCGTGCCTGCGCCTCACGCAGAACCTCGCGGAGCCGGCCAGGTCCCCAGTAACGAGCGCCGACCCGGCGCGCCAGGGCCGGCACCGTTGCGGGACCGTCGCGACGCAGTGCCTCGGTCACGACGTCGACCTCGCGCTGGCTGACCGCGCGGCGCGCTTCGCGCAGCGCGGTCGACCCTGGGCGCAGGTCGTAGCGCCCGAACCGCCCGCTCTGCGCCGGATACGGGTACGGCCGCGAGGTACGTGGCGTTCGAGGCGGTTGCTTCGCCGACGTGCCGTCGCCGGATTCGGTCGAATCGCCGGTCGAATCGGTGGCGGTCAACGGCGATGCGACGTCCTCCAGGCTCTTCTTGGCCGCGTCCACACCGAGGAAGATCTCCACCACGCCGGCCGCGAACATCAAGGCGCCGCCGATCAGGTAGCCGATCGCGGTGTCGCTCGGGTCCTTGGTCGCGATGAGGTGGCCGAACAACACTGGGCCGATGATTCCGCCGAGGCCGGTTCCGACCGCATAGAAGAGTGCAATCGCGACCGCCCGGGTCTCCATCGGATAGATCTCGCTGACCGTGAGGTATGCCGCGCTGGCACCGGCCGAGGCGAAGAAGAAGATCACCACCCACGCGATCGTCTGCGTCGTCGAGGTCAGGGTGCCGGCGTCGAACAGCCATGCGGTTACCGCCAGCATCAGACCGGAAAGGATGTATGTTCCGGCGATCATCGGGCGGCGTCCGACGTTGTCGAACAACCGGCCCAGCACGAGCGGCCCGAGGAAGTTCCCCACCGCGAATGCGATCAGGTAGTACCCAACCGACGAGCTGTCGACGTCGTAGAACGTCGTCAGGACCAGTGCGTACGTGAAGAAGACGGCGTTGTACAGAAACGCTTGCCCGACGAACAGCGACAGCCCGAGGACGGTTCGTTTCGGGTACGAGCCGAACACGGCGCGTGCCATGTCGAGCAGCCCGACCGACTCCTGTGGCTTGACCTCGATCTCGTCGCTCGAATCGGGCTCGCGCAGCTCCTGGTCGGTCGAGGCGACGACGTGCTCCTCGATCCCGGCGACGATGCGCTCGGCGTCGTCGACCTTGCCGTGGGTCATCAGCCATCGCGGACTCTCCGGGATGGTCCGGCGTACGAACAGGATCGCGACGCCGAGGACCGCGCCCATCAGGAAGCAGATCCGCCAGCCGACGTCCACCGCGAGGACCTTCGGGTCCAGTAGCACCAGTGTCGCCGCCGCCCCGGCCGCGGTGCCTAACCAATAGGACCCGTTGACGACGAGGTCGACGGTGCCACGGACCCGGGCCGGGATCAGCTCGTCGATTGCGGAGTTGATTGCGGCGTACTCACCTCCGATGCCCATACCGGTGAAGAACCGGAAGAGGAAGAACATCCAGGCGTTGGTCGACACGCCGGTGAGGACTGTGGCGACGAGGTACACGCCGAGGGTGACCAGGAAGAGCTTCTTGCGGCCCAGCTTGTCGGTCAGGTAGCCGAAGACCAGCGCGCCCAGGCACGCTCCCGCTACGTAGATCCCGGCGGCGTCCCCGACCTGAGCGGTCGAGATCGAGATTCCGCTGTGCGCCTTCGTCAGCGTGCTGCCGACGGCACCGACGATCGTGACCTCGAGGCCGTCGAGGATCCAGACCGTCCCCAGCCCAGCCAGCACGAGCCAGTGCCAGCGCGCCCAGGGGAGGCGGTCCAGGCGAGCCGGTACGTCGGTTGCGGCGCGATCCGACCGGGTGGTGGACCCGCGGTGATCGGTGGCGGTCAGCGCCCGACCGCCTTCTCCAGCTCGGCCTTGGTCATCGTCGAGCGGCCCTCGATGTTCTTGCGCCTGGCCTCGGCGTAGAGCTGCTCCTTGGTCCGCCCGCCGGATCCCCGGTGCGACCGAAGGCCGCCGCGGCGGCCGGACGACAGGTCCTCGGTCGAGGTCCGGCTCGCCTGTTTGGACTCGCCGGCCCGCGCCCGCTCCTTGTTGACCGTGCGCGCCGCGATCTCCTCGGCGGTGTCCTCGGTCTCGCCGCGCTGCTCGAGGCCCTCCTTGATGTGCTCGTACTGGCGCTCACGCTTGCGGGACCAGGCGCGGATCGGCATCGGTAGCTGCTCCTCGAGGTGGTACGGCGGATTGCGACTTCGGTCTACCCGTCCGATTTCGACCTATTCGGGGGCCTAACGCTCGGCTTGCCACGCGCCGATACGGGGGAGGACAGTCTGTAACAGGAGCCGCTGGAAGCGGCGGGTGAGCAAGGAGTAGTCGATGCCGCGCGCGCTGTGGTCGGGAGTGCTGACCTTCGGGCTGGTCAACGTCCCGGTCGGCCTGTTCAGCGCGACGAGCGAGAAGTCGATCCGCTTCAACCAGCTGAACAAGAACACCGGCAACCGGATCCGCTACCGCAAGGTCGACGACGCCACGGGCGAGGAGGTGCCGGCCAGCGAGATCGTCAGCGGCTACGACACCGGAGACGACGAGTACGTCATGGTGGAGCGCGAGGAGCTTGCCTCGGTCGCCCCGGGCCGCTCCGAGCTGATGGAGATCAGCGACTTCGTCGACCTTGCCGACATCGACCCGATCTTCTACCGGCAGACCTACTACCTGGCTCCGCGCGGCAAAGGCGCCGACCGCGCCTACGCGCTGCTCCGGCGCGCGATGCTCGACACCGGCAAGGCGGGCGTCGCGACGATGGTCATGCGCGATCGCGAGCACCTCGTCGTACTTCGCCCGTCCGGGGATGCGCTGGTCGTCGAGTCGCTGTACTTCGCCGACGAGATCCGCGGCGCCGAGGACGTCATCGGCGATCTCCCGGGAGACGACACCTTTGCCGACCGTGAGCTGAAGATCGCCGAGCAGCTGATCGAGTCACTCAGCGTCGACTGGGAGCCGGAGCGCTATCACGACACCTACCGCAACCGCGTGCAGGAGCTGATCGACTCCAAGCGCGAAGGCCGCCAGGTGGTCACCGCGAAGAAGGCGCCGCGCACCAACGTGATCGACCTGATGGCCGCGCTCGAGGAGTCGATCGCCGCCCGTGGCGGCCGCGGCGGCAAGGCCGACAAGGCGGGCCAGACCGCGAAACCGGCCAAGCGCGCCGCCGACACCGCGGCGCCTGACGGCGTCCCGCCGGAGTACGCCGAGATGACGAAGTCCGAGCTGCTCAAGCTCGCGGCGCGTGCCGACATCAAGGGCCGGTCGTCGATGAGCAAGGACGAGCTGGCGGTCGCGGTGGCCGCCGCGCCGAAGCCGCGGCGGTCGAAGGCGTCCTAGCCGCCCGGCTTCTTGCGTGCGCGCCGTGGCTTGGCCGCGAGCAACGGCGCGAACAGGTCGCCGTGCTTGTCGAGCCGCTCGATCACCTCGGTGCCGAGGAAGCGCAGCCGTGCCGGGTCACCCGATCGCGCGCACTTCGCGACCTCGTCCCACGTCACCGGGGTCGAGGCCGTGGGTGCCGGCGTCGCGCGCAGCGAGTACGCCGCCACTGTCGTCTTCGCCGGGTGGTTCTGGCTCCAGTCGATGAGCACCTTGCCCTTGCGCAGCTTCTTGTCCTGCACGCTGACCACGTGGTCGGGATGCTGCCCCTCGAGCTCCTGGGCGAGGCCGAGCACCTCGTCGCGGATCTCGTCCCAGCTCGCGCCGGGCATGGGCGCGTAGACCTGCAGCCCTTTCGAGCCGCTCGTCTTGGCGATCGCCTGGTCGCCGGCCGAGAGCCGGTCGCGGGCGAGGAGGGCGATCCGGCAGCATTCGACGATGGTCGTCTCCGGGCCCGGGTCGAGGTCGATGACCAGATGGTCCGGGTTGGTCGGCGGCTGCTGCTTGCCCTCGCGATGCCACAGCGGCACGTGCAGCTCGAGGGCGGCGAGGTTGGCCGCCCACAACAGGCTGGGCCGATCGCCGATCAGCGGGTAGTCGATCGAGTCGCGTCCACCGCGACCGGATCGTGAGCTGACCGTCATCGACTGCATCCAGTCCGGGGCATGGCGGGGGAGCTGCTTTTCGAAGAACGTCTCGCCGTTCACACCGTCGGGGAACCGCCGGAACGTCACCGGCCGGTTCGCGAGGTGCGGCACCATCGCGTCCGCGACCTTCGCGTAGTAGTCGAGGACATCGGCCTTGGTGAAGTCCGCCTCGGGATAGAGCACCTTGTCGAGGTTGGACAGCATCAGCGTCCGGCCGTCGATCTCCGCGGCCACCTTCCGGCTACTCACGGCGGACGTCCTTCGGCGCCTTGTCCGGCCGGACGCCTCGCCAGCTCGGATGGCGCAGCCGGCCGTCGCCGGTCCACTCACCGAACCGGACCTCGCCGACGATCTCGGGATGCACGTAGTGCGCGAGTCGGCGGTCCTTCGACTCGATCGGCGTGACGAAGGGTGAGGTGTCGGCGGCGAGCGTCTTCAGCAGCTCGAACAGCCGGGCGCGGCTTCGCTCGTCGAAGCCGGTGCCAACCTTGCCCGCGTAGCCGAGACCGTCGCCGTCGGGCAGCCCGAGCAGCAGTGCGCCGAAGGTGCCGGCGAGCCGTCCCTGGCCGGGCAGCCACCCACCCACCACGACTTCCTGGGTGCGCATCGCTTTGACCTTGATCCAGTCGGTGCTGCGCGCACCGGGGCGATACGTCGATGCGCGCCGCTTGGCGACGACTCCCTCGAGGCCGCGGCTGCTCGCCGCCTCGAACACGTCGCTGCCCGCCACGTCGCGGTAGGCCTGCCCCGTGACGATCCCGTCGGCGTCCAGACCCAGCCCTTCCAGCCGGGCGCGTCGTGCGTCGTACGTCTCGCCGGTCGTGGCCCGGTCACCGGCGTACAGCACGTCGAAGACGATGTACGACGCGGGGACCTCGTCGGCTCGCTTGCGGATCGTCGCCTTGTTCGTCAGGTTGAGGCGCTGCTGCAGCAGGCTGAAGCGGGGGATGCCGGCGTCGTCGAGCGCGACGATCTCACCGTCGAGCGTCGTCGGCGTGCGCCCGCACGCGTCGACCAGCGCGGCCAGCTCGGGGAACATCGCGGAGAGGTCCTGGCCGTTGCGGCTGCGCGCGTCGAGCCCGCCTTTGCCGTCGACCCGGGTGATCGCGCGGATGCCGTCCCACTTCGGCTCGTACGCCCAGTCCGCGTCGGTGGTCGGCAGCGTGCCGGCCGTGGCGAGCATCGCCGCGACCGGCGGCGGAGTCGTCATCGGCCGCGGCACAACTGCGACGCTAAACGAGGGGTGTCGTTTTTGGCGCAGCCGTCTCGGGTATCCCTCCCAGATGCCCACTCCTGCTGCGCCACCGAGCGCTGACCCGGACTGGAACCAGCTGCGCGGCCGGCTCGTCGCGAAGTTCCCCGAGTTCAGCGAGGACGACATCCTGCTCGAGCTCGTGCACGCCCGCGACGCCGTCGAGTACGTCGGAACGCCCCAGGAGGAGCGGCTCGAGCTCGTCGAGTTCATGGCCGGGTACGGCTTGCTGGTCCGCGCCGGGCGGATCTCGCCGAGCGACCGGCTCGACCCCGAGAAGCACGCGAGTCCGCGCCGCCGCTAGGAGGTCCGGGTGAGCAGCCCGCGGACGAACGCCGCCTGGCCGACGTGCTGAAGGTCGTCGGAGGCGACGCTGACCAGCCGGGTGCCGAGTGTCACCGGCGGGTCCCAGTTGTCGTCGACCACTCGTTCGAGGTCGGCGTCGGCAAGGCCCCGCACGAACTCGAGGGTCCGGTCGTGCACGGCGTCGTGGTAGTCGCGGAGCAGGTCCGCGGACGGCGGCGCTACCTTGCCGACCTCCCGCGGGCTCTGGCCATAGCCGGTGGCATCCGGGTCGAACGGCAGCCCGAAGCGCTCGACCCATCCCGCTTCGTGCCAGACCTGCTTGCGGTCCGCGACCGCGGCCACGTGGTCGTCCTGGACCCGGGTGAGATGCCAGATCAGCCAGCCGATCGTGTTGGCGTCCGGCCCGACCCGGGCCGCGAGCTCGCTGGACCCGAGTCCGTCGAGAGTTCCGTGCACTCCCTCCTGGACCCGGTTGAACGCGTCGGTGAGCAGCTCTGCAGTCGTGGTCATGGCTGGTGCATACCCCAAGTCGGGCCGGGTTGTCCGCCGCCAGGTGTCGCTGCGCCCGCGAACGGGAATGAACACGCCGTGATGCGCGCCCGCGACCTGATGAAGCCGACCGACTTGATCCCGGTCGACGCGACGGTTGCCGAAGCGGCCCGCCACCTCGCCATGTCCGCGTACAACACCCTCCCGGTCTGCGACCGGGCCGGCCGGCTGCGCGGGATGCTCACCGACCGCGACCTCGTCGTCGAGGTCGCCGCAGCCGGCAAGCTCTCCAGCGAGACGCGGCTGATCGACCTGGTCCGCGGCGAAGCGGTGTCGGTGCGGGCCGACGAACCGATCGAGCGGGCTGCCGCGACGATGCGCGACTACCAGACACCCCGCGTGCCGGTCGTGGACGGGGAGCGGGTGGTGGGGATGCTCAGCCGATCCGATGTGGCCCGGCGGATCCCGGACAGCCTGGTCGGCTTGCCGGCCGAACAGGTCGACTAGCCTCCGTCGCGTTGGGCGGCGACCGCCGCCTCGAAGGTGTCGATCGGCGCGGGCCTGGCCCACAGGTAGCCCTGCCCGAGGTCGCATCCGAGACCGGCGAGGATGTCGCACTGCTTGGCCGTCTCCACCCCGGTGGCGATCGTCGTCATGCCCAGGTCGTGTGCGATGTCGATGACCGCACCGACGATCGTGGTGGCCGCCAGCCCGCTGCCGAGGTCGGCGATCAGCGAGTGATGGATCTTCAGGTAGCCGATCTCGAGTCCCCGCAGCCGACGAAGCGCCGGGATGTCACCGGTGAACTCGTCGATGGCCACCGACACGCCGAGCCCGTGCAGGACGCGCACCGGACCCACCACCCGCTCGGGATCGCTCGACAGGTCCGACACGTCGAGCACCAGCCGCGACCCGGGCAGCCCGCTCGCCGCCAACGCGTCCGACACCATGTTGCGCAGCTCGGGATGGCGAAGCGTCCGGCCGGACACGTTGACCGTCATGTTGAGACCCTCGACCCGCGCCGCTGCCCGGCATGCGGCGGCGATCGCCCACCGGTCGAGCTCGACGATCAGACCTTTCGTCTCGGCGATGTCGACGAAGTCGGCCGGCTCGAGCAGGCCGTGCTGCGGGTGCGGCCATCTGGCGAGTGCCTCGACGCCCCGCCAGTCGCGGTCGACCATGTCGATCAGCGGCTGGAAGTACAGCCGGAAGTCCTCGCGGACCAACGCGTCGCCCAGCTCTACCCGAAGCCGCGAGCGCAGCTCGCTGGCCGAGCGCATCGACGGGTCAAAGATCTCGTAACGGTTCTTCCCACGCGCCTTCGCGGCGTACATGGCGGCGTCCGCCTCGGCCAGGAGCTCCTCGGAAGTGACGTCCCGGGAGTTGACGAGGGTCATACCGACGCTGAGATGTACGACGACCTCCTCGTCGTTGCCGAGACGGATCGGATGGTTGACGGACTCGTACAACCGGTCGATCACGTCGAGCGCGCCGGGCAGCTGAGTGTCCTCGAGCAGCACCGCGAACTCGTCCCCGCCGAACCGCGCGACCGTGTCGGCCGGGCGGACGCACTCGCGAAGCCGCTGCCCGATGACCCGCAGCAGCTCGTCGCCGGCACCGTGGCCGTAGCTGTCGTTGACGTCCTTGAAGTCGTCGATGTCGAAGAAGCACACGACCAGCTCGCTGAGCCCGCGCCGTTCGAGCGCGTGCTCGGCGCGGTCGCTGAACAGCGCGCGGTTCGCCAGTCCGGTGAGGCTGTCGTGAGAGGCCTGGCGGCGAAGCTCGGTCTCCAGCTTGGTCCGCATCTCCTCGGCCGCGATGCGCTCGCGCACCCGCTGTTCGGTGCGCGCGACGCCGGCCTCGACCGACTCGACCAGGTCGTCGACGGGTACCGGCTTGGTCAGGTACTGGTCGATCTGGCCGACCGCGGCGATCGCGGAGTCCAGGGAGGCGTAGCCGGTGAGCAGGATCAGCGAGACGTCCGGATCCATCGTCCGGATCGTGGCGCACAGGTCCAGCCCGGACATGTCCGGCAGGCGCTGGTCGCACACCACCACCGCTGGGCGCAGCTCGCGTTCGCGGATGATCGCGGCGCCGGCGCTGGTCACGCCGACCGCGGACAGGCCCCGGCGGGTGAAGAACTCGACGAGCGACCCCGCCATGGCGGGGTCGTCGTCCACGACGAGCACCTGGACGGCTCGGTAGCCGTCGACACTCGCCGGTGGATCCTCCACGTGGAAATAATGACTGGTCAGCGCTTGGCGCGGCCACCGGCTCCACGGTTGGACCCGCCGTTGGGAGGGCCACCATGGCGAACGCGGGCATCTCGCGCCTGCGGTGGCCGGCGTTCCTGATCGTCTTCGTCCTGCTGGCGATCACGGTCGGATCGAGCCTCATCACCCATCACACCAACCGGCAGCAGGAACGGCGGCTCCTGAACGAGCGGGCGGCGGAGGTCGCCCTGATCCTCACCGACAGCTTCACGAGCCTGCAGACGCAGCTGTCGACGATGGCCGCCGAGACCTCCCTCAACGGCGCCAACCGGCATTCCTTCCTGACCGCCGCCAACGCGCTCGCACCGGCCACCGCGGGCTTCCAGACCGGGCTCGCCCGGCTCGACCGGACCTCGGGCGAGATCCGCTTCCTCGTCACGACCGGTGACCTGTCCATGACGCCCACGCCGGCCGTTTCCGATCTCCTCCGGCGTACCCTCACCGGTTCGGTCCGCGGGGCGACGTCGGCCGTGCTTCCGGGCCCCACGCATCCGGCACTTGCACTGGCTCAAACTGTCGGCCGCAACGATCTCGCGATCTACGAGCGGCTGCCGCTGGACATCAGCGCGGCGACCAAGGCACTGACGAGCGGGAGGCAGTTCCACGAGCTGCGGGTGGCGTTGTACGCCGGGCCGGAGCAGGACCCGGACCAGCTGCTGCTCACGACGAACGGTGGCGCGCCGCACGGCAGCTCGGTGGTGACCGCGAGCTCGGCGTTCGGCGCAGACACCTGGCTGGTCGCGGTCGAGGCCACCTCACCGCTGACCGGCACGTTCGCTCACGACGGTTACCTGATCGTGCTCGGTGTCGGACTGGTCATCACCGCACTCGTCGGTCTCGTGGTGGTCACCGTGCAGCGGCGACGGGACTACGCGATGTCTCTTGTCGCCGACCGCACGGAGGCGCTCGAGCACTCGATGCGCGAACTCGAACACACCCAGGAGCAGCTGGTTCGCAACGAGCGGCTCGCCGCGATCGGCGAACTCGCCTCCGTCGTGGGACACGAGCTGCGCAACCCACTCGGCGTGATCACCAACGCCCACTACCTGCTCCGCGGTGTCCTGGAGCGCAACGGTGCGGACCCGGACGCGTCGCGCCACCTGGGGACCGCGGAGCGTGAGGTGGGTGCCGCCACGCTGATCGTCGGCGACCTGCTCGACTACGCCCGTGCTCGCGAACCGGTGACCGCCCCGGTCGACGTCGCCGACCTGCTCACCGAGATCGAGTCCGTGCTCGCCCCACCCCCGGAGGTGACCGTCGTCCGGGAGGACGCGCCGGGGCTACCGCCCGTACTGGCCGACCGTGACCAGCTGCGCCAGGTGCTGCTCAACCTGATGTCCAACGCCTACGAGGCCGTCGTCGCCGCCGTGCACCAGGCCGTGCCGGCCGCCCAGGCGGGCGGGACGGGGCCAAATGGCGCAACGGTGACGGTCCGCACGACGTCAACTGAGGATGGCAAGGTGCGGATCGCGGTTGCCGATACCGGAATCGGAATGGACGATGAAACGCGGGGCCAGGTGTTCGAGCCCTTCTTCTCGCGGAAGACCCGCGGTACGGGGCTCGGCCTGGCGGTGACGCGCCGGATCGTGGACAGCCACGGCGGTTCGATCCGGATCGAGACGCAGGAGGGAGTGGGCTCGACCTTCACGGTGGAGTTCCCGGCCGCCGGGGGCGCGGAAGGAGGTGTGGTGCGGTGAGCGCGTCGGTACTCGTGGTCGACGACGAGACCGGGATGCGGGAGACGCTGGTCGACATCCTGGAAGCCGCCGGCTACACGGTGACGCCGGCTGAGGACGGCGCTGTCGCGCTCGAGATGGCCCGCACCCATCCGTACGACGTGATCGTGATGGACATCCGCATGCCGATCCTCACCGGCGTGGAGGTGCTCGCCTCGCTGCAGAGCCCGCCGCCGCAGGTTGTCCTCATGACCGGGTTCGCGTATGAGGAGCAGTTGGCGCAGGCGCGCGCACACAACGCTTTCGCGATCATGCAGAAGCCGTTCCAGGTGCCCCATCTGCTCGAGGTGGTCGCGGCGGCGGCCGCGGTCTGAGGACGCCCTAGCGCTCGACGTACAACGCGTCCACGTCGACCAAGCCGCGGGAGGCGAAGAACTCGAACCTGCGGCTGCCGGCCGACCCGCTCCGGAAGAACGTCACCCGCTTCGCCCCGGCGCGCCGCGCATGCAGGTTGATGACCTTGACGGTGCGGCCGCTCTTGGAAACCGTGAGCTTGCCGTATCCGGGTCCGGTGCGCGCCAGCAGCGCATAGCGTCGCCCGCTCGCCTTCACGCTCGCGGCCGCACCACGCTCGGAGGTCTGCGCGAACGAGCCGGCGAAGGCCCGGCCGTTGGTCTTGCGGCGCCACGAGCCGACGAAGTCGAACCTCTTGTCGTCGATCGGGATGACCAGCGTCGAGGTCTTGGTGATCGACCGGGTCCCGGCAAGGTCGCGAGCGGTGACGCTCAGCCGGTAGGTCGCGCCCGGCAGGGCAGTGAAGGTGTGCGCACCGTTCGGTTCGGCGTTCTGGTCGTCGAACACCGCTCCGGCGTGACCGACCCGGCTGATCCGCACGGCTGCCTTGTCGACGGCCAGGCCCCCGTTGGCCGGCGAGCCGGTCCAGCTCGCCGAGACCCGGTAGGGCCTGGAGGCGTGCGGGCTGGCGAGCGAGAGCGCGGCGGTGGCGATCGGTGCGGCCAGCGGGCTGAGCAGGCGGTTGACGATCTTCGGCCACAGCGGAGCGCCCAGACCGGTCACCGTGTCGTAACCCGGACCGGCGTCGACCGACGGGACCCGGCCGGCATCGGCGGCCGCGCCGTTGCTGCCCACCGTGACGTCGCGGAACGACCCGTCGTTCGCGGCGTACGCGGCGTACAGCGCGCTGTGGATGTCACCGACTCCCGAGGAGACGCCGTGAGCCGCGAGCGCGTTGGTGAACAGCGCCGCCGACACCGGCGCGGCGAGGCTCGTGCCCCCACCGACGCTGTAGCCCGTGCCGGACTTGGGGTCCGTCGTGTAGAAGGGGAAGCCGGGGTCCGGGTCCGCGTAGGCGGCGATGTCGGGCACCATCCGTTTCGTCGCCTGGGAGAACGGCGGTGTCTCGATCACCTGCTGGTAGGCCGGCTTGTCGAACCCGACGTTGACCTCGTCGCCGGACACCCCGCCGCCCGACCCGCCGCTGTCCGCGCAGTCGTCGACACCGGTACACGACCAGGCCGGCTCGAGCCAGTTCGTGCCGTCGTTCGGCGCGCTGGTCGTGACCGGGGACAGGGACGTCCCGCCGACCCCGACCACTTCCGGCGAGGAAGCGGGGTAGTCGGCGTGCGCGCCCGCCGCACTGCACTGGTCGTAGATCCCGTCGTCGCCCGACGCGGCGAACACCGTCACGCCGGCTGCCACCAGCGACGCGAGCACCGGCTCCATCGCGTTGATGATCGCCGCGCCGGTGTCGAGCTCGCACAGTCCCCACGAGGTCGACAGCGCGACGATGTGCGGGTCGCCGCCTCCGAAGGCGTGGCTGCTCTGCGTGACGTCGTCGAGCACCTGCGAGAGCGCGTCGACGTACCCGGAGGAGTCGTTCGGCGCGAAGTAGGGCCGCTGGTGCGCGAACGGCGCGGTCGACAGGAGTGCCTGCTGGTCGAGGTCCACCTCGACGTCCCCGTCGTCGTCCCCGTCGGGCACCGGCACCGATGTCTGGTCGACCGGCACCATCGTGAGGTCGGTCGCGGGGTCGAACCCGGCGACCCCGATGCCACTCGTCCCCGCCCAGGTCGTGAGGTCGCCCGGGTTCCAGGCGGCCAGCTGGATCGTGGCGATGGTCAAGGTTGCTCCAGCGCCGGAGCCGTCGTACGGCGTCTGCCCCACAGAGGTGTAGGCGTTGCGGAAGTCCGCCCCGGTGAAGAAGTCCGGGGTGGTGTAGTGGCGGAACATCGTGGGTCCGGACCCGGTCGGGAGGGCGACGGCTGCGGCATCTCGTAGCGATGCCGGCAGCGACGGGTACGGGCGCGTGGCGGCGCGGCGCTGGGCCGCGGTCGCGTGGGCGCGCAGCACGGGCCGCGAACCGAACGTGCTCGTGACCTCGGCACTCGATCCGGAGGCCGTGACCGACCAGGCAGTCTGGTTGGTGATCTGCAGACCGGCCGCGCGCAGTGCGCGGACGACCGTGGCGTGCTGAGCCCGACTCGGCAGCAGGCGCTGCACTTTGCGGACCCGTTGCGCGTGCGACAGCCCGCGGGCCGCCGCGAGGTTGCGCAGCTCCGCCAGGTGATGCGCCTTCAACACGATCGTGACGGTCGACGTCGGGGTCGCCGCTGCTACCGGCGCGGCGGTGGCGCCCGCCGAAGCGATCAGCCCGGCTGACAACGCGATAGGCAGGCAGGATCTGGCGACGCGTTGCAGCATGAAGGTGCTCCCCGGCTCGACTCGGTGCGGCAAGGATATGAAGGTTCCGTCGTTTCCGCTGCGAGGTTGGTGAGCCGCTCGGGTGGGCGGAAAGGCGGATCAGGCGCCGGTCGTCGGCTCGAGCCGCAGGTGACGACCGCTGTGGACGAGCTGCCAGCCCAGGGTGCGGGCCGGGGTTCCGCCGGGCGGCGCGAAGCGCAGCCACAGCCGCCAGTGCATCCCGCCGGGCAGCCGCCGGGGCAGTTTCGCGACGAGCCGTGATCCGCTCGGACCGACGTCGATGTCCGCGTCGACCTGGACGCTCGGTGAGTTCGCGTCGGAGGGCTCGAGGACGAGGTCGGCGGAAAGCGTGCCGCCGTGCCCGCGCAGCGCGGGGATCGACACAACGATCCGATGGCGTCGCAGCTCGGGCGCGGAGGCCGTGTCGAGCAGGTCGACGAGGGGATGGGACCACTCGCCGACGTCCAGCGCGAGCACCGGCGACGGGTAGGTCCAGTACGGCTGGACCACCCGCGGGCGATCACTCGGGATGACCCAGGCGTCCACCGCCGCCGGCTCGGTCTGCTCGGCCGGCTGCAACGCCGAGACCCGGGTCAGCCCGCCGAACATGACCCGCAGCCGGATGTCCCACAGACCGGGCTCGAGGGTTCGCCCACCCTGCACCGTCGCCGGGTCCAGCACGACCTCGCCACCGACCTCGACGGTCCCGGCGTGCCCGATCGTCAACGCGAGCCCTTCGGTGGTCGACCACAGCTGGGCGTCGCTGCGCGCGACGGTCGCACAGTCGACGTCGGCGGCCTCGAGGTCGGCGTGGGTGACCAGCCGGTCGGCCGCATCGACGCTCGGCGCGATCGTCGCGGGCACGAACCACTCGTCGCCGTCGCCGTCCAGATGAAGTGGTTCGTCGCCGGCGTACAGCAGCCCGTCGATCTCGAGGTGCAGCTTTCCGTCGCGCCAGGTTGCGGCGTAGCAGGTCACGCGCAGCCGGATCGACTCCAGCCAAGCGGCGTAGGACGTGAGCAGCGTCACTGCACCGTCGAGCATCAACCGCGACTGGGTGCGGATGAAGAACGGGAGCCCTTCGCGCACGCGCGGGTCGAAGCGGGTCGTGGCGAGCGTTCGAACCTGGTCAAGAACCTCGCGGCGGTAGCCGTCTTCGTAGCGGCGCATGGCGCGGCCGCGCAGCCGGCCGAGCATCTCGTTGCGGTAGAACCGCCGCTGCAGCCGGATGCGCTCCTCGGGTTCGTCGACCCCGGCGTCAATGACGTCGAGCACGTGTCCCAGGTCGCGGTAGTACTCGGCAGGGACCATCTCGACGTCACCGAGGTTGCGTCCGGACACTCGCCGGCGCCGGTAGAAGTAGCACGGCAGGTCGCCAACCACCGCGACCGACTTCGCCCTGGTGTAGACCTGCATGCTGAAGTGCTCGTCCTCGACGTGACGGGGTCCTTCCGCGAACCGGATGCCGTGATCGAGCAGAAGCTGACGGCGGACCATCTTGTGCGGAGTCAGCGTCTCGACCAGCGGGTAGTCGCGAACGGTCCGGCCGGTGACGGTGCTGCGGAAGACCGGGTGGAACAGACCCCGAAAGTCGCTGCTCAGCTTGCCAACGACGACGTCGGCGTCCGATGCGGTCGCCACCTCCAGCAGCCGCTCCAGCGCCTCCGGATGCATCGTGTCGTCGCTGTCCATGAACTGCACGTAGTCCCCGCGCGCCTCGTCGACGCCGACGTTGCGTGGCTTGCCCGGCCCTCCGCTCGCCTCGATGCGTTTCACCCGGATCAGGTCGGGCCATTGCGCGGCATGCCGCGCCACCCGCCGGTCGCTGCCGTCGGTGCTTCCGTCGTCGACGAGGACGACCTCGAACCGGTTGTGCGGCAAGGTCTGCGTGACGAGCGACTGCAGGCAGTCCTCGATGTTCGCGCCCGGGTTGAAAAACGGCACGACGACGCTGACATCGACCATTGCCGCCGACTGTAACGCTGAATGTGGGCGGGTCCGTGGACCCACGTCGATAGCCTCCGAACATGCCGAACCTGAGCCCGCTGTCGCCGGATGAGGCATGTGCGCAGCTCGACCTGGTTGCCGCATCGTCAGCAGAGCTGGACAAGACCGCGCTGCTGACGCTGCACGACGTGCTGCGCGCCGCAGCGGGTGCAGCGGAGGACCGCCCGCAGCGGTTGCTCGATCGCGCGGCCGAGCGTCTGGCCGGCGCCGAGCACGACGTCGTCGAGTCACTCGCCCCTCGCCCCCGGGTGGTGATGCGGCTGCTGCGCGCGGATGCGTCCGCGGCGGCATGGACGGTGATCGTCGACAACGCCACCGGCGCCGTGTCGCGCGAGTTCCGCGCGTCGACCTCCTCCGGCGCGGACCGTACCGAGTGGCCGTTGCCGCTGCTCACCGCCGTGGAGCCGCCCGACGTCTACGCCGAGCTGCCCGGGTTTCGTGACCCGCGCTACGGCGTACCGGACGAGCTGTACGAGATCGGCAGTGCCATCCGGCTGCGCTGTCACGTCGACGAGGTCGCGGTCGGGCGCCGTCCCACGATCAGCGGTTGGGCGGCACTCGACCACGTGACCACCGGCGCAGACGAGGCGGTGGCGCTCGTCGCGGTCCAGGACGGTCGAGAGGTGCGGTGGCCCGGCACGCGGGTGCGTCGCGCTGACCTGGTCGGTGGCAACCGCGAGACGATCCGGCGTCGGGCGTGGGCCGGCTGGGCGGTGGAGTGCCGGCCCGACGACCTCGCCGCCACGACCGGGCGATGGTCGCTGTCGGTCGAGGTCGTGCATCGCGGGCTCGTACGCCGCGCACGGATCGGGAAGTCGGTGGGTGAGCTGGCGATGTCGGTGGTCGGGCGGACGTTCAGCGAGCGGCCCGCGTCCCGGCTGCTGGCCGGTGCCGGGGGATGGGTGATCGCGACCGGCTAGCGCGCATTGCGGGTGAAGTGGATGACCGCGGCGGTGAACGCGGCGGCAAGCCGTCGCTGGAAGTGGGCAGAGGTCAGCATCCGCGCGTCGTGCGCGTTGCGCATGTTGCCGCACTCGACGAGGACCTTCGGCTGCTTCGCAAGGTTGAGGCCGGCCAGGTCGTTGCGGCGGGCGATCCCGTTCCGGCCGTCGTACGTGCTGGTCGGCATCGCCGTCTTCGCGAGCAGCTGGTGACGGATGATCCGGCCCAGCCGCGCGGACGACCCGATGATCCGACGGTTCACCTTGTCGCGGACCGGCTCGAGGATGGCGAAGCCCCGTCCGGAGGCCGGGCCGCCGTCGGCATGGATGTCGATGGCCACCGCACTGTGCGCGCGGTTGAGGATGCGGGCCCGCCGGTCAATGCACGGGCCGACGCCGTGGTTGTCGTGCCGGGTCATGACGACTGTCGCGCCGTGGCGGCGCAGGGCCGCGGCGAGCAGCTTCGCCACCCGGAACGTGAAGCGCGGTTCGGGATAGCCGGCGTTGGTCTCGGTGCCGGTGGTGTCGCAGGCCTCCCGCTCCCGGCCGTTCCACACCTGACGGTCGATGAAGGCCGGGTCGGCGTAGTTGCGGCCGTTGTGGCCGGGGTCGATGCCCACCACGACACCGGCGAGCGGCGTGCGGGCCGCGGCTCGGCTGTCCAGATGCGCGTGCGGTGGTGGCGGCACGGGCGCGTGGTGCGGGGTCGCGGCGCAGCTACCCGCCAGTAGGGCGGAGACGGCGAGCAAGCGCAGCACGTGGCATTCCTACCGGTCCGGGCGCGTGGAAAGCGACGCCCGGCCTAGTGGGGGGGTGTACTGGGCCGGACGCCGCTTCACGGAGTCTATCGTGCGCGAGGGCGATAGTTTCAACAGGCAAGAGATTCTCAGCGCCGTTCCGGTGGGGGGTAGGCCCGGCTGGGCCGCGCGGGCCGCCACAGCGTGACCCCCGCGGCGATCAAGCCGCCGGCGCCCGCCAGGGCTACCGGCGCCGGGCCGAGGAAGCCGGTGCTGAACAACGCGATGCCGCCGGCCACCGCGGCGGCCGCGGCGACGAAGCAGCAGACAGCGGACAGCCGCCGCGCGACCGATGGTCGACGCGGCGGCTGTCGGGGCTCGCCTGGGTTGAGCAGGGCTCAGCGCTTGCGCGCCGGTGCCCTCTTAGCAGCCTTCTTGCGAGCCGGAGCGCGCTTGGCTGCCTTCTTGACCGTCTTCTTGGCGGTCTTCTTTGCAGCGGTCTTGCGGGCCGGTGCCTTCTTGACCGTCTTCTTTGCGGTCTTCTTCGCCGCTGCCTTCTTCACTGTCTTCTTTGCAGCGGTCTTGCGGGCCGGTGCGCGCTTCGTCGTCTTCTTGGCCGTCGACTTGCGCGCGGTGCTTTTCTTGGCCGCCTTCTTGGCGGTCTTCTTAGCAGCTACACGTGCCACGTGAGCCCCCTAGCTCGGAGATGGGACTGTGCTGCGCATAACTCTGACACCGAAAACACGCGCATTCCATCACCGCGCGTTGTTACGCCATCGCGTGTCGCGCACGCGTATTGCGCGTCATTGTCGTCGGAAACCTACGTGCGTTTCGTATCGCGAGCGAGCATCGCTAGTGATCACAACGAATTTCGGGCTTCACGTCGATGGTGACGATGACGTGAGCGGTGCGTAGGTCAGTTCACGGCCAGTTGAGAAATCCGTCACCGAGCAACGGGTGTTTCGACGTCGGTGATGGTTTGGTATGCGTTGCCGACGACGTCGCATGCGGTTGCGATGCACGATCGCCGCGGGTTTGGGTCGGTTCTGCGCTTGGTGTTCGTTGCGCAGTCGGTGTCGCAGTGGCTGCCGGGTGCGACGCGATCGCGTGCTTCGGCTGCGACGGCGCAGGACGATGTTCGAGCAGCTGCGCGATTGCGCGCGACGCGGCGAGTGCGAGCTGCGTTCCCGGCAGCTTGCTGCCTTCCAACACGTTCTGCTCGAGTGCCAGCAGCTGCCGGACGACGTGCAGCTGCGCGGGGTTGTCCGATGTCGCGATCATCCGGGTCAGCTGCTGGTGCAGGTCGTCAGCGACGGCGATGACCTGGGCGGCCTTCGCGTGTCGCGTCACAACGTGTTCGAGTCGACGCAACGCAGTGGTCGCCGATGTGTGTTGCGCCGGAGCCGACGCCGGTGTCGTCGGCGAGGCAGGTGCGACGGCACGGTGCGCGGCCTCGTCGTGGCTCCCGCCGAGCGCGGCTGCGGTGGTCATGGCAAGGGCGCCGACCAGCGGTACCGCCGGCAGTGCGATCAGCGCGCGACGCCGGCGGGCGCGCCGCCGCGCCGCGGCCACCTGGTCGGCGCCGGGATGCTGCCGCTCGCCGCCGAGCCGGGTGAGCTCCGCGGAGGTGGCGGCCAGGATGTCTCGGGCGATCTCCGGCTGGTTCTCCTCGAGGGCGCCCGCCGCTGCCGACAGGTCGATGGCCAGCGTGGTGCGGACGTCGCGCACCGTGTCGAGCAGGTCGACGATCGCCGGGTCGTCGGCTGCCCGCCGCGACCGGCCACCGCGCGATCGCCGTCCGCTGCCCACCACGCCCCCTGTTTCGCCACCGTCCCAGGCCTTCCTGCCGCCTCTACCCAGGTCGGCGTGCTGCTACCCCTGCCCGGAGGCCGCGGCCGGCGGGCTGGGACGATCACATGCGCCGAACGAGTGAAAGAGGAAACGTTGACGACGTCGTCGGGCGGCTCCGCCGCTGAGCTCACGCTGGCCTTCCTCGGTGGGACGGGGGACCAAGGTCGCGGCCTGGCCCGCCGGTTCGCGATGGCGGGAAACCGTGTGATCCTCGGCTCCCGGCAGGCCGAGCGCGCCGAGCAGGCGGCCGCCGAGCTGGCCGCGACGGTGCCGGATCCGTCGCTGGTCTCGGGCAGCGACAACCCGGCGGCCGCCGAGCGCGCCGACGTCGTTGTTGTCGCCGTGCCGTGGGAGGGGCACGAGGCACTGGTCGGCGCGGTCGCGCCGGCAGTGGCCGGCAAGATCGTGATCGACTGCGTGAATCCGATGGGCTTCGACGACAAGGGCGCGTTCGCCTTGGAGGTCGTCGACGGCAGCGCGGCGCAGCAAGCGGCCAGGCTGCTGCCCGAAAGCACCGTGGTCGCCGCCTTCCATCACGTCAGCGCGGTGCTGCTGCTCGATCCCGAGGTCGACCGCATCGAGACCGACGTACTCGTCCTCGGAGACAACCGGGAGGCGACCGACCTCGTGCAGGCGCTCGTCGACCGGATCGCCGGGATGCGAGGTGTCTACGGTGGCCGGCTGCGCAACGCCGGCCAGGTGGAGGCGCTGACCGCGAACCTGGTCTCGATCAACCGCCGCTACAAGGCGCACGCCGGTCTGCGAATCACCGACGTCTGATCCGTAGCCGGAGCCGGTCGGCCGGTTACTCGAACGAGTGCTCGGGGCCCGGGTAGGTCCCGTCGGCTACCTCTCGGGCGTACGTGGCCGCGGCTTCGGTGATGACCGAGCGCAGATCGGCATATCGCTTGACGAAGCGTGGGGCCGGACCGGTGTTGAGTCCGACCATGTCGGTCCACACCATGACCTGTGCGTCGCAGTCCGGGCCGGCGCCGATCCCGATCGTCGGGATCGTCAGCTCCTTCGTGATCTGCGCAGCGACGTCCGCGGGCACCATCTCGAGCACGACCGCGAACGCACCGGCTGCTTCGAGTGCGACCGCGTCGTCGATCACGCGGGCCGCGGACTCCCCGCGCCCCTGCACCCGGTAACCGCCGAGTGCGTGCTCGCTCTGCGGAGTGAACCCGACGTGTGCGACGACCGGAACTCCGGCCTCGACGATGGCGCGCACCTGACCGGCGACCTGGTGTCCACCCTCCAGCTTGACCGCCTGCGCGCCGCCTTCCTTCATGAAGCGGATCGCGGTCTGCAGCGCTTGTTCCGGACCCACCTGATAGGAGCCGAACGGCAGATCGGCGATCACCATCGCGCTGCGGGTGGAGCGAACGACCGCGCGGACGAGCGGAATGAGCTCGTCGACCGTGACCGGCAGCGTGGTGTCGAATCCGTAGACGTTGTTGGCCGCCGAGTCGCCGACGAGCAGCGCCGGGATGCCGACCTCGTCGAAGATCGCCGCCGAGTGCATGTCGTACGCAGTGAGCATCGCCCAGCGCTCACCGCGTTCCTTCATCGATTGAAGGTGGTGGGTACGAATCCGGCGCACCGTACGCGGACTGCCGTACGGCGAGATGCCGCTGTCGGTCATGTGAGCCTCCTCGTCTCGAGGCCCCTCTGTTGAGCACAGAGTTGAGGTCCCCGGACTACGCCAGCAATTGTGGCACAGCGGCGCGGTGGCGCAACCGAACGAAGTTCTAGGTCTGGCGCGTGCTGCATGTCGTCCGTTGACATCCGCGGCGCAGGTCGTTAGGTTCCTATTTATTAGGTACCTAAGGAATCTTCCTACCGGTTAAGGGGTGACGTGATGGATCCGGTCTCCGCACTCGAGGTGGCATACGAATCAATGGCAAGCGCGACGGCGAATCTGGACGCGGCGCAGTTGGCGGCGCCGTCGCAGTGTGAGGGGTGGGACGTCAAGACGACACTGAATCACGCCTTCGGCGCCGGCTGGATGTTCACGCTCGTCAACCAGGGTCAGGCCCTGGGTGAGGACTCCGGGGACCTGGTCGGTGACGACGCCGCGCGGGCCTGCCGCGAGGTGGCCGCCGCCAACATCGCCGCCTGGAAGACCGACGGCGCGCTCGAAGGTGACCGGACCTACCCGTTCGGGTCCTTTCCGGCTCCCGGTGCGCTGATGGTCAACGTGGGTGAGATCGCGGTCCACGCCTGGGATGTCGCGAAGTCCACCGGGCAGGACGCCGCCGTCGACCCGGACGTCGCGGCGCTGCTGTGGGACTTCTACAACAGCCTCCCGCTCGACGGCTTCCGCGAGCACGGAGCATTCGGACCCGTGGTTCCGGTGCCGGACTCCGCTGCGGTGTCCGACCGGGTACTCGGCCTCATCGGCTTCCAGCCGTAGCGACGACGAACGCGGCATGACGTCGCGCGACCGGTCGCTCGGGTTTCGAGTCAGTGACCAGTTCATCATCGACAACCCCGACGTCGACGCGTCTGCTGTCGAGGTGGCGATCAACATCATGGCCGTCTCCGAGCTCGCGTCGGCTCGGATGGAGGCGCTGCTGGCCCCTTTCGGGTTGAGCAACGGCGGCTTCAACGTGCTGATGGTGTTGGCGGGATCCGAGTCACCGATCACACCGACGCAGATCGGTGAGCGGGTGGTTGCGCGCGGCTCCACGGTCACCGGCCTCGTCGACACGCTCGAACGGCGCGGCTATGCGCAGCGTCGCGCGGACCCGAACGATCGGCGGCGTGTCCTGGTCGCGATCACTCCGCGAGGCCGTGACGTCGCGACCGCAGCCAGCGCCACGATCGTCCGGGGTGACGAGGAGGTGATGGCCATCTTCTCCGGGACCGACCGCGAGCGGCTGGTCCGCCTACTGGGGCGCCTGCAGAGCCACCTCCAGAGGCTCAACGAGCTGTCCGGTGAGGACAGCTAGGCCGGACCGGTCTCCCGCACGTCGGTCAACGCCGGCTCGCGCCAGCGGTTGGTGATCGGCAGCCGCCGGTCACACCCGAAACCCTTCGGCGTGATCTTCGGCCCGGGCGGGTACTGGCGGCGCTTGTACTCCGCAAGGTCCACGAGCCGAACCACCCGGTCGACGAGGTCCGGCGGATGGCCGAGGGCGATCAACGCCTCGCGTCCGAGGTCCTGCTCGACGTAGGCGTCGAGGACGGCGTCGAGCACGAGGTAGTCCGGCAGCCGGTCGATGTCGAGCTGGCCGGGGGCGAGCTCGGCAGAGGGGGGCTTGTCGATGATCGCGGCCGGGATCGGCTCACCTTCCCCGGCGGCCCGCGCCACCTCGTTGCGCCAGCGGGCAAGCTGCCACACGACGGTCTTCGGGACGTCCTTGATCGGTGCGAACCCGCCGGCGCTGTCGCCGTACAGGGTGGAGAAGCCGGTCGCGAGCTCGCTCTTGTTCCCGGTGGTGAGCACGAGGTGTCCGGCCTCGTTCGAGAACGCCATCAGCGCGGTGCCCCGGACCCTCGCCTGCAGGTTCTCCTCGGCCAGCCCGTGCAACCCGCCCGTCTCGGTGTCGCGGAAGGCCGCCTCGTACGCGTCAACCATCGGCGCGATCGGCAGCACGTTCCAGTGCAGGCCTTGGCGAGTGGCGAGGTCGGCGGCATCGTCGACGCTTCCGGGGGAGGAGTAGCGGCTGGGCATCCCGACGACGTGCACGGCGTCTGCGCCGAGCGCGTCCCGGGCGATCGTCGCGACGAGCGCGGAGTCGATCCCGCCCGACAGACCGACGACCACCGAGCGAAAGCCGTTCTTGCGGACGTAGTCGCGGGTTCCGAGCACCAGGGCCGCCCAGATCTCTGCGCACTCGTCGAGACCGGGCGCCAGCCGCGGGGGCAGCGGGTCGGCGTCGGCGAAGGCCGGCGCGGGAGTGGCCACCCGCTCGACCAGGATCTCGGTGCCGTCCTGCGCGTCGACCGGACCCGCGAAGTCGCCGTCGGCGTCGGGAAGGTCGAGGTCGACCACCAGCAGCTCCTCGGCGAAACGAGCCGCACGCGCGATGAGCTCGCCGTCGGCGCCGACGACCAGCGAGTCGCCGTCGAACACGAGCTCGTCCTGGCCGCCGCACAGGTTGACGTAGGCGAGCGTCGCGCCGGCCTCGGCCGCCCGCCGCGTTGCCAGCTCGAGCCGTACGTCGTCCTTGTTGCGTTCGTAGGGCGAGCCGTTGATGCAGAGGACGAGTCCGGTACGGGCTGCGCGGGCGACCGCGATCGGCCCGCCTTCCTGCCACAGGTCCTCGCAGATCGTGATCGCGAGGTCGACGTCGCCGAAGCGAACGACGGGCAGCGTGTCGCCGGGCACGAAGTAACGGAACTCGTCGAACACCCCGTAGTTGGGCAGGTGGTGCTTGGCATAGCGCGCGATGACCGAACCGCGGTGCACGAAGGCCGCGGTGTTCTGCGGCTCGCCTGCCGGCCGACCCAGCCGTGGCGCCGGGCTGGGGCAGCGGTCGAGGTAGCCGACCACGACACCGACCTCGCCGAGCGACTCGGCTGCCAGCCGACCGGCGAGCCGGTCGAGAGCGTCGCGCGAGGCGTCGACGAACGAGCGGCGCAGGACGAGGTCCTCGGGCGGGTAGCCCGTGAGTGCCATCTCGGGGAACGCGACCAGCTGTGCGCCGCGGGCCCGCGCCTCGCGGGTCGTCGAGACGATGGCCTGCGCGTTGCCCTCGAGGTCGCCGACCGTCAGGTCGAGCTGCGCAAGTGCGATGCGCAGCCGAGGCATACCTCAAGGTTAGGCCGCTGGCGCCAACGACATATGCCTGTAACGCGGGGGACCTAGGCTTGCGCTGTGGACAGGCAGCAGGAGTTCGTGCTTCGCACGATCGAGGAGCGCGACATCCGGTTCGTGCGGTTGTGGTTCACCGATGTGCTCGGCTTCCTCAAGTCGGTCGCGGTCGCGCCGGCCGAGCTCGAGGGCGCCTTCGCGGAAGGCATCGGCTTCGACGGCTCGGCGATCGAGGGCTTCGCCCGCGTGCACGAGTCGGACATGCTGGCCCGGCCTGACCCGTCCACCTTCCAGGTGCTGCCGTGGCGCGAGGAACAGCCCGGGACGGCGCGGATGTTCTGCGACATCCTGATGCCGGACGGCTCGCCGTCGTACGTCGATCCGCGCCACGTGCTGCGCCGGTCGATGCAGCGCGCCGCCGACCTCGGCTTCACCTTCTACGTACATCCCGAGGTGGAGTTCTTCCTTTTGCGCAACCGTCCGTCCAACGGTGAGCTGCTGCCGGTGCCGATCGACTCGGGTGGGTACTTCGACCAGACGCCGCACGACCTCGGGCACGACTTCCGCCGGCAGGCGATCACGATGCTCGAGCGGATGGGCATCAGCGTCGAGTTCAGCCACCACGAGGTGGCGCCCGGCCAGCAGGAGATCGACCTGCGCTACGCAGATGCACTCACCACCGCCGACAACCTGATGACAATGCGGTTGGTGGTGAAGGAGGTCGCGCTCTCGCAGGGCGTCTACGCCTCGTTCATGCCGAAGCCGTTCAGCGAGCAGCCCGGCTCGGCGATGCACACCCACCTGTCGCTGTTCGAAGGCGATCGCAACGCCTTCCACGACGCGAGCGACCCGCTGTCGCTGTCCAAGGTGGGCAAGGCGTTCGTCGCCGGACTGCTCGTCCACGCGGCGGAGTTCACCGCGATCACGAACCAGTGGGTCAACTCCTACAAGCGGTTGTGGGGTGGGGGAGAGGCGCCGGCGTACATCTGCTGGGGCCGCAACAACCGGTCCGCGCTCGTGCGGATCCCGATGTACAAGCCGCAGAAGGGCAACTCGACCCGGATCGAGATCCGGTCCCCCGACTCGGCGTGCAACCCATACCTCACCTACGCGGTGCTGCTGGCGGCGGGCCTCAAGGGCGTCGAAGAGGGCTATGAGCTGCCCGACGGCGCCGAGGACGACGTCTGGGCCCTGACCGACGCCGAGCGGCGCGCGATGGGGATCGCACCGCTGCCGGGTTCGTTGTCCGACGCCATCAAGGTGATGGAGAGCTCCGAGCTCATGGCGCAGTCCCTCGGTGAAGGGGTGTTCGACTTCTTCATGCGCAACAAGCGCGCGGAGTGGGAG
>CAZEAM010000186.1:0-2482 GCA_964510285.1 uncultured Frankiaceae bacterium | reverse complement strand
CGCGCGAGCGGGTGCAGGAGAGCGTGGACCATCGCCGCTACGGAACGCTGGTCGCCACCGGCCAGGTGAACTGCGGGGCACTCGGTGTGCCGCCGGACGTGGTCGACCGGATGCGGCGGGCGTACGGCGGCGCGGTCAAGGCCGCCGACGCCTGGGTCGGTGCGCTGATGGAGGAGCTGGACCGCAACGGCCTGCTCGACGAGACCTTGGTGATCGTGACCTCGGACCACGGGGAGAACCTCGGCGAGTCCGGCCGGCTGGCGCACGCGGTGTGGCTCGACGACCGGCTGATCCGGGTCCCGCTGATCGCCGCGGGTCCGGTCAGCCTGCCGGTCGACGGCGTGACCAGCCTGGTGTCGTTGCCGGCGCTGATCGCCGAGGCGGTCGGCGTCGCCGACCATCCGTGGCAGGACCCGGCGCATGCGGGCGGCGTCGCGGTCGCGCAGTCCGACGCGGTGGTGCGCGCGGACGACCCGCGGTTGCCGGCCGTGATCGCCGAGCACGACCTGGACGACTACGTCGTGTGGCGGATGACGACGCCGTCGACGTGCGCGGTAGACGGCACCCTCAAGCTGGTCCGCGAAGGCGACGACGACTGGCTGTTCGACGTGAGCAACGACCCGCTCGAGCTCGAGCCGATCCGCGTCGACGGACGGTCGATCCTCGAATGGGGCGACCGGGTCCGGCGGCTGCGGTCAGCGGTCGACGCCGCCGCGCCGAGCGAGTCGGCGGCAGCCGCGCCGGTGCGGTGGGAGGCGCCGGCCGAAGTCGACGAGGACCTCTCCGCCCGGCTGCGCATGCTCGGCTACCTCTGAGCCGGCGTTCGTCAGTCGCGGTAGCCCTCGACGTACGGCACCTCGAGCAGCAACGGGTGCACCATCGGGCCGTGCCCGAAGAACCCGTCCTCGCCGAACAGCTCGCCGTGGTCGGACATGACGATGATCGACGTGTTGCGCGGCACGACGTCGAGGAGATGTTCGAGCAGGGTGTCGACGTAGCGCACCGACCGCACCTGCCGGTCGCGCAGCTCGGCCAGCTCGGCCGCGGAGAACGGCACGGCGGAGTCGACCGCCGACTCCTCGGACACCGACCTGACCGCGCCGTGCAGACCGGAGATGTGCGGCAAGTCGGAACCGTCGTCGCCCTCGAAGCTGTACGGGTAGTGCGTCTCGCCGACGTTGAGCAGGTGGAAGTTCGGCCGGTCCGGCGAGAAGTGCAGCGCCTCGATCATGCCGGGCAGGTCGTGGTGGTTGGGCATCAGCTCGTACCGGTCGAAGTCACGGTTGAGCAACGAGTACGGGTTGAGGACCGGCATCGACACGTAGGCGTTGGTCACGTAGCCGAGCCGCTCCCGCAGCAGCGTCGGCAGGAACAGGTGCGGCAGGAGGCTGGCCATGCTCAGGCCCTCGACGCCCAACCGCTGCGAGTAGCGGTCGTAGTCGGCCCGATAGGTCGCGGCGGCCAGCACGCCCGCTTCGTTGCGATGTGGCAGCAGCCCCATCAGCAGGTTGTAGTGGCTCGGCGCCGTCCAGGTGGCGTAGCTGTAACGGCGCTCGATCTCGCCGAGCGAGGCCATCACCGACGGGCGGGCCTCGATGCACGTGTCGAAGCGCAGGCTGTCGAGTACGACGATCACCAGGTTGCGCGCACCGGGCGCCGGCGGCGGGCGCATCGCCGGATACGGATTGGCAGCAACGGGCGCGGCCGCTGAAGGCTGCGACTCATGCCGGGCGGTGCGCACCGCCGAATGGTCGTCGCGTGCCACCTACGATCGTGTGGTGGTACGCGACGCACGGCCGCCCCACCTGACCGTCGTCGTCCCGACCTATCGCCGCCCGCAGCTGCTGCGGCTGTGCCTCGAGTCGCTGCAGAAGCAGACCGCGGCGGACGGCGAGTTCGAGGTGGTCGTCGTCGACGACGCGAGCGGGCCGGACACGGTCGCGGTGCTGGAGGCGCTCGAGGCGCGGATGCCCAACTTGAAGTGGGCGTCGCAGCCGGGCAACCGGGGCCCGGCCGCCGCCCGCAACCGCGCGGTGTCGATGGCCGAAGGCGACCTGCTGCTGTTCATCGACGACGACATCGTGGCCAGCCCGACGCTGGTCGAGCGGCACCTCGCCGCGCACGCCGAGGAGCGCGGCTCGGTCGGCGTGGTGGGGCACGTCGCATGGCTGCCGTCGCTGCCGGTCACCGACTTCATGGAGTGGTTGGAGGCCGGGACGCTGCAGTTCGCGTTCTCGTCGATGAAGGCCGGCATCCAAGCCGATCCGACCAACGGCTTCTACACGTGCAACCTGAGCCTGCGGCGGGCCGACTACCTCGCCGTCGGCGGCTTCGACGAAAGGTTCCCGTACCCGGCGTACGAGGACACCGAGCTCGCGGTGCGGCTGTACGAGCAGTGCGGGTTCCGGCTCGACTACCACCCCGACGCGCTCGCCTGGCATTCGCGGGCGGTGACGCTCGCGGAGTTCTGTGCGCGGATGAC
>CAZEAM010000185.1:0-8432 GCA_964510285.1 uncultured Frankiaceae bacterium | reverse complement strand
GTCGTTCTTGTCCAGCCCTTCGTACGGCCCGGCCGTGATGTGCCGCACGGTGACCCCGGGGGCGACCTCGACGGTCGGCGGGATGTCGCTGCTGGTGGCCCGGGTGAAGATGTCGACCGCGATGTCGCGCTCGGCGAGGCGGCGCGCGACCTCGGTGACGTAGACGTTCATCCCGCCCGCGTCACCACATCCGGGCTGGTCCAGCGGCGAGGTGTGGACCGACAGCGTCGCAATGCGCCGCGGCAGTGCAGAGCCCCGCCGCAGTCCCATGCCTTCAATCCTGCCCGAACGGGTCAAAACGCTTGCCTCCTAGGCTCTTCAGCGTGCCTACCCGTCGTACCGCCGTGGTCACCGGCGCGAGCAGCGGGATCGGGGCGGCGACCGCCCGCCGGCTCGCCACGGAGGGGTACGACGTGATCGCGGCCGCCCGGCGCAGGGAGCGGCTGGACGCGCTGGCCGTCGACTGCGGCGCCCGCCCGGTCGTGCTCGACGTGACCGACCAGGCCTCCGTCGCGGCGCTGGCCGACTCGCTCGACGCCTGTCACGTCCTGGTCAACAACGCCGGCGGCGCATTCGGTCTCGAACCCGTCGAATCCGCCGACGAGGACGCCTGGCGACGGATGTGGGAGGTCAACGTCCTGGGCATGATGCGGGTCACCCGCGCGCTGCTTCCCAATCTGGAGGCGAGTGGCGACGGCGTGATCGTCACGGTGACCTCGACCGCCGGGCACGGCGTGTACGAAGGCGGCGCCGGCTACACGGCGGCGAAGCACGCGGAGACGGCCGTCTCCGAGACCCTGCGGCTCGAGCTGTGCGGCCGGCCGGTGCGGGTAGTCGAGGTCGCGCCGGGCATGGTGGCGACCGAGGAGTTCTCGCTAAACCGCTTGGGTGGAGACCAGGCGCGGGCGGATGCTGTCTACGCCGGTGTGCCCGGGCCGCTGAGCGCCGAAGACGTCGCCGACTGCATCGCGTGGGCGGTGACCCGGCCGTGGAACGTCAACGTCGACCTCCTCGTCGTACGCCCTCGGGCCCAGGCCGCGCAGCACAAGATCCACCGGGAGACGAGCCGTTGAGCACGCAGGATTCCAGCTTCGGACCGACGCCGGTTTCGACCGACCACACGCACGCCGTGCACAACGGCAAGCGCGAGCTGACGATCGACGAGCTGGCGATGATGCAGCCGGGGATGGACCGCCTGATGGCCGAGGTCGGCCACCGCGTGCACCGGCTCTACTACGCGGCGAAGGCCGGCAACTGGAAGCTCGCCGAGTACTTCTACACCTCGACCGTGAAGCAGCTGCGGCTGTGCGCGACCAGCCGGCCGAAGTACGCCGGGGACATGGCGGCCTTCCTCGAGCAGGACTGCGCGCCGGTGCGCGAGGCGCTGCGCGAGCGGGACCCGGCCGCGTTCGACTCGGCGTACGAGAATCTCGTCGCTCGCGCGAACCACTACCACGACGTCTACAAGAAGCAGTGGCTGCACTGGAAGACGCCGGACACCCCGCCGAACGACCTCGACCTCACCGCGGGGATCGAGTCGTGAGCCTCGTCGGTCCGCGCACGCCGTCGTACGCCGCGCTCGTCACGTCGGTACGCCGGGAGGGCGAGGCACTCCTGTCGGCCGCGCGCAGCGACGCCTCCGAGACGCCCGTGCCGACCTGTCCGGGGTGGACCATCGCCGACCTGGCGGCGCACGTCTGGCAGGTCTACGCCCACGTGACGCTCTACGTCTCGACGCGGGCGACCGAGCGCGCCGAGCAGCTTCACGAACGTCCCGCGGGTGATCCGGTCGAGCTGCTCGCCGGACAGCTCGACGCGCTCGTCGCCGCGCTGTCCGACTGCCCGCCGGACACGCCGATCTGGACCTGGGTGTTCGACGCGCCGGACAGTGCGACCTTCTGGGCCCGGCGGATGGCGCACGAGTCGGCGGTCCATCGCTTCGACGCGCAGAACGCGCGCGGGATCCGCGAGCCGGTCGACGACGAGCTCGCGGGTGACGGCATAGACGAGCTGATCGACGTCGTCGCGCCGCGCATCTACAGCCGCGACGAGGTCACCGGACCGACCGGGACCATCGCCCTTCGGGCGAGCGACGGCGACTCGTGGCGGCTGGAGCTGTCGCCGGACGGCGTACGCCGAAGCGAGCTGGTCGAGGCGCCGCAGGTCACCGCGTCCGGGACCAAGAGCGCACTGCTGCTCGCGCTCTACGGCCGGGTGCCCTGGACGTCGCTGGAGCTGGACGGGGACGTGACCCTGCTGAACCAATGGACCGCGTGCCTCAGCTTCTAGCGCGTACCGCATGTGACATAGGGGTTGGCGGCTGCGACCGCATGTCACATAGGGGTGGCATGTTGTAGCGGCGACACGACCCCAATGTCACATGCGGTAGCGCGGCGTCACGCGGCGTCGCTCGCCTGGCGGGCGACCTCCACGAGCGCTTGTCGTAGCCGATCGGCGTCGCGCGGCGCGAGCGCTCTGAACAGGTCCTCGCTGGCCCCGCCCAGCGCCCGGTCCGCCTCCTGCAACCGCTGGGAGCCCGCCGCGGAGATCACCACGCGGATCACCCGCCGGTCCGCGCGGTCCGGCTGCCGCTCGACATAGCCCTCGCGCTCGAGCCCGTCGATGATGGCGGTGACGGTCGCTGCTCGAACCATTGCGGCGCGGGCAATCTCGCGAAACGACATCGGATGTTGCGCGACCAGGGTCAGCACGGTGTGGCCCGTCGGCGTCAGGCGTAGCGGTGACAGCAGCCGCTGCTGGGTGGTGCCGATCAGGCGGCCCACGAGCGCCAGTAGCCGGTCAAGCGGCCAGTTCGCCAGGGCGGCGTCATTGCCAACCTCGTTGCCAGACATTTACGCTCCCTGACGATTAGTCTCAAGTACTGCCTGATGTATGCCGATCTGGCGTGAAACGACAGTCGGCTTCGATTCGTTACATGGGGGCGCGTTGATCGGCCAGATCTCCCGCCGTCTGCGATCGCCCGAGCCCGACGAGCGCGGCCTGACGTTGGTCGAAGTGATCGTTGCGCTGACCGTCTTCGCCCTGACCGCCACCGCCGTGCTGGTGATGATGCTCAGCTCGCTGCGGACGTCCCGCGCCAACCGAGGTCGGGTCGCGGCGGCCAACCTGGCCGCACGAGAAATCGAGATCGTCCGCGGCCAGTTCAGCTCTCCCGCCCTGGGCCCGAAGACGATCGCACTCGGCCAGGTCGTCGACCCGAATCCTCTGCCAGGCGGCACCGAGGGACAGCCCCTCGTGGTCGACCACACGCCGTACACCGTCACGCGGACCGCGGAATGGCAGTCGCAAGGCGCCACGTCGAGCCCATGCGACGGCGGCGCCAGCGGCCAGCTCGCCTACCTGCACGTCACCGTCACCGTGACCTGGCCGCGGATGGACGGCGTCACCCCCGTCACGAGCAGCACCTTGCTGACGCCACCGCTGGGCACGTATGACAGCGGGTCGGGTCACGTCAAGGTGAAAGTCACCGATGCACTCGGCGCACCCGAGGCCAACCAGCGCGTGACCCTCACCCCCGGTGGGTCCCAGCTGACGGCATCCGACGGGTGTGCGTTCTTCGCCTTCCTCAGCCCGGGCGCCTACACCGCCTCCGTGAGCACACCCGGGTACGTCGACCCCTCGTGGTCAGCAACCCCCAGCGTCCCGGTGACCGTCACCGCAAACCAGGTCGCGCCCGTCACGTTCTCCTACGCACCCGCGGCGACGCTCGACCTCGCGCCCACTGCGACGGCCGGATATCCAGCGCCGGCGACGATGCCGTTCACGGTCTACAACACGGCGCTCGGGTCAACGACCCACACCAAGACGATCGCTGCCGGGACGACCGAACCGACGTCGATCACCACGTGGCCCTATCCCGACGGACTGACCGCGTGGGCGGGCGACTGCGCGGACGCTGACCCGCAGGCATCCGGCGGGGTCCGGCAAGACCCGTTCTCGACCAATCCCGGACAGACGACCAGCGCCACGGTCGCGACGGCGCAGGCCGACGTCATCGTCAAAACGAACCGGGGAGTCGCCACCAGCAACGCCACCGTCGTGGCCGTGCACGCGACCGACAGCGGTTGCCGCGGCCCGGTGCGCGACCCGGTCGACGGCGGCAACGTCGGCGAAGCGTTGACGCTGCCGACGACCACCGACTCCACCGGCGTCACCCACGCCTCACTGCCGTTCGGGACGTGGACGCTCAAGGTCAGCGGGCAGCGGGCGGACCGTAGCTGGCCGCGCCTGACCGTCTCGCCGGGCGGCGGCACCGCCAACGCCACGGTGGTGATCAGGTGAGCGCCCGGATGTTCACGCGGCGAGATGGCGCCAGGCGCCGGCGCGATGACGGTACGTCGCTCAGCGAGGTGCTCGTCGTCGCTGTTCTGCTCGGAGTCATCGGCGCCCTCGTCACGGCATTCGTCATCACGGCTCAACACCAGGCGGCGGGCAGCCAGGTCCGGCTCAGCGACCTCGACCAGGCCCGGATCGGGATGGACGCCGTCGTGAAGACCATGCGCACTGCGGTCGAGCCGGCCCAGCTGCAGCTCGGCTGCTCGAGTTGCACCGGTCCCGCCTCGACCTCCACTGCTCTCACCAGCGCTACGGCCACGCGGGTGCAGCTGTTCGCCAACTTCGGGGACCCCGCGGGCCCCCTTCTCGTCACCTATGAGGTTGCCTACGACCGATCGGCCGGCCTGGCCACCTTGACCGAGACCCGACAGCCCCCCGACGCCGGGTCGGCGCCCGACGTCACCTACACCGCATGCACCGAGGGCGCCCCCAGGTGCGCGATTCGCGAGCGAACCCTCGTGCGAGGCCTCACCTGGCCACTGCCCGGGACGGTCTTCACCTACTACGACAACGCCGGCGCGGAGTTAATCCCCGCCGACGGCGAGGCGCTGTCGTCCGAGCAGCTCATCACCGTCGACTCGATCGACGTGACCCTGCCGGTGCAGACGCCCAACCCGTACGGCACGGGGGCGACGACGGTCACCCAACGGGTCACGCTTCCCAACGCCGGCACGGGAGTCATCCCGACTCCCTCCGCGGGGGGCTGACGTGCAACGCGTCATCCAACGCCTAAGGCGCCGAGCGGACGGCTCGTGCGACGAGGGCTTCGCGATGATCCTCGTGATCGGTACCGCGATGATCCTGACGCTCGTGGTGGCGGTGGTCCTCGCCTTCGCCACCCTGTCGATCCTTCGTTCACGCCACGAACAGGACTACCTGGCGGCGATGGCGGCCGCGCAAGCCGGTGTGGACGACTACCTGTCGCGACTGAACGCCGACAACACCTACTGGCAGACCACAGACTGCACCAACCTCGCCGAGAAGCATCCGGTCACCTCCGGCTCAGGACCATGCGGATGGACGCGCACAACGCCGGTCGGATGGTCGCCCATCGCTGGTACGACGAGCCCCGCGGGCCAGTCGTGCGCGACCACGCCGACCCCGGTCGGATGCGGCGTGTATCACTACGACGTCGATACGTCGCAGACGCTGTCCGACGGCACGATCTGGCTGACGTCAACCGGCCGGTCCAAGCAGGTCACCCGCTCGGTCAAGGTGTCGGTCCGCGAACAGGGGTTCACGGACTTCCTGTACTACTCGGACATCGAGTCGGTGGATCCCGCCAACCGCTACGTGTACGGCGTCAACAACGGCACCGCTCAGGCGAAGTGCTCGCACCACTACTGGGACAACCCGCCGCGGGACACGTCGTACTGCTCGGACATCTACTGGACCGACAACGACGTCATCAACGGACCGGTGCACACGAACGACGCGCTGCTGATCACGAGCAGTCCGACATTCAACGGGCCCGTCTCGACGTCATACCCAGCCTGCGCCCCGAACGGCCGCGGCCAGCCGCCACCCCAGGCGAACTGCTACCGCAACGGCGGCTCGGCGCACCCGGTCTTCAGCAAAGGCATCAGCTACGCCTCAGAAGTGCAGCTGCCGCCGACCAACTCCGCCCTGCGAGCACAGACCGACCCAGCGACATCGAACGGATCCCCTGGATGCTTGTTCACCGGGCCGACCCGACTGCGCTTCAACAGCAACGGCACGATGACGGTCTGGAGTCCCTACACACTGTCCGGTAGCGCAGGTTGTGGATCTGCGCAGCCATCGAACGTGACCGTGCCCGTGCCCAACAACAACGTGATCTACGTGCAGAACGTCCCGAGCCAGCAGCGGACCCCGGGCTCCGGGGACTGCGCGGCGGGTGCCATCGGCGGCTATCCCCAGTCAGGCGACGTCAACTACAGCTACGGCGAGTACGACTGTCGGGCAGGCACCCTCTTCGTCTCCGGACAGCTGTCGGGGCGGGTGACCATCGGCGCCGACAACAACATCATCGTCGTCGATGACCTGACCTATGCGGGTGGCGCGACCGGCGCCGACAGTCTCGGGCTGATCGCCAACAACTCGGTTGAGGTGTACCACCCGGTGCAATGCACCCGCTGGCAGGGCCAAACCTGCACGACCGGGAACAACATGGACCTCCCAGGACAGTCCTCGCCGTTCACCGACCCCGTGATCGACGCAGCCATCTTGTCCCTCGCACACAGTGTCGCGGTGCAGGTCTACCCGTTGGGCAATCCCCTCGGCACGCTGAACGTGTTCGGCGCGATATCCCAGAAGTACCGCGGGGCGGTCGGAACATTCTCCCAGCAATCGGGCAACGCCAGCACCGGCTACTACAAGAGCTACTCGTACGACACGCGGCTCAAGTACGCCCCGCCGCCGTACTACTTGGACCCGGTACAGACCGCGTACGGCATCACCACCTTCGCCGAAGTTCGTGCCCTCTACTAACAGTAAGTACTCCTAAACTTCTGCCATGACCGCAGTCGGCGAGCAAGCGGCGCCGTCTGGCCGGGACCAGGCAGCGGAATGGATCGCTCAGATGCGACCGGCGCTGGTGCGCTTCGTTCGCGCACAGCTGGCGCTGACGCCGGCGGCTGAAGACACCGCCGAAGACATCGTGCAAGAGACGTGTCTCGCCGTCCTCAGAGCGCTCCCTCGCTACGAAGACCGCGGCCATCCGTTCAGCACGTTCGTCTTCGCGGTCGCCCTCAACAAGGTGCGGGACGCGCGCCGGGTGGCGAGTCGGGCACCGGCTCCGACCGCAACGATTCCAGACCGTCCGGATGCCGGACCCGGGCCTGAAGAGGTGCTGCTCCAGCGCACGCCGGACCGCGAGCTCGTCCAATTGCTGGCAGCGCTGCCCAGCGTCTCGCGCGAGGTGCTGCTGTTGCGGGTCGCCGCGGGATTGAGCACGGCCGAAACCGCAGAGATCCTCAAGATGAGCACGGGAGCAGTGCGGGTCGCGCTGCATCGGGCGCTCTGCCGGTTGCGCGAGATGACCTCCGCGGAGCCGCAACGATGAGCGTTGACGAGCCGCGCCCACCGACAGAATCCCCCGACCCGATCGATCCGATGGCGGTCGCCAACGACGACGCGCTTGTCGATGCCTTCATCGCGGGTGATGCACGCGCGGCCAACGATCCGGTCCTCTCCCGGCTCGGCTCCTGGCTCGACGGCCTGGCTCCCGCAACGGATGACACCCGGAACGCGAACCGGCCGGTCCGCCGTCGGCGCCGTCGGGCGGGCGTGACCGCCTCCATTGTCGTGGGAGGAACGCTCGCGATGAGCGGCGTCGCCGCCGCGGCGATCACCGCTGCGCCGGGAAGCCTGCTCTACCCGCTGCACCAGCTGCTGACCGGCGCCCCGTCGACGCCGTCGGTACACGTCCAGATCGCCCGATTCCTCGACGCGGCAGATACCGCGCTCGACCGACGGTACCTCAGCGCCGCGTCGCACGACCTGCGGGAGGCCGGGGAGCTCTTGGCTGCCCACCCTGGCGTTGACCCAGACCACAGCCTCGCGCGGCGGCTGAGCGCGTTGCAAGGCCGTCTCGCCGCCCTGTCGGGCTCTGCCGGATCAGCGCTGACAGGTGAGGCGACGCCGCCGACCCGACCCGCGGGCGTTGGCGCGGCATCGGGCCAGTCGCCGAACCGACACTCGGATGGCGCGAGGCGAAGCGCTTCGTCGGACGGCTCCGGGTCCCCGCCCGCCGGTCAGACACCCGACGGCGAAAGCGATCCGGGCCTCGCGGGTGGCGCCGGGAACGCAGAGAACACCAATCCCGCGGCGAGCGCCACCTCGAATGGCGAAGACAGCGACGGCAACTCGGGACACGGCAACGGCAACGGCAACGGCAACTCGGGACACGGCAACTCGGGACACGGCAACTCGGGACACGGCAACGGGCATGCGAACGGCAACGGCAACGGCAACGGCAACGGGCATGCGAACGGCAACGGCAACAGCAACCCCGGCAACAGCAACCCCGGCAACAGCAACCCCGGCAACAGCAACCCCGGCAACAGCAACCCCGGCAACAGCAACCCCGGCAACAG
>CAZEAM010000184.1:0-2109 GCA_964510285.1 uncultured Frankiaceae bacterium | reverse complement strand
GACGCTGCGGCTCGACGAGCAGGAGACTCAGGCGCTGCGCGCCTGGACAGAGCGGGAAGGTCGGTCCATGCAAGAGGTGGCGCGCGAGGCGATCCGCAACTACGTGGAGCAGACCAGCAAGCGCGACCTGCTCGATGCGGTCCTGGATCGTGAGATCCCGCGCTATGCCGAGGCGCTTGAGCGCCTCGGCAAGTGATCTTCCTCGACGTCGCGGATCTGCTGTACGTCGCCGAGCGCGCGATCGGCGCGCCGGCGGAGGTCCGCGACGTCGGGCTGCTCGAAGCGGCGGCGGCTCGCCCGCAGGCGTCGGCGTTCGGCGCGGACGCCTACCTGAGCCTGCACGAGAAGGCAGCCGCGCTGCTGCACTCGATCGTGCGCAACCACGCGCTGGTCGACGGCAACAAGCGGCTCGGCCTGGCCGCCGTCATCGCCTTCTACGGGGTGAACGGGCGGCGTCTCACGATGACCAACGACGAGGCCTACGACCTCGTCATCGCGGTGGCCGCGGGCAACCTCGACGACGTCGCCGGGATTGCCCAACGTCTGGAAGCGGGCAGCGCGCCTTCCTAGCCGCCTAGGCGCAGGCGACCGCCTGATCGCCGTCGAATAGGTCCCCAAGATCACTGTGCGGTGGCGGGAGGGGTGCGGCGGATGAGGGTGTTGGGCCAGGCGCGGCCGCGGTCGTCGCTGTTCGCGGTGGGCGTCGTGGCGCTGCCGCTCGTCGCCGGTCTCCACTCGCACGCCCACTCGCCGGCGCACGAGCGCGTCCCGGCTGCCGCGGTCGTCGCTGTCGCGGCCCCGGACGGCACCGGCGACGCCTGCACCGACGCCGACCCGTGCAGCCTGACCACCGCGCAGCAGGTCGCGCGGCGTACCGAGGTCCCCGGCCCGACCAAGGAGGTCGTCCTCACCGGCGGCACCTATCACCTCACCCGCACGTTCCGGCTCACCACGGCTGACTCCGGTACGCCGGCCCAGCGGGTGGTCTACCGCGCGGCGGACGGCGCGCACCCGGTGCTGTCGGGCGGGAAGCGGATCACCGGCTGGCGGCCGGTGAAGGGCACGAAGAACTACTACGTCGACATCCCGGCCGGTTTCGACACCCGCCAGCTCTACGTCAACGGTCACCGCCGCCAGCTCGCCCGCGGGATGGCCGGCGGACGGCTGGTGCAGACCGATACCGGAATGATCGCGACGAACCCGGTCGTCGACACCTGGAAGAACCCGCAGAACGTGCACGCGGTGTTCCGCGGCGGCAACGGGCCGTGGACGCAGACGCAGTGCCGCATCGCCTCGATCGACGCGCTGGTCATCACGATGGCCGAGCCGTGCTGGCACAACCTCGACCTCAAGGCCGCCGGGGTGCAGGAGATCTCCTGGTTCACCTCGCCGATGGGCGGCTTCGGCGGGTTGGGACTGTGGAAGACGCCGACGTACTTCGAGAACCTCTACTCCGCGATGGGCCCGGGCACGTGGACGATCGATGAGGTCGCGCACAAGCTCTACTACCAGCCGCGCAAGGGCGAGGACCCCAACAAAGAGCAGGTCGTCGTACCGGCGTTGCAGACGTTGTTGGCGATCGACGGTACGCCGAAGCACCCGGTGCACGACGTGACGGTGCAGGGGCTGACGTTCGCCTACGGCACGTGGACCGCGATCGACTCCGACAACGGGTTCCCGCAGATGCAGGCCGACTGGTACCTGTCGGGGCCGGGTGCGAGCAACCACCAGGGCACCTGCACGTACTCGAAGCCGCACGGGACCTGCCCGTTCGCGTCGTGGACGCGGACGCCGGCGAACGTCGTACTGACCTCGACGTCGCGGGTGTCGATGGTCGGCAACACGTTCACCCACCTCGGCGGCGCCGGCCTCGACCTCTATGAAGGGGCGAAGCACGACCTGGTGGAGGGCAACGAGCTCACCGACATCTCCGCGGAAGGCATCCAGCTCGGCGCGACCGACGACGCGATGCCGAGCAAGCGGTACGGCGGGATGCGCGAGCGGTTCAACACGGTCACGAACAACTTCGTGCACCACGTCGCGATACAGTACCTCGGCGGCTGCGGCATCTGGCTCGGCTACACGACGCACAGCCACATCACGCACAAC
>CAZEAM010000183.1:0-4392 GCA_964510285.1 uncultured Frankiaceae bacterium | reverse complement strand
GCTCAACGTCCCGACCGGACACCAAGTTGACAGTCAACCCCACCCGATTTGCCCGAAGCAGCACACAAACGTGGCGAGGGTTGCCGCGTGTGGCGATCCCGGTGCCTCACCAGGTGACCCGAGCAACGTTTGTGTGCTGCTCCGGGGGTGGGTTGGTCAGTCCTCGAGGGCGGCGCCGGCGCCCTCCTCGGCCATGGCCGCGTCGCCCGCGCCCGCCTTGCCGGCCCCGAGCGCCGCCTCGCGGCTGCGGTGCGCCTCCTCCACCGTGTCGGCGCCGCGCAGCGCTGAGCAGACCGCGCCGATGAAGCTGATCCCGGCCGCCATCAACATCGCCAGGTGCAGCCCGTGACCGAACGGGCCGGAGATCAGCGTCGGGAAGAAGCTGCGCCCGGTCAGGTAGTGGTAGTGCGCCGCCGACACGTGCGCCGCGGCGGGCGACCCGATCAGCTGCTGGATCGGGTTGTAGCCGAGGAACGCCGCGAACAGCGTCCCGATCGGCGGCAGGTGGGCGATCTGGTGCGCCTGGCCGACCGGCATGCCCTGCGAGACGAGCCCGTGTTGCAGGGTGGCCGGAAGCCGGGCCGCGAGGCCGAGCGTGATCACCGTGAAGAACACGCCGATCGAGAGCACCTGTGCGCTGTTCTGGAACGTGTTGAGCATCCCGGCGCCGGCCCCGCGCTGGTCGGCCGGCGTGGCGTTCATGACGCTGGCGATGTTCGGCGCGAAGAACATGCCGAGGGCCAGCCCCATCACCAGGAGCAGCAGTCCGAACCAGACGTAGTCGAAGTTCATCGGCATCAGGTCGAACAACAGGAAGCAGCATCCGGACAGCGCCATGCCGGCGGTCGCGAACGGCTTTGCGCCGAACCGGTCGGTCAGCCGCCCGGACACCGGCCCGGCGATCAGGAAGCCGACGGTGAGCGGCACCATGTAGATGCCCGCCCACAGCGGAGTCTTGGCGAACGAGTAGCCGTGCTGCGGCAGCCAGATCCCCTGCAGCCAGATGATCAGGGTGAACATCAGGCCGCCTCGGGACAGGCCGGCCAGCAACCCGGTGACGTTGCCCATCGTGAAGGTGCGGCTGCGGAAGAGGTGAAGCCGGAACATCGGGTCCTTGACCCGACGCTCGACCGCGACGAACACGGCGAGGATCGCGATCCCGCCGAACCCGCAGGCCAGCACCATCGGCTTGGTCCAGCCCATCGTGTGCCCGCCGTACGGCTCGAGCCCGTACACGATCGCGAGCAGCACCCCGACCAGCCCGGCGGCGAACAGCAGGTTGCCCAGCCAGTCGATCTTCGCGGGCGTGCGGATGCCGTTGTCGCGAAGCTTGAGGTAGGACCACATCGTCCCGAACAGGCCGAGCGGCACCGACACGATGAACACCAGCCGCCAGGCGACCGGGGCGAGCAGCCCGCCGAGGATCAGGCCGATGAACGAGCCGCTGATCGCCGCCACGCCGTTGATCGAGAGTGCGAGGCCTCGTTCGTTCTCCGCGAAGGCATCGGTGACGATGGCGGAGGAGTTGGCCAGCACGCACGCGCCGCCGAGGCCCTGCCCGAGCCGCATCAGCACGATCCACAGCGCTCCGTGCGTGCCGTGCATCCAGGTCAGCGAGAGCAGGATCGAGAACGCGGTGAAGACGGCGAAGCCGAGGTTGAACATGCGCACCCGGCCGTAGATGTCACCGATCCGGCCGAGGCTCACGACGAGCACGCTCGTCACGAGCAGGAAGCCCATGAGGATCCAGAGGAAGTACGGCGTGTTGCCGGGCGCCAGCGGATCGAGGTGTATCCCGCGGAAGATGTCGGGCAGCGCGATCATCAGGATCGAGCTGTTGATCGTCGCCATGAGGATGCCGAGCGTCGTGTTCGACAGCGCGATCCACTTGTAGGCGATGCGGCCTTGCCGCGGCGGGGTAACGGTTGTCGCGCTGGACACGGGATTCCTCGGGCTCAGATATTTAGCCTACGAAAGTATCATGGCACAGTACGCTCTTCCCCATGGCAGCTCAGCACACACCGCGGGTGGGCCCCGCGCTGTGGAGCCGGCGCGCGGTCGACCTGTGCCGCGTGGCCACCTGCCTCTGTCTCGCGTGACCTAGACGTCACCCGCCCAGAGTCCTTTGGCGCCCCCTGACGTGGGGGTGGCTTCCCCGTTTTTCGCGTGTTCAAGTAAGGAGAACCACAACATGGCTCGCAACGACGTGCTCGTCGACGCGGACTGGGTCGAGGCACATCTCGATGACCCGAAAGTCGTTCTCGTCGAGGTCGACGAGGACACCGCGGCGTACGACAAGAACCACATCCGCAACGCCGTCCGGATCGACTGGAAGCGTGACCTGCAGGACCCGGTCGTCCGTGACTTCGTCAGCAAGGAGAAGTTCGAGGCGCTCCTGTCCGAGCGCGGCATCTCCAACGACGACACCGTCGTGCTGTACGGCGGCAACAACAACTGGTTCGCCTCCTACGCGTACTGGTACTTCAAGATCTACGGCCACGACAACGTCAAGCTGATGGACGGCGGCCGCAAGAAGTGGGAGCTCGACAGCCGCGAGCTCGTGGCCGAGGTGCCGAACCGTCCGAAGACGACGTACCAGGCGAAGGGCGCCAACAACGACATCCGGGCGTTCCGGGACGAGGTCGTGGCGGCGATCGGCAAGAAGAACCTGATCGACGTCCGCTCACCGGACGAGTTCTCGGGCAAGCTGCTCGCGCCGGCGCACCTGCCGCAGGAGCAGTCGCAGCGTGCCGGCCACGTAGCCAGCGCGGTCAACATCCCGTGGAGCAAGGCGGCCAACGAGGACGGCACGTTCCGCTCGGACGACGAGCTGAAGGAGCTGTACCAGAGCGAGGGCGTCGACTTCGGCAAGGACACCATCGCCTACTGCCGGATCGGTGAGCGCAGCGCGCACACCTGGTTCGTCTTCCACGAGCTGCTCGACCAGAAGAACGTGAAGAACTACGACGGGTCGTGGACCGAGTACGGCTCGCTCGTCGGCGTACCGATCGAGAAGGATGTCTGAGCATGTGCGGAGCTCCTGACCAGGCAACGATCAGCCGCGACGGCATCCCGAGCGGTGAGACCGTGATCCAGGGTCTCGTCTACCAGGGCGACTCGCCCGTGGCGGGCGGCTACGTCCGGCTGCTCGACTCCGGCGGTGAGTTCACCGCGGAGGTCATCACGTCGGCGACCGGGCAGTTCCGGTTCTTCGCCAAGCCCGGCTCGTGGAACGTCCGGGTCATCCCGGGCGGCGGCCACAACGGCGGTGACGCCAAGGTGGACGTCGCGGAGGGCGAGATCAGCGAGGTGCGGATCTCGGTCTGACCCGAGCAACAGCGCAGGAGGCCGCCCACCCGTTTCGACGGGTCGGGCGGCCTCTTGCTGCGGTCGGGGAGAATGTCGGCGTGGCCGAGGACCGGGTGGCGCCTGCGGCGAGCCCGGTGGCGGTGCTCGTCGCCGAGTCGCAGGACCACACCGGCGGGCGGCCTTCGTTCGGCCAGTCGCTGGTTCGCTTCTGCGTGACGGGCGTCTGCAGCCTCGGCGCCGACTTCGCGCTGCTCTACGGCCTGCACAGCGGGGCGGGCATCTCGCTGACCGCGGCGACCGTGATCGGCCTGACCGCGGCGGTGCTCGTCAACTACACGCTGAACCGCAACTGGTCGTTCCAGGCGAAAGCCAGCCATGGCGCGACGTTCGCGCCGTACCTGTTCATGGTGGCCGTCAACTTCGGCTCGACGCTGCTGATCGTGCGCGGGCTGACCCACGTCGGCCTGTACTACCTGGTGAGCAAGCTCGTGGCGGTCGCCACGAACGCCGTACTCAACTTCATCAGCGCGCGCTACTGGGTCTTCAAGCACTAGCCGGCACGGCTAGCGCGGTTGCATGCGGAGGCCGGCGTCGAGCCGGACCGACTCTGCGTTGAAGTAGCTGTTGCGCAGCATCTCCAGGGCCAGGGTCGCGTACTCCTCCGCGTACCCGAGCCGCTTCGGGAACAGGACCTGCTTGCCCAGGTTGGCCTTGAACGCCTCCGAGGCCTCGCCCTCCCCGTAGATCGGGGTGTCGATCAGGCCGGGCAGGATCGTGTTGACCCGAACCCCGATCGCCGACAGGTCACGAGCCACCGGCAGTGTCATGCCGACCACACCGCCCTTCGACGACGAGTACGCCGCCTGGCCGATCTGACCGTCCTCCGCCGCGACCGACGCGGTGAGCACGATCGCGCCGCGCTGGCCGTCCTCGTCCGGCGACGTGCGGCTCATCGCGGTCGCCGCGATCCGCACGCAGTCGAACGTGCCGACCAGGTTCACCGCAAGCACGAACTTGTAGTTGTCGAGGTTGAACGCCGAGCTGTACTCGCCGTCCTTGCCGACCGTCCGCTGCGCGGACCCG
>CAZEAM010000182.1:0-12922 GCA_964510285.1 uncultured Frankiaceae bacterium | reverse complement strand
GCAGCACCACGGCCAACGCCGCCTGGCTCACCCTCGGCGGGGGGATCATCCTGTCGATCCTGGTCGCGATGGTGGTCGAGATCGAGACCAGGCGGCGGCGCAGCGCGCTCGCGCTCTACCGCAGCGAGCACCAGATCGCGGAAGGCCTGCAACGTAGCCTGCTGCCCGCGCTGCCCGCCGTCGACGGGCTGGAGATCGCCGCGCGTTATCTCCCCGGCGCCGCGGAACAGGAGGTCGGGGGCGACTGGTACGACCTGTTCGAGCTCGAGGGCGGCCACATCGGGCTGGCGGTCGGCGACGTGGTCGGCCACGACATCGACGCCGCCGTCCTGATGTCACGGGTGCAGACTGCGCTTCGGGCACACGCGATCGCGGGCGAGCAGCCCGCTGCGGTGCTGGACCGACTCGACCATCTGGTCAGGGCGCTGGACACCGACCGGCTCGTGACGGTGTTCTACGGCGTGCTCGGCCCGCCCGAGGACGACGGCGAGCGCCGGCTGGTCTTCGCCAACGCCGGGCACCCTCCCCCGCTGATGCACGTCGCAGGCGGCGGCGTGGTGGAGCTCGATGAGGCAAGCTCGCTGCTGCTCGGGGTTCCCGCGCTCAGCGACGAGGTCCGTGACCAGCACTCGGTGCCGGTCCGCCCCGGGTCGACCCTCCTGCTCTACACGGACGGTCTGGTCGAGATGCCCGGCGAGTCGCTGACCGACCTGATCATGGACCTCAAGCTCGCGACGGCGACCTGCGCACTGCGCGAGACGACCGACGAGGTGTGCGACCAGCTGCTCGCCACGATGCGGCCGGAGGCACTTCGAGACGACGTGGCCATGTTGGTCGTACGACTGAGCCAGGCTGCCCCGGGGCGCGGCGGCGCAGCACGGGCAGGCGCGGGACGTAGCCGGAGGGCGAACCCGTAGCACACTATCCGCGTGACCGCCGAGGGGGCTCCGGCCGTGCGGATCGCCCGGCGCGCTGCAGCCGCGGCGCTCGGGCTCGCGGCCCCGTTGCTCATCGTGACGGCCGGCGCGGCGGCAGCCGCCCCCGCCGGGCCCGAGGCGGGCTACTGGTGGCAGCCGGAGCCGGTCAGCGGGCTGATCCCGGTGCCTGGCGTGCCGTCCGATGGCTTGTACGTCGCCTCGAGCCCGACCGGACCACAGGCCGAGTCCGCGGTCCGGATCGGGGTCCCGGCCGCGACGTCGTACGTCCGGCTCACGCTGCACGTCTCGCCCCAGGAGCGAGTCGGCAGGGCGACGGTGATCGCCTATCCGGCGACCAGCCGATGGCAGACGGGGGGTCCGCAGGCGTGGTCGGCGCGCCCGTCTTACCGGGCGAGCGCGACGCCGGTCCGGGGCGTCTTCATCCAAAACGGTAACGCGATGACACTGACCTTCCCGGCCCACGAAGCGGCGAGCGGACTCGTTCTCGTGCCCGACCCCAACCCCCCCAACCGGACGTTCACCATCGCGTTCTCACCACCCCGGGCCGCCGACGTCACGTTCCGCAGCGCCCCCACCCGCAGCCCGAGCGCCGCACCGTCGCACGGCTCCCCGTCGCACCGCCCCACCCACACGCCTCGGGTCCGGCACCCGTCGGCCCTGCCGTCGGCGCGGCACACCCGGCAGTCCTACTCGCCGGAGCCGTCGACCGTCCCTTCGAAACACCGCCATCACCGGCGGTCACCCTCACCGATGCCCACGCCGACTCCGACGGCCAGTCCCGCTCCCGGGGCCGCGTCGGCATCGGGGCACGCCGGACGCGACGCCCTGCTCGGTGCGAGCTGCGCGGTCGCCGCGCTGCTGGTCGGATTCGCGCTGTACCGAGCCGGCGCCGCCCGCCGCTCGCCACCGGACGAGGGCTGACCCCGCGCAGGAGCACACCGACCGCGCGGCGAACCAAGATTCGTGAAGCGCTCCGCCTTCGTCGCCGGCACCGCCATCGTCGCCACGGTGCTGGCCGGAACGGCGACCGCCACCGCCGTCGCGACCAGCCGCCCGCAGGTCTCCGGCGTGCAGGCGCGCCACGCGCACGCCACGAAGGCCACCGCCACGACGGTCGACGTGTCGAGCTTCGCCACCCAGCCGGTGGTGCTCACCGGCGCCGACTTCCCGGCCTGGTCCGGCGGGCCTGAGCTCACCGCGCGGGTGCCGCAGCCGCCGAACTACTACGGCGTCGCGAACACCCAGCAGTACCTTCCCCGGTCGCTGCGCAGCGACTGCTACCAGGACAAGCCGAAGCCGGACGTGAACGGGTATGTCGACCGGTTCCACAACGATCACAGCTGCTTTCAGTCCAGCCAGCTACCGGTGCGCACCCTTCGCGACGGCGTCCCCACCGGCAGCCTGCGCGGCTACGCCTGGACCGGCAAGCGCTTCACCCAGATCCCGTTCCAGGTCGACCCGATGTGGAACCATTACCTGTCCAACAACGCCTCCGGATTCGCCGTCTACTCCGGCACCGACGAGTTCCTGACCTACCAGTTCGACGAAGAGCCGTTCCTCCGGTACACGAACCCACCGCTTCCCGAGCGCTGCCACGCAGGGAAGGGAGCGGTCACCCCCGGCTGCATCCCACCCGGGCCGCACCAGCTCGAGCAGGCCGCAGTGGTGTGCAAGGCGATCGCACCCAAGGGCACGCCCGACCCGACGCCGGACCCGAACGCCGGGCTGATCAACAGCGACCAGCTGAGCTTCATGGCTCGCGACGCCGGACCGGCCGCCCCGCCCACCGCGAAGCTGCCACGCGGCATCGTCTCGGCCAACCAGGTGCTGGTCGTCGACCCGTCGACCGGAAAGACCCGCTACGCCTACGTGATGCAGTCCGCGCCGAAGGGCAAGGGCTGGGCGGTGCCGCCGCGCTACACCGTGAAGAACTCGCCGTACGTCCGGTACACGCCCGATCGCGACGCCAACACGCTCGTGTACTCGCGAAGCTCGTACAGCGACTACGGCAACGCGCGCTACGGGCCGGTCTGCACGCCTGACGGGCGCGCGGTGATCGGCCAGGGCTTCCGCTACAACGCCCACCACGACGTCGTACTCGACCCGAAGACCTACCAGCAGCGCCGCACCATCGACAACGCAACGGTCGAAACGCCCCGCTACCGCTTCCGCTTCGACGGCCGCTGGGTGATGGACAGCCTGCGGGTCTCGAAGAATGACAAGGGACTCACCCGCGGCAACTACGGGCCGAGCATCGTCGACCGGTTCAAGGCCCGCGCCTTCCAGCAGTCGCCGGGCGGTCAGACGCCGTGCTGCGGCTACGAGGACGAGCAGAACAACTGGGGCGGCTCGTCGATCACGATGGGGATCCGGCAAGGGCCGGTACGCGACATTCGAGTGACCTGGGGATCTGACTCCGGCACCAACGTCACGCGCACCGACATCTTCTACGCCTACACGATGGTCCACGACTTCGGCATCCGGGTGCATCCGATCCCGCCGCTCGACGGCATCTACAGCCAGTGGGACATGGCGGCCGGGGCGATCACCCGCTACTACAACCCGTACAACCCTAAGGGCGTGCCGGTGACCGGGATCAACCCGGTCCTGTACGGCGACACGAACGTGCATGTCGGCCCGGACGGCGTCTCCGAGTCGAGCAACGACAAGCTCGGCCGGATCCAGGAGCGGCTCACGGGCGGCAAGCCGATCACGATCGGCAATCCGAACAACGAGACCTGCGACTCCGACGCCTGCGTGTACGACTCGGTCAACCTGCCCGACGTGACCTTCTCCGGCGTTGCACCGAACCTGCTGGGCTGGGAGGAGATGACCGGTCCGGCCGGCACGATGGTCGAGAAGTGGGGGCTCTCGCAGAACCAGCCGCTGTCCGCCGGAGACGCACAAGGTGTCCTCGTCGCCGTGCCGTACTACGTCGACGACTCGTGCTTCGACGACGGCACCGGCGCGAACCCGGGCCCGCACGTCCAGCTACGCAGCGCCGACGAGCCGACCACCTGGGGCTTCGCCGACGTCGACGGGCAGCCGGTCGCGCAGACACCCGCGCCCGCTCCCGCGGACCGCTTCCACGGGAAGGTGCACGCCGGGGGCCACACCTACGAAGGCACCCGGACCTACCAGCGACGGTGCTGGAACCACCACGCCGACGGCACGCCGTACAACATTCGCGGAACCGTGACCTTCGACCCGTCGAAGCCGGCGCAGCACCCCGACCCGGCCCCCGACCGGCACTTCGGCCCGCAGGGCGACGTGCGCTACCTGCAGGGCGACGTGGCCACGCACGGGCAGCACATGCTGCTGATCGCCGAGAGCGACAACGCGACGTTGACCACCGCAGTCGACGAGATCGACGCGGCCGACAACCAGCTGATCCTCCCGCCAGGGGTCGGCAACGTCGGCGCCGCAGCGGCGCGCGCCTACCTGCTGCCGATCACCCTTGCGGTGGTCACGCCCTTCGTCGGGCGGTAGGTCGGCTCGGCTCAGTCGCCGGTCGACGGGTCGATGACCGCGGAGACCAGGCTGACGCTGTCGGCCGGGAAGCCGCCACAGCGGGCGTGCTCGAAGATGATGTCCGGGTCCGGCGCGTGGTAGACGCAGTAGATCTTGTCTTCGGCTACGTAGCTGTGCAGCCAGTGGATCTCCGGCCCGAGGCTGGCGAGCACCTGGTTGGACTTCTCGCTGATCCCGTGCAGCTCCTCGGCCGACAGCTTGCCGGCACCGGGCAGCGTGCGCTCGATCACGAACTTCGGCATGTACCCCTCCTGAGTGTTAACATACCGCTGGTACGTAAGTCACATACTATCGGTATGTATTCACACATACCGGCGGTATGTGTGTCAAGCGATCGGGGCAAGGACGTCGATGGCGGGGACGAAAGCCGACAAGCGGGCGGCGCAGGCGGCAGACACCCGCGGGGCCCTGCTCACCGCCGCCCGGGAGCTGTTCGGCGCGCAGGGGTACGCCGCCACCTCCACCGAGGAGATCGTCGAGCGAGCCGGAGTCACCAAGGGAGCGCTCTACCACCACTTCTCCGACAAGGTGACGCTGTTTCGGGCCGTGTTCGAGCAGGTGCAGCGCGAGGTCTCCGACGCCGCCGTCGCCGAGTTCAACCAGCCGGACTCCTGGGCCGCCCTGGTCGCCGGTTGCCGCCTGTGGGTCGAGGCGCACTCCGACCCCGCAGTGCGCCAGATCGTGCTGGTCGACGCTCGCGGCGTGCTCGGGTGGGAGGCTGCCCGCGAGATCGAGACCAGGTTCAGCACCGTCGCGCTACGGGGCGCGCTGCGCAAGGCAATGCATGCCGGCGTGGTTGCACCGCAACCGCTTCGCCCACTGGCCGTCATGGTCATCGGTGCGCTGTCCGAGGCGTGCTTCTACATCGCCGCCAACCCGGACAACGGGCAGGCAAGCGCCGAGGTTGCCGACCTGATCGTCGCCTTGCTGAGTGGGATTCGCGTGACGCAGGAGGCGCCGGCCACCCGCAAGCGCGCGTAGCCCGCGGTCAGTTCACCGATCTCGCTCCCGACGGCAGCGCCGCGGCGATCGCCGCGTCGACCGCGTCGGCGGGCCCGGCCACGACGACGTACTCGGTGTTGCGCAGATGGGACACCGTCCCGACCTTGCGGCCGCCCGGGTCGTGGATGCCGATCTGCGCCCCGACGTAGCGCTTGCTGTCGAAGCCGATGATCTGCACGTCGGGATGACCGGCGTCGCGCAGCCAGTCGGCGATGTCGCTCGGCCGCACCCACGCCTCGTCGTTGTAGGACACGATCACCACGTCCGCGGCGATGTTGGTCAGCACCTGACGCAGCGCGGCCGGCATCTCCCGCCGGCGGTTGAACACGCTCTTGGTCCCGGCGTCCCGACTGTCGATCCGTTTGCAGGCCACGCCGTAGTGGTCGGGCGCATCCCAGCGCACGAGGGTCTCCCACACGTGGTAGTTCGTGAAGTAGCGGTGCTGGTTGTACGGCGGGTCGACGTAGGCAAGGTCCACCCGGGGCAGGGTTGGTACGACGTCCAGCGCGTCTGCACGAATCGCGACGCCGGGCCCGGGCAGCAGGTCGGGCACCCGGAGCTCGAGGTCCCGGTGCGCGCGCGGCGCCCACTGCTTGAGATAGGCCATCTGCACGCCGGTGGTGGAGTCCACCCGGTCGGCCGCGAGCAGGAGCGCCGTGAGCAGGATCGGGTAGAGCGGAGATCCGGCGTGACGTTGTTCGATCGCGGAGCGGATGGCGTCGACCCGCATCCCGTTCTTCGGCTGGAAGAAGCGCGACTGCTCGCAGAAGGTGCGGGTGAAGTAGCCGCGGACCCCCGGCAGCCCGGCCAGCTCGTCGACGGCGGTCTGCAGCGCGCGACGGTCGACCGCGTCCGCGTCGGTTGCGACGAAGCACTGCGCCAGCACCTCGGTGTAGGTCGCGATGTCGACGGCGGTGACCTCGAGGCCGCCGCGCTTGAGCTCTTGGGCGACCCGCGTCGTGCCGGCGAACAGGTCGAGCGCGGTCCGGGCCCCGACGGCCCGGGCCATCGCGGCCAGCGCCGGGACCAAGTTCCGCTTCGACCCGAGGTACTTGATCACCGGCACTCACGGTAGGTGCTGGCGGCTCGGCGTCGAATGATCAGCCATGCGGCGTGTCGGGGTGTGGGCTGCCAGCCTCGCCCTGCTTGCCAGCGGGTCGGCGGCGGTTGCCGTGACCGGACCTGCCGCGCACCCGCATGGGTACCACGTGGCGTCCGGCTGCCGGAGCACGGACTGGCGGCAGTACGGCTACAACCCCCACCACACCTTTGCGGTGCCGACCGGGTGCTCCCCGATCACCTCCGGCAACGTGGCGACCCTGCTTCCGAAGTGGTTCCTCCACACGAACGACTCGGTGACGGCGACGCCAGCGGTCGTCGGCAACAGCGTGTACGTCGGGGCGTGGGACGGGACGTTCTACTCGCTCGACGCCGCCACGGGCCAGCCACGCTGGACCTTCAACATCAACGTCACCAACCCGGTGGCGTTCGGTCAGATCGTGTCGAGTGCGGCCGTCGAGCCGTTCCGGGTCGCCGGAACCCACCGCTCCCAGGAGGTGGTCGTCTTCGGCGGAAGCTCCTCTCTTTGGGCGCTCAATGCGGACACCGGCAAGCTGCTGGCGTCCATCGAGCTCGATCCGCGCAAACCCGGCCTGCGCGAGAAGCAGCAGCACTCGGCGCAGCCGCCGACCGTGGAGATCGAGTCCTCGCCGGCAGTGGCGGACGTGAGGGTGCACGGCCGGCTCCAGCGCCGGATCTTCATCGGTCTCGACGTCCACAACGATGCCGGCGTGGGCCGCACGGGGGTGGTCGCGCTGCGGTTGATGTCCCAACGCGACGGCGGCTGGCACTTCAAGCCGTTGTGGAAGAGCGATGCCGAGACCAACCGCACGTACTACGGGCGGGCCGGCCTGACGAAAGGGTCCGGTCACGGCGAGGGATGCGGCGACGTCTGGTCCTCACCGGCGGTGGACACCAAGACCGGCGTGATGATCTACGGCGTCGGCAACTGCGACAACCCGGTCCGGGCGCGGGCCCACCAGCGGAACTGGTCCGAGTCGATAATGGCGGTCGACGCGGCGACCGGAAAGTTCCTGTGGCGCTACGCGCCTGCGGAGCACCAAGGCTCGTCCAATGCGGGAATCCAGGAGGCCTACCGCGACGACGACTTCGGCTCGTCGGTGAACATCTTCCGCAACGCGCGGGGCCAGACCGTCGCCGGTGACGCGTCCAAGGGCGCCACCTACTACGCGCGAACGGCACGCGGCGGCAAGGCGCTCTGGCAGGCCACCAGCGGCTCGCCCGGCAACCTCTCGCAGGGATTCGCGGTCGGCGGCTTCATCGGCTCGCTCGCGGTCGCCTCCGCCCCGGACGGCACCGCCCGCGAGATCGTCGGCGGGACCGCGATCCCGATCCCGTTCCGCACCGGCGGCAGCTGGACCGGCGCCCTCGAGAACATCCACGCATTCGACGCGAACACCGGCAAGGTGCTGTGGGCAGACCGGCTGGTCGCCCCGACGTACGGCTCGGCGTCCGTGGTCAACGACATCGCGCTGCTGCCGCTCACGACCGCGAGCTCGGTCGTCGCCGTCGATCTCAAGACCGGCTTGCCGCGGTGGGTCGCGCCCGTGCTCGGTCCGCCCTCGTCGGCCGCGGTCGTCAGCGGGTCGTCGGTCTATCTGGGCACCGGCACGAACGAGACCGACCTGGAGTACAAGGCCCTCGGCCTCGCCGTCCCGCCCACCGTGCAGCGGGCACTCGGCCAGTCACCGCTGTCCCCGTTGTCCGGAGTGCAGGCCTTCCAGCTGGCCGGCGGCTGACCGAGGGGTCATCAGCGAAGATCGTTTGCCGCAGCGGCGGTGCGGGAATCGTCTCGCCAGCCATGACAGAGGCCGTCAAACCCATCGAGTCGGCGCGGTCCAGCGACGACCGCGCCGGCCGTATCGGCCTGTGGATCCGAAGGGCCGCGATGTGCCTGCTCACCGCGGTCGTCGGCATCGCGCTCGCCAACGTGGTTGGGCAGCGCGCCACCATCGCGCACGCGTCGTCGCCGCGGGCGGATCTCACGGTCCGCGCACCCGACACGGTCCGGCCCGGCCTGCTGTTCCAGGCGAAGATCTCGGTAACCGCCCACGACGCGCTGCCGAACGCGCAGGTCGTGCTCAGCTCAGGGTGGCTGGACGGCATGACCATCAACACGATCGAGCCGAGCCCCTCCACCGAGCGGAGCGGTCCGGGCGGCTCACTCGTCTTCGACCTCGGCGCGTTGCAGCCCGGGCAGACCTGGGTGGAGTACATCGAGTACCAGGTGAACCCGACCAGCATCAGCCGCCGGCACCAGACGATCACCGTGCTGAGCAACACCGCGCCGGTCGTCGATCTCCAGCGGACGATGACCGTCATCCCATGAATGCGGAGGACTGATGGACCTCGCGATCCGGGCAGTCATCCTGTACTGCTTCGTCGTGTTCGTGATGCGGGCGGTGGGCCGCCGCGAGCTTTCATCGTTGACCGCGATCGACCTCGTCCTGCTCATCGTCATGGGCGACGCGATCCAGCAAGGTCTCACGCAGGACGACTACTCGGTGAGCGGAGCGATCATCGTCGTCTCGACCTTCGCCGTGCTCCAGGTCTCCACGGCCTACCTCGGGTATCGGTCCCGCCGGATCCGCGCGCTGCTGGAGGGCCGCCCGGTTGTCCTCATCGACAACGGCGAGCTGATTCACGACAATCTCCGGCGGCATCGGCTCACCCCGGATGACGTCGCCGAGGAGATGCGCCTGCAACAGATCATGTCCTTCGCCGATCTCCGCTGGGCCATCCTCGAAGCGAACGGGAAGATGAGCTTCATCGAACGTCAGTCGCTGCAGGACTCCGCGGGCTGAGGCGCCCTCGACTACGGCGCGTGATGCTCAGCCGCCGAGCGCGGCGGCGATCCGCGACGCCACGTCCGGCAACGCGGCCACCTGGTCGCGGGCAGCGTCGGCAGCCAGCGCCCGCCGCGCGGCGGTCACGTCGCTCGACAGCTGGACCCTGGCGTCGATCGACAACGCCAGTCGATGGTCGGGCAGAGCGGACAAGGCCCGCGCGCCGCGGGCCAGCTCACGGCTTGCCGCGGAGTGCGGCAGCCAGCGCACCGCCCGGCTGGCCAGCTCCGCGCTGCGCGTGGACTCGCGGATGAGGGCGACCGCCTCGGGCGCGAACCGTACGTCGGGCCGGTCCTCGGCCAGCTCGCCCGCGATCGCGCGCAGCGCCACCACCAGCTGGCGGCGGATGACGTCGACGTTGCGGACCGGCAGCACGATCCACGCCGCCGCGACGCCGAGGGCCGCGCCGAGCAGGATCCCTTCCAGCCGGTCCACCAGCAGGTGGGTGCCCTGCTGGCCGTAGAACCCGTAGAGCAACGCCAGCGCGGCCGTCATCCCGCCCGCCCAGTACGCGTAGCTGAGCGGGCGCAGCCACAAGGCGACGGCGATGACGCAGAAGATCGTCACCACCGACCAGTCGTCGTGCGCGGGGAAGGCGTTGGCCAGTGCGGTCGCGATGAGCGTGCCGACCGCCGCACCGCCGATCCGCAGCGCGGCCTTGTGGGTCACGTCGCCTCGACCGCGGTTACCGCTGCCGATGATGTAGGCGGTCAGGACCGTCCAGGTCCAGTGGATCCCGAACAGCCATCGACCGGCCGCGAACGCCGCGGCCAGGGCCGCGGCCATCTGCAGGGCCAGCTTGGTGCTCACCGGCAGCCGCCGGTGCCATGGCGCACCGGGTTGCGGCGTGCGCGCCGGGACGCCCGGGACGGGCGGCCCGGCCGGTCGGGCGGGCAGCAGCCCCGCCCACTCGCCGACGAACCAGGCCACCCGCACCCAGGCGAGCACGATGAGCGCGACGACCGCGCCCCACCAGCGCGACGGCGCGTCCGGGCCGATCGGCACCGCCGGGCCCGGGGTCACCAGCGACGCGGTCAGCGTGATCGAGACCAGGATCCCCACCCGCCGGCCGACCGCCCCGAACCGTCGTACCCAGATCGCCCCCGCCATCCCGGCCACGAACAGCGTGTCGCCCAGGTCGGGATGGGTGAACATCCGCCGCCCCACCTCCGCGGCACCCACGGCGAAGAACGGGAGCAGGAGCGGCGCGATCAGCAACGCGACCGGGTGCTGCTGCGGCCGCTCCGCGCGCTGGCGGTTGAGCGACAGCGCCAGGAACACGGCGAGCACCACGGCACTCGAGGTCAGCCCGACCGCGTGCTTGAGCCCGAGCGTGCTGCCGAACGACAGCAGCGTCGCCACCATCGTGACCACCGCCTCGCGCAGTCGCGCGAGACCGGGGTCGGAGAACACCCGCATGTCGACACAGAACGCTACTGCGATGCTTGCCCGATGACCGAGTTCTCCGAGATCAGCTATGAGGTGGCCGACGGCATCCTCACCATCACGTTGTCCCGGCCGGAGGCCATGAACGCGTTCACGGCGGTCATGGCGAACGAGCTGCTGACGGCGTTCGACGCGGCCGACGCCGACGACGCCGTGCGCGCGGTCATCGTGACCGGAGCGGGACGGGCGTTCTGCGCCGGCGCGGACCTGTCGGCCGGCGGCCAGACCATCGACGCCGAGCAGCGCGGCCAGTCGGTCGACGAGGCCGCCCGCGACGGCGGTGGCCGGGTCAGCCTGCGGATCTTCGAGAGCACCAAGCCGGTGATCGCCGCGATCAACGGAGCCGCCGTCGGCGTCGGCCTGACCATGACGCTGCCGATGGACGTCCGGGTGGCCAGTGACGCCGCGCGGTTCGGCTTCGTGTTCAGCCGCCGCGGCATCGTTCCGGAAGCGGCTTCGAGCTGGTTCCTGCCGCGCATCGTCGGTCCGTCGCAGGCCGCCGAGTGGTTCTACACCGGCCGCGTGTTCGACGCGCAGGAAGCGCTGGCCGCACGTCTGGTTCGCAGCCTGCACCCTGCCTCGGAGGTCCTCGGGGCGGCCCGGGCGATCGCGGCTGAGATGACCGAAGCGACCTCGTCGGTCTCGGTTGCACTCGCGCGGCAGCTGAGGTGGCGCGGCCTGACCTACCCGACGCCGTACCGGTCCCACGTCGCGGACTCGCGCGGCATCCACGCGACGGGGCGCAGCGCCGACGCGATGGAGGGGATCACCTCGTTCCTGGAGAAGCGCTCGCCCAGCTTCCCCGACACCGTCAGCCGCAACCTGCCGGACATCTTCAGCGACCCGCAGCCCTCCTGGACGGCAGACCTCCCGCTTTAGCTAGGTGTCGAGACCGATGTCGAGGCTCGGCGCGGAGTGGGTGAGCCCGCCGACCGCGAGGTAGTCGACTCCGGTCGCCGCGACCGCGCCGGCACGATCGAGGGACAGCCCCCCGCTCGCCTCGAGGACGACCTCCGGGCGGGTGCGGCGGACGAAGCTGACCGCGTCGCTCAGCTCGTCGTCGGTGAAGTAGTCCAGCAGGATCGCCGACGCCCCGTTCGCGAGCGCGTCGAACAGCTCGGTCATGTCGTCGACTTCGACCTGCACCGGAATGTCGTCGCCGAGGTTCGCCTCTCGCACCCGGGTCAACGCCTGCGCCACCCCGCCCGCGGCCGACACGTGGTTGTCTTTGATCAGTACGCCGTCGTCGAGCCCGCGACGATGGTTCACGCCGCCGCCGCAACGCACCGCGTACTTCTCCAGGTTGCGCAACCCGGGCGTGGTCTTGCGGGTGTCCCGGATCCGCGCGGACGTGCCGGCGACCGCGTCCACCCACGCCCCCGTCACGGTCGCGATCCCGGACAGGTGGCCGAGCAGGTTGAGCGACAGGCGCTCGATCGCCAGCACGCCACGCGCCGGCGCTTCGATCGTCGCGATCGGCTGCCCCGGCTCGAGCCGGTCACCGTCCGCGGCAACGGCGCGCAGCGTGGCGTCGCGCCCGAGGCAGTGGTCGACGATCGCCGCAAGGACCGGCATGCCGGCGATCACGCCGGCGGCACGCGGGACGTAGCGGCAGACCAGCCGCGCGTCTGCCGCAACGGTAGCGGTGGAGGTGAGGTCGCCGGCCGTGCCGAGATCCTCCTCGACGCCGCGCCGGATGACCGCCAGCACGTCGTCCGGGTCGAGGCCCGCCTCGCGCAACGCCTGCTTCGTCGCCGGGCGGATCAAGCCGCGCCACCCAGGACGAGCTCGGACTCGGCGACCGGCATGCCGGCCGGATCGAGCCGCACGACGATCCGGTGCCGCCACTCCTCCGAGGACGCCGGGAAGTCGCAACGCCAGTGACAGCCGCGGCTTTCCCGCCGGGCGTTGGCCGCGGCCAGGATCGCCGCCGCCACCGTCCATCGGTTCGCCGCGCCCGCGGTGCACGCGGGGTCGGCGCTGGGATGCAGCAGGCCGTCGAGCATGCCCTGCGCGGCGGCCAGGTCGGCACCCGATCGGCGTACTCCGGCGTAGCGGCTCATCGCGGACCGAACCGCC
>CAZEAM010000181.1:0-3237 GCA_964510285.1 uncultured Frankiaceae bacterium | reverse complement strand
GCTCCGTAGCCGCCGCCGACGACCACGCAGTTGGCGGGCTCGCGCGGCAGCGCGAACGGCCGCCCCAGTGGTCCCACGACGTCGATCGGGTCGTAGGGGCGCTGCGCCGCCAGCCACGCCGTGCCGCGCCCGGAGACCGAGAAGATGAACTCCACGGTGCCGCCGTACACGCCGGTCTCGCGTACCGAGTAGATGGAGAACGCGCGGCGCAGCAGCAACCCGCCGGCGTCCCCGCCGACGGCCACGGCCACGAACTGGCCGGGCTTGGTCCGCTCGGCGATGCCGGGCGCGACCACCGTCATCGAGTAGTACTCGCCGACCGGTTTGACGTTGAGGACCTCGCCCTTGACCTGGATGGGCATCAGCCCACTCCTCCCTGCTTGGTCTCAGGCCCACCGTATCCAGGGGCTGTCGCCTCGGATCGGGCGGAGTTGATCAGCGCGTGGTGACGCTGGAGGGGGGCGACCCCGATCTCGCCGCCGCGCAGCGACTCGATCCCCTGCACGGCTGCGGCGAGCGCCTGCACCGTCGTGAGGCACGGGATCCCGCGCGCGACCGCAGCGGTCCGGATCTCGTAGCCGTCCAGCCGCGGTCCGGAGTTGCCGAACGGCGTGTTGACGATCAGGTCGACCTCCCCGGCGGCGATCCGGTCGACGATCGTCGGCTCACCGTCCGCGCCGCGGCCGTCGGAGAGCTTGCGGACCACCGTCGGCGTGACGCCGTTGCGGCGCAGCACCTCGGCGGTGCCGACGGTCGCGAGCACCTCGAAGCCGAGGTCCGCGAGCCGCTTGGCCGGGAAGATCAGATGCCGCTTGTCCCGGTTGGCGACCGACACGAACACCCGCCCCTTGGTCGGAAGCGCGCCGTAGGCCGCCTCCTGCGACTTGGCGAACGCAGTGCCGAAGCCGGCGTCCACCCCCATCACCTCGCCGGTCGACTTCATCTCGGGACCGAGCACGGTGTCGACGCCGGCGAAGCGGTTCCACGGCAGGACCGCCTCCTTCACGCAGATCGGGGCGTCGAGCGGCAGGTCCGCACCGTCACCGGCCGGCAGCATGCCCTCGTCGCGAAGCTGCGCGATCGAGCTGCCGAGCATCACCCGGGCCGCCGCCTTGGCCAGCGGCACCGCGGTCGCCTTGGAGACGAACGGCGCGGTGCGGCTCGCCCGCGGGTTCGCTTCGAGGACGTAGAGCACGTCGCCGGCGATCGCGAACTGCACGTTGAGCAGTCCTCGGACTCCGACCCCGCGGGCGATTGCTTCCGTCGCGTCGCGGATCCGGATCACGTCGGCGCGGCCGAGCGTGATCGGCGGCAGGGCACATGCCGAGTCGCCGGAGTGGATGCCGGCCTCCTCGATGTGCTCCATCACCCCGCCGAGGAACAGCTCCGCGCCGTCGTACAACGCGTCGACGTCGACCTCGATCGCGTCGTCGAGGAAGCGGTCGACGAGGACCGGATGCTCCGGACTGACGTCGGTCGCCCGGTCGATGTAGTCGTGCAGGGTCGCGTCGTCGTACACGATCTCCATCCCGCGACCGCCGAGGACGTACGACGGCCGGACGAGGACCGGGTACCCGATCTCGTGCGCGATTTCCACCGCCTGTTCGTACGAGCGCGCGGTGCCGTGCTTGGGGGCGACCAGCCCGGCGTCGGCGAGCACCCGCCCGAACGCGCCCCGCTCCTCGGCGAGATGGATCGCCTCCGGCGGGGTGCCGACGATCGGCACGCCGGCGTCCTTCAGCCGTTGTGCCAGGCCCAGCGGCGTCTGGCCACCCAGCTGCACGACCACGCCGACGACATCCCCGCTGCGTTGTTCGGCCGCGACCACCTCGAGGACGTCCTCGCAGGTCAGCGGTTCGAAGTAGAGGCGGTCCGAGGTGTCGTAGTCGGTCGACACCGTCTCGGGGTTGCAGTTGACCATCACGGTCTCGTAGCCCGCATCGTGCAGGGCGTAGCAGGCGTGCACGCACGAGTAGTCGAACTCGACACCCTGGCCGATCCGGTTCGGCCCACTGCCGAGGATCAGCACCTTCGGCCGTTGCCCCGGCGAGATCTCGTCCTCCTCGTCGTACGACGAGTAGTGGTACGGCGTCCTCGCCGCGAACTCCGCCGCGCAGGTGTCGACCGTCTTGTAGACGGGCCGCACGTCGAGGGCGTGCCGCAGCCTGCGCACGTCGTCCTCGGTCACGTCGCCGCGGATCGCGGCGATCTGCGCGTCGGAGAAGCCGTGGCGCTTCGCCGCCCGGACGACATCCGCGTCGAGCTGTGCTGCGTCGGCGAGCTCGGCAGCGACCTCGCCGAGCAAAGCAAGCTGGTCGAGGAACCACGGGTCGAGGCCGGTCTCCGCGGCGAGGGTCTCGACCGACGCGCCGGCGCGCATCGCCTGTACGACGGCCTGCAGCCGCCGGTCGTGCGGTCGCTTCGCCTTCGGCAGCCACTCCTCGACCGTGCCGACCGGCGAGGCGAAGTCCAGCTCGGCGCCCTTGGCCTCCAAGGACCGGGTCGCCTTCTGCAGCGCCTCGGTGAAGCTGCGGCCGAGCGCCATCACCTCGCCGACGCTCTTCATGTGCGTCGTGAGCGTCGTGTCCGCCCCAGGGAACTTCTCGAAGGCGAACCGCGGGATCTTCACCACGACGTAGTCGAGGCTGGGCTCGAAGCTCGCGGGCGTCTCGCGGGTGATGTCGTTGGGGATCTCGTCGAGGGTGTAGCCGAGTGCCAGCTTGGTCGCGATCTTCGCGATCGGGAAGCCGGTCGCCTTCGACGCGAGCGCGCTCGACCGTGACACCCGCGGATTCATCTCGATCACGACCTGCCGGCCGGTCGCCGGGTCGACCGCGAACTGGATGTTCGAGCCGCCGGTCTCGACGCCGACCTGGCGGATCACCGCGAAGGCGGTGTCACGCATCCGCTGGTACTCGCGATCCGTGAGCGTCATCGCCGGCGCCACGGTGATGCTGTCGCCGGTGTGCACACCCATCGGGTCGAAGTTCTCGATCGAGCACACCACCACGCAGTTGTCGTTGCGGTCGCGCATGACCTCGAGCTCGAACTCCTTCCAGTGCAGGACGCTCTCCTCCACCAGGACCTCGTGCACGGGACTCGCCGCGAGGCCGGCGGCGAGCATCGAGCGCAGCTCCGCCTCGTCGTGAGCGAATCCGGAGCCCGACAACCCGAGGGTGTACGACGGAAGAAGCACGAGCGTGTTGCCGATCTCTGCGGCGACCGCGATCCCGTCCT
>CAZEAM010000180.1:0-18381 GCA_964510285.1 uncultured Frankiaceae bacterium | reverse complement strand
ACCTGAGTCACTCCGGGAGCCATCGGGCACCCTTGTCGGCGTGGACTCAACCGAACGACTTGCGAAGTACGCCGACGTGATCGTGCGCATCGGGGCGAACGTGCAGCCCGGCCAGACCGTGTTCGTGCGGGCGGACATCGCGATGGCGGAAGTGGCCCGCGCCGTCGCTGAAGCCGCCTACGTCGCCGGCGCGAAGCGGGTGATCGTCGACTACGCCGACGTGCACGTGCGGCTCGCCGCCCTGCGCCACGCGCCCCTCGAAGGCCTGACCACCGCGGCCGACTGGGAGCTGGCCAAGGTGCGCTCGCTGGACAGCGCCGACGCGGCGAACAGCGCGCTGACCGGCAACCCGGCGCCACGGCTGTTCGACGGGATCGATCCCGCGCGCCTCGCCGCCCTGCCGCTGGAGCTGGCCAAGACCTCGCGCACCGTGCTCAACAACAACAACCTGGCCTGGACGGTGGCCGCCGCGCCCAACCCGGGATGGGCCGAGCAGGTCTTCGGCGAGCCCGACGTCGAGCGGCTGTGGGAGGCGGTCGGGGTCGCCTTCCGCCTCGACGAGCCGGACGTCGTCGAGGCGTGGCGCGAGCATCACCGCAAGCTGACCACCCGGGCCGGCGCGGTCGGCGCGCTCGGGCTCGACGCGGTCCGCTACCACGGCGGCGACACCGACCTGACGGTCGGGCTGCTGCCCGACGCGGTCTGGACCGGCGGCGGGCTGACGACGAACGCCGGGGTCACCATCATGCCGAACCTGCCCACCGAAGAGGTGTTCACCAGCCCGGACCGCACCCGCGCGAACGGGCGGATCCGGCTGACCCGCCCGCTGGTCATGCCGCGCACCGGCGCGTTCGTCGACGGCCTGGTCGTGGAGTTCGCCGACGGCAAGGCGGTCAAGGTCACCGCCGAGCGCGGCGGGGACGCGGTCGAAGCCGAGTTCGCCACCGACGAGGGGGCGCGCTTCCTCGGCGAGGTCGCGCTGGTCGACCGCGACTCCCGGGTCCGTGCGGCGGGCGTGATCTTCCACGACACCCTGTACGACGAGAACGCCGGCTCGCACATCGCGTGGGGGCAGTCCTTCCCGTTCACGTTGCGCGACGGGTTGAGCATGGGGCCCGACGAGCTGGCCGACGCCGGGCTCAACCAGTCGGCGGTGCACACCGACGTGGTGATCGGTGGACCGGGCGTCGACGTCGACGGGATCCGTCCGGACGGCACCGTCGTACCACTGATCACGAACGACGAGTGGGTGCTGCCGGTGCCGGCAGGCGGCTAGCCCTCCACCGGCTTTCGGAGGGTGGCGATCATGCTGCCGGTCATGCCCGTGCGCTTGCGGAACAGCGAGTCCACGACCGTGAAGGTGCCCTGAAGCAGGAAGCTGCGCGGCCCGCCGTAGAAGATCGACACCGGCGGGAAGACCGCGTCGACCCACTTCGCGTCGGGGTAGCGGTCCTTCAGCGCGGAGTGCATCGTCCAGGTCCAGAAGACCGGGTTCAGCTCGTACTCGACCGCCACGCACTCCAGGCCAACGTGCTCGGCGACCTTGCGCATGGCCTCACCGTCGAAGAACCACCAGTGCCGCGGGAAGTGGTTGCCGCCCCAGTGGCCGCCGAACTTCCTGGCATCCGGTGATCCGAAGTCCGGCGTCGCGGCGAGGAAGACGCCGCCCGGGCGCAGCAGGTCCGCCGCGTTGCGGGCGAACACGACCGGATCCTCGACGTGCTCGATCACGTGCCGGGCGACGACGATGTCGAAGTACTCCTTCGGCAGCTCGTTGTCCTTCTCGAAGGCGCCCTGCACGGTCTTGTGACCGGCCCGCTCGGCGATGGCGAGCGCGTCGCCGTTGATGTCGAGGCCCCAGGTCTCGACCATCCCGGCCGGGCGGCTCGCCCGGTAGTAGTCGAGGATCCGCCCGTCGCCGCAGCCGACGTCGAGCAGCTTGACCGGCTTGTCGTCGGCGACGCCCGCCCGCTGCATCGCGGTGTCCAGCACACTCTTCGTGTACCGCAGGGACACCTTCTCCTTCAGCCGCAACCGCCCGTCGGGCCGGCGGTCGCTGACCATGGTGTAGCTGTAGTAGGTCGGCGGATAGATGGTGTCGAGCTCGCTGACGTCCGGACACGGATCGAGCCGGCCGAGCCCGCACGTGTCGCACTTGACGACCGCGAACGTCTCGTCGGTGGTCTCCGGGTACTCGTGCTCGTGGCCGCGCCAGAGCACTGTCGCGTCCGTGCCGCCACACAGCGCGCACGGCCGTCGTACGGTGCGCAGGCTCAAGGCAGCGTCTTGATGTGCTTGACCAGCGCGCCCAGGTAGCTGCGGCGGACCAGCCGATCCGGTGCGTCGCTGCGGGCGGCGAGGCGGCGCGAGGCGACCGGCAGCTTGCGGGCCGGGATCCACGGGAACAGGTGGTGCTCGGCGTGCCAGTTCATGTTGTACGGCGACAGGTTCGGGCCCTCGACCTGGTTCGCCGCGACCGTCACGCGTCGGTCCGGGTAGGCCTCGAGCTCGTCACCGACCAGTGCGTGGTCGACGTAGTTGCGGGTCACGACGACGCCGGAGGTCCAGGTCACCAGCGGCGCCAGCCACAGCAGCGGATAGGTCCACCACCTGGTGAACTTCGTGAAGGCCGCCCAAAGCCCGAGTTGGACCATGACCAGGTCGCGCTTGTCCTTGCGGGCCGTCTCGGCGTCGACCCAACCGTCGCGCCTGCGCAGCAGCTTGACCGCGTAGATCCCGGTGAAGCCCTCGAAGAGGTGGCGGAGCAGACCCTTGCGGGTGTCGAGATGCGGCCCTTGGTGCAGGAAGCCGTCCGGGTCGTCCGGGGTGTTGAGCAGCCGGTGGTGACGCAGGTGATGGATCCGGGTCGAGCGGAACCCGGATCCGCACGGCGCGGCCGCGGTGACCAGTCCCACCGCGTCGTTCAGCCGGCGGTTGCGGGCGAGCGTGCGGTGCAACGCATCGTGCTCGACATTGAGCAGAGCCTGCTGGCGTGACGCGATGACCGCCATCGCGGCCAGCGCGGTACCCGGCGTACGGCGCTTCCAGAACATCGCGACCGACCCCGCGACGGCGGCCCACGACAGCGCGATGTAGCCGTAGTTCCACAGCTCGTCGGACCGGTCGGTACGCAGGTCGTGGAACTCGCGGCGCAGGCTCAGGTCATTGTCCGGGCGTACCGGCTCGACCTCGGGGACGGGGACTTCCGCTGGGACGGCTGACACGCAAGAAGGCTAGCAATCCGAGGCGGTTGTCAGAGGTATTGTCATATCTACTGACAGATGATAGGAACCCTCCACCATGGCCGTCGACTGGACTGCGCTCTCGGCTCGCGCGTCGTTCGCCTCCCACCGGTTGATCGGCTGGATCTACTGGGACCCGATCGTGCTGGAGAACTACCGGGCGCTCGGCCTGGAGATGGGCGGGGTCACCTACATCGCCAGCCGGGCCGCGCCGCTCGCACCTGCCGGGGCCCAGGTCGTCGCCGCGACCTGCTACTCGATCTCGCCGGAGTTCATCGCGGCCGCGCTGCAGATCGCCGAGCAGCACACGACGTACGACGCGGTCATCGCCGCGCGAAACGACGCGGTCGTGCGCGGGCTGCGCGCGTACGTCCCGGAGATCTGCGAACCGCTCGGTTCGCTGGCGCCGCAACTGTGGACTGCGGCGGATGTCCTGCCGGTGTCCGGCCGGGCGCTGTTCGCGGCGCACCGCCAACAGCCGCGTCCGTCCGATCCGTTGCTGTCGGCCTGGCTGGCGGTCAACTGCATCCGCGAGTGGCGCGGCGACACCCACTTCGCGGTGCTCGCCGCCGAGGACATCTCGGCGACGCAGGCCGGGTTGCTGCACAACGCCTACCTGAACTACCCGACCGACTGGATCCCGCGAAGCCGCGGATCCGACGACGAAGCGCTCGACGCGGCGTACGCCGATCTCGAGGCACGCGGTCTGGCGTCCGGTCGAGCGATCACCGCGGCAGGCCTGGCGCTTCGAGAGCGGATCGAGGAGCGCACCGACCAGATCTGCGAGCGCGCGTGGCGCTCGCTCGGCGCGGACCTGACCACTACGTTCCTGTCGCTCGTCGAGCCGGTCGGTGAGCGGCTCGTCGCGCGCATCGACGAGACTGCTGGTACGGAGTGGATGCCGGCTGCACGGCACCGACGTGAGGGGAACTGATGGGCGCGACGCTCGACTACGCGGACCGGCTGTGGCGCGGCATCGACACGATCGAAAGCGGTCACCAGCTGTTCGCGCAGAGCGGCCTCGAGGAGGTCACCGACGGCGTCGCGTTCCTTCCGACGTTCGCGAACGTGTCCGCCCTGTCGACCGACGAGGGCCTGTTCCTCGTCGACACCGGCAGCGAGCTCACTGCGGCGTCGGTGCACTCGTCGATCCGCGAGTGGTCCGACCGGCCGCTGCACACCGCGGTCTACTCGCACGGCCACGTCGACCACGTCTTCGGCGTACCGGTCTTCCAGGCCGAGGCCAAGGAGAAGGGGTGGCGGGCGCCGCAGGTCATCGCACACGAGGCGCTGCCGCCGCGCTTCGACCGCTACAAGCTGACCAACGGCTACAACGCGGTCATCAACCAGCGGCAGTTCCAGGCGCCGAACCTCCAGTGGCCGATGGACTACCGGTATCCCGACGTCACCTACCGCGACACGATGACCCTCACGATCGGCGGTGTGCGGATCGAGCTGAACCACGCCCGCGGCGAGACCGACGACCACACCTGGACGTGGATCCCGGACAAGAAGGTGCTGTGCAGCGGGGACCTGTTCATCTGGGCCTCCCCCAACGCGGGCAACCCGCAGAAGGTGCAGCGCTACCCGATCGAGTGGGCACGGGCGCTGCGCAAGATGGCGGCACTCGACGCGGAGTTCCTGCTGCCGGGGCACGGCGTGCCGGTGGTCGGCGCGGACCGGGTGAAGACCGCCCTGCTCGACACCGCGGCGCTGCTCGAGTCGCTGCACGAACAGACCGTCGCGATGATGAACGCGGGTGCTCGGCTCGACGAGATCATCCACACGGTGCAGGCGCCGGCCGACCTGCTCGCGAAGCCGTATCTGCGGCCCGTCTACGACGAGCCGGAGTTCGTCGTACGCAACATCTGGCGCCTCTACGGCGGTTGGTACGACGGCAACCCGGCCTCGCTCAAGCCGGCGCCGGACGCCGCCGTTGCCGGGGAGCTTGCCGACCTTGCCGGCGGTGCCTCCGCGCTGGCCGATCGGGCGTCTGCGCTCGCTGCGCTCGGTGACGAGGCGTCGCTACGGCTCGCCGGGCACCTGGCCGAGATCGCCTCGCTCGCCGCGCCCGCCGACGCGGGCGTCCACACGGTGCGCGCCGAGGTGTACGCGAAGCGCGCAGAGATCGAGGCGTCCACGATGGCCAAGGGCGTCTTCGCCTGGGCCGCGTCAGAGTCCCGCAAGCAAGCGGATGGCACATAGGTATCGCTATAGCTGTGCGCATGGCACATCGCTATCGCTATAGCTGGGCGCATGGCACATGCGCTTGCTACTCCGCGCGCAGCATCTTGCGGTAGCGCGCTTCGAGCAGCGAGTACGCCGTGAACACGGCCAGCCCGCACGCCGCGCACCCCAGCAGCGCGCTGCCCCACCACTGACCGGCGAGCTCGCCGAGCAGCTGGTCCATGCCCTTCGCGTGCGTCGGGTCGGACTGCACACCCGCCGCGATCAGACACCCACCGAGCGGGCCGAAGACCAATGCCCGCGCCGGAATCCCCACCGTCGCCGCGGCGTGCACGAGCCACTTGACCCACCGTGGGGCCCGGCGGATCTGCATCCCCTCGGCGTACTCGCTGGTCAGGGCGGTGCGGATCTGGTTGGCGCACACCCCGATCACGATCACGCCCAAGGCGACGACCATCACCCGACCGCCGGGCAGGCCGAGCAGGTCCCCGGCGACCCGGTGCTCGGACTTGTTGCTGCCCGCCGTCCGGTTTCCGACGGCGTACGACAGCGGGATCCACATCAGTACGACGTAGAAGGCGCCCTGCAGCGCGGTTGACGTCCGCCGCCATCCGCTCGGCCGGCCGTCCTGCCAGGCGCTCCACAACCGAGTCACCCCGAAGGCCAGAAACCCGATCGCGACGGCAACGATCGCCGCCTCGCCGATGGGGTTGCCGGCGACGGTCGCCAGTGCCCCTTTGGCGTCGGCCTGCGGACCCTGGCCACCCTCGACCGCAAGGTTCACCACCAGACCGGCGAGCAACAGGTAAAAGGCGCTTCGAGCCACCAAGCCGAAGCGCGCGACCTTCGCCATCACCAGCTCCGGATTCGACCGCCTGGCGCGCGACCGGGCTGACCGCGTCCGGGTGGCCCGCGACCCGGTGCCGCGGGATCGTGCTGCGGTTGTCACGTCAGTGACCTGCCCGCGAAGCGGCCACTGAACCGCTTAGATGATCGCCATGAGCGCATACATGGTCTTCACCTACAAGATCGACGACCCCGACGCCTACCAGGCATACCCACCGGCGGCGATGCCGAGCATCGGCGCGAGCGGTGCGGAGGTCCTGGTCGCGGACTACGCCTCCGAGACGATCGAGGGCGAGCCCGGGCACGTGACGATCGTGCTGCGTTTCCCATCGAAGGACGCGGCTCGGGCCTGGTACGACTCGCCGGAGTACGCCGAGGCGAAGCCGCTGCGGCTGAACGCGACGAGCGGAAGCTGCGTCCTGGTCGACGGCTTCGGCAGCTAGCCAGCGCGAGTGGACACCGCTGCCGCCTGGGAGGCGCATGCCCAGGAGTGGCTTGTATGGACTGATCCCGACGTCGGACGCGACGGGGTCAACAGTCGAGATGGCTTCTGGGACACCACTTGGCCTGCCATGCAAGCCCTGCTGCCGGAACCTCGGGGATTGACGCTCGACCTCGGCTGCGGCGAAGGCCGTGGCGCAAGGGAGCTACTTGCAGTCGGTCACCGCGTCGTCGGCGTCGACACCTCGCCGACCCTCGCGCGCGCAGCACACGACCGCGGTACGACTGTCCTGGTCGCAGATGCCCGGCGACTACCGATCGCGTCGCACAGCATCTCGCTGTGCTTCGCGTGCATGTCGCTGCTCGACATCGAAGACCTCGAGTCCGCGCTGTCAGAGGTCGACCGGGTGCTCGCACCTACCGGCGCACTTGTCGCCGCGATAGTCCATCCGACGGCGTCGATGTTCGACCTACCGCGCAAGCGCGCCGATGAGCTGGTGCTGCCCGCCCCGTACCTGACAGAACGTCGCTACGACGATCGGGCCGAGCGCGACGGTGTCGCCGCAACCTTCTCGAACCTGCATCGTCCGCTGTCGGCTTACTTCGCCCCTCTATTCGCTAGCGGCTTCGCAATCACGGGCTTCAGTGAGACCGGGAGAAATCCCGTGCCGTGGTGTCTCGCCTTTCGAGCCGAGCGTCGCTAGAGAAGATCGCTGAGATCCCCGGGGACATCAGCGGCGTACTGCTGCAGCACGTCGAGCGGGACGATCTCCAGCGCCCGCCGGTTGGTCGAGGCAAGAACGACGGGGCAGGCCATGCCATCGAGGTGCGCCTGCAGCCAACGCGCCGCGACCACGCACCAGCGGTCGCCCGGAACGAGACCGGGGAACTGCCATTCCGGTCGGGGGGTGACCAGGTCGTTGCCGACCGCCACTTGATGCGCCAGGAACTCGCGGGTCACCACCGCGCAGACCGAGTGGTTGCCGACGTCCTCGGGACCGCAGTGACAGTTCCCGTCGCGGTAGAAGCCGGTGACCGGATCGGTCCCGCACGGTTCGAGCGGTCCGCCGAGAACGTTCAGCTCCTCATCCACGAGGTGAGCGTGTCACGCTGCTCGGAACCGCCGTGCCCCGGGAGGCGTCTCACCCACGTGACTCCCCTGGCCAAGCCGCTCGCCATAGGCATTGCGCTTGTCGGTATCGCTGCGTGCAGCGGCGGCTCCGCCGCCGGACACCGTACGGCGGGCGGGAACCTCCCTGGCGTCGTCGTGCCGTCGCCGACGTCGGCGGCGTACGCCGCGCAGGTGCGCGCCCGCCGGCAAGCGACCGTCGGCTACGCCCAGCGGCTCGCCGCCCGGGCGCCGCGGCTCGCAGGCGAGCGGCCGTACCGCGACGAGGTGCCGCACGACCTTCGAGCGCCGGACGAGACGATCGGCGCGGCCGACCTCGTGATCCGCAGCGATTACTGGACGGTGCCGGGAGGCGCCGACCACGTCTACCGCCTGCTGAAGCACGCAACACCGGCGGGGTTGCGGCTCACCGGCTACGGCCTGCCGAGCTCGGCGGCCGAGGGTGTCGCCGGCCGCGGCTTCGTACATTTCGATCCCGACTCCCTGCCGGCCTACATCCAGGGCGGCGAGCTCTACATCGAGATGCAGGACGCCGGTCGCAAGCGCACGATCATCGCGGCCTTCGGCGAGGCGTACTCGCATCCGGTCCGCATCCCGACCGAGCACATCTTGCCCGCCGGTGCCACAGCGAGGGCGCGCTGGCCGAGGTTCGCCCTCGACCCGAAGGCCTCGTTCGGCAAGGTCGTCGCTCATCCGTCCGAGACCCTCACGCGGGACCAGGTCGCCGCCGTGATCGACGGCTTCAACGCCTCCCCCGTCACCAACGCGCCGCAGGTCTGCCTCGGCGGCTACCGCGCGAATGGCGACGAGCTCACCGTGACGATCCGCTCGGCCGGCCACACATGGGTGCTCGGCTATCCCGGCACCTCCTGCTACGACATCAGCGTCACGCGCGACGGCGTGTCCTTTCCCGCCCTCCAACCGCTGCCCGCGCTGCGCCACGTGCTCGCCGTACTGAAACACGCAGACGGCAACGTTGCCGGGCACCTGTATGCGGTCGGCGGACCTGACGACGACGCGCCGCTCCCGCTTCCGGGGACGATCACCCTGAGCACGAACGGCAAGGCCGCCGCCACGGTTCACACCCGTGACCACGGCTACTTCCTCCTCCCGGCGCCACCCGGCACCTACACCGCAACTGCGACCTCGCGCAGGTACAACATCGACGGCCATCCGGGCCTCTGCCGCAGCGAGCATCCCGTGACCGTCAGCACCGAGACGACGGCGAGGATCGACATCTACTGCCAGCTCAGGTGACGGCGAACTTGCACTAAACGACGGTTTCGGGCCGAAAAACGGGCCGAAAGTGCAAGTTCGCCGTTACTTCACCTCGACCCGCGCGAGGCGGCGCATCGCCGCCGGTGAGAGGCGGGAGAGGACGCGGGCGCCGACCGCCTCCGGGGTGACCGGTACGACGGGCTTTCGCTCGCGCACCGCCTTGACGATGGCGTCGGCGACCTTGGACGGCGGGTAGTTGCGCCGCTTGTAGCGCTTGGCCATCTTCTGCCCCGCCTCACGCTCCTCCTCGGCGCTGACGCCGACGTAGTGCGTCGATGTCGTGATCGGGGTGTTGATCAGCCCGGGGCAGATCGCGGAGACGCCGATGCCGTAGTCGCGGAACTCCGCGCCGATCGACTCGGACAGGCTCAGCACTGCCGCCTTGGTCGCGGAGTACGCGGACAGCATCCGGCTGGGCATGTACGCCGCGGCGGACGCGACGTTGACGATGTACCCGCCCTCGAGCCGGTCGGCCATCGCCGCACCGAACAACCGGCAACCGTGCACGACCCCGAGCAGGTTGATGTCGACGATCCGCTCCCAGTCCGCCGCCGTCGTGTCGAGGAACCGTCCGGCGATCCCGATCCCCGCGTTGTTCACCACGATGTCCGGCACGCCGTGATCGGCGATGACCCGCTTCGCGAACTCCTCCATCGATGCGACGTCCGAGACGTCCACCTGGTAGGCGTGCGCGGTCGCACCGCCCACCCGGAGTTCCGCCGCGGTTTCTTCCCCCGCGTTCTCGTTGAGCTCGGCGATGACGACTTCGGCGCCGAGCCGGCCGAACGCGAGCGCCGTCTCGCGGCCGATGCCGCTTCCGGCACCGGTAACGACGACCAGCTGGTTGGCGAACTCGCCCTGCCTCGCCTCGCTCGCCGCGCCGACGCGGTGGCGGCGCAGCGCACGTGACTCCGGCTCACCCTCGACGTGGGTCACCAGGTCGGCAATCGCATGGGCGAGGCCTTCGGGAGACTTGTGCTGCACCCAGTGCCCGGCACGAACCCGGCGCACCCAGAGCTGGTCGGTCCACTGCTTGAGATCGGCGCTGGCAAGCGACGACGAGATGAAGCGGTCACCGGTCGGCACGACCACCTGTACCGGCACCGTCGTACGCCGCTCGCGCGCGTGGCGGAGCCCGGGAAAGATGTTGGCGCGGTAGATCAGCGCTCCGCGCGCGCCGTCCCTCGCCAGCGTCGGCGCGGGCCAGCCGGCTCGCTTCGGCAGACCCTCCATCCGCCGGACGGACGTGTCGAAGGACCTGGCCAGCCCGATCCGCCACGTCAGCGGCACCAGCCCGGGAACGTGCATCGGGGTCATGTACCAGGACCGCAGCGTCTGGCGCACAACCACCGGCAGCCCGCGCGGATTCATGCGCGCCTTGATCCAGGCGGCCGCGTGGTCTAGCGACGGTCCGGAGATCGAGGTGTACGACGCGAACCGCGACTGCGTCTCAGGGTCGGTGACCGCCTCCCAGCACTGGACCGAGCCCCAGTCGTGGCCGACGAGATGCACCGGCGCATGCGGAGACACAGCATCCGCCACCGCGCGGATGTCCGCCGCCAGCAGCGACAGCTTGTAGGCGGACTTGCGCCGGGGCCGGTCGGATCGCCCCGCGCCCCGCACGTCGTAGGTCACGACATGGAACCGGTTGGCAAGCTCCTCCGCCACGCCGTCCCAGGTCGAGGAGGTGTCGGGGTAGCCGTGCACCAGCAGGATCGTGGGCGCGTCGCGATGTCCGCGTTCGTGGACGGCGAGCTTCACACCGCCGGACTCGACGAAAAACGGCGCAACCACCATGCCGATCACCCCAGCGCTCATGGACAAGAATCACATGATGGCCCAGATGTCATACGCGGAGTTCGGTGCCGCCTTCGTCCACGAGGCCGTGACTCCCGACCGGATCCGTGAGGTCATCCGCCGGATCACGGGCGAGGTGGTCCGCGTCGGCCCGCTGGAGGCCGGTCCCGGAAACGTCGCCACTGCCGACGCCGTCGGGCGCATCGGGGACGCCGTGGTGCTCCTAACCGGTCACGAGCCGCTCGGCTACCAGGTGTCGCTTCCGGTCGAGCTGGACGTCGACGTGACCGTTGCAGGCACGAGACATCACTTCGATGTCGAGGCAACCGTCCAGGTCTCGTTCACGGTTCTGCTCGCGCCGCCGCTGTCCATCTGCATCGTCCCGGAGTCGCCGACGTACCGCGACGTCGACGTGGTCGTGCACCCGAAGGGCATGCAGGCCCGGCTGGTGCAACGCGCCGGCAACGTCGACCGGGAGATGCGCAAGCACATCGCGCGCTACGTCCGGGAGCGAATCGCGAGCGAGGTGGCGGCGTTCGAGGAGCTCGACCTGGTGCCACTGATGACGGCGGTCGCCAACCAGCTGACCGGTCTGCGGGGCTAACCGGCGGCTTCCGCGCTGCGCTTCAGCGCCTCGAGGGTCGCCTCCATGTTCTTGCGGTTGTGGTCGGAGCGGTCCGGGACGCCGATCAGCATGTCCGACAGCCGGTGCATGAAGGGTGACCGCTGGTCGACCCAGGTCTCGGTGACCTTGGTCGAGCCGCCGCTCGCGACGAACTCGTACGCCCAGTCGGCCACCTTGAGTGGGCCGCTCGTGACGCTGAACGCGAAGCGCTTGCCGCGCTCGGCTTCGGTGACCTTCGCGACGGTCACCCAGCGACGCCAGCCGCTGCGGTTGCGGCCGAGGAACTTGGCACCAACGGCGGGCCCGCCGCCACCGAGCCACCGACCTCCCGTCGCCTCGGGACTCCACTTCCCCATGTTCGCCAGGTCGGACACCATGTCGTAGAGCGTGTCCGCATCGGCGGAAATCTCGGTGGTGACCTCGATCTGCTTGTCCGTCATGACCGACATCTTGGCGCATCGCCCGCCGGGCGCGCTCGGCCCGCTCGGGGCGCCGGGTGCGCCGTGCTCGCCGAAGCGATGGACGTCGCCGACCTCGGCACTGAACCGCTGCCGATCGCGCGCCACCGACATCTAGGAAACGCCGTCGCCACGGCGAATCGGTGAGCATGCGTACTCGCCTAGTCGCTCCGGCTGTCGCCGTCGCCGCCGTACTGCTCGGCGGTGGGCTCGCGGTGAGCACGCCTGCGGCTGCCGCGAAGCCCCCGGCAACGCGATGCGGAGCTCATCCGTGGTGCGACACCCATCTGTCGCCCGCGAAGCGCGCGCATCTGTTGCTCGCGGCGATGTCGCAGTCGGAGAAGATCTCGATGTTGACCAAGAGCGCGGTCCCCCGCCTCGGAGTGCCGGCGTTCAAGGCCACCGACGGCGCGGTCGGCCCGGGCGGCCTGGGCTCGGGGAGCGACAAGGCGTCGGCCATGCCGGCCGCGATCGCGTTGGCGGCCGGCTTCGACCAGAAGATGGCCCACCGGTACGGCAAGACGGTCGGGATCGGGGTCCGGCACCGCGGCTTCGACGCGGACTACGGTCCGACCGTCAACATCATGCGGACCCCCCTCGGCGGGCGGACGTTCGAGGCGTACGGCGAAGATCCCTACCTCGCCTCCCGGATGGCGGTCGGGTGGGTCAGGGGGCTGCAGTCCGAAGGCGTGATGGCCGACCCGAAGCACTTCGCGGTCAACAACCAGGAAGGACAGATCGGGGTCTCCCCGCTGAGCGGCGCGGTCGGCGGCCGCCTCCTGGTGAACTCGGTCGTCGGCGAGCGTGCGCTGCACGAGATCTACCTGCGCGCGTTCCAGGCCGCCGTGGCGCAGGGCCACGCCGCGACCGTGATGTGCTCGTACAACCAGGTCAACGGCCGCTACGCGTGCGCGGACAGAGAGCTGCTCACCTCGATCCTGCGCAAGGACTGGGGGTTCAAGGGGTTCGTCCTGTCGGACGCCGGCGCCTGCCACGAGCCGAACGAGGACCTGGCAGCCGGCATGAACCTCGACATCCTCGGGACCTGCTACGAGCCACCGGAGGTGCAGGCCGAGCTCGCCCTCGGGCTGATCGATCCGCGCACCATCGACACCCGCGTGTACGAGACGCTGCGCACGCTGTTCGCCTACGGGTTCTTCGACCATCCGGAGTGGCCGAGCAACGTCGCGCTCGACGACGTCAAGGCCGACGCCGCCGTCGCGGACCGGACGGAGGAGCGCGGCGCCGTCTTGCTGCGCAACCACGGCGCACTTCCGCTGCGGCCGCACCGCGACGAGAAGATCGCGGTGATCGGGCCTGCCGCGAGCAGGTACGTCTTCGGCGCCGGCTCGTCGCAGGTGAAGCCGTGGTTCACGACCACCGTCCTGCAAGGGATCCAGCACCGGGCCGCGCGGGCGGGCGACACCGTCAGCTACGCCAGCGGACGCAACCGCGCCGCCGCGGTCGCCCTCGCCAAGCGCTCCGACGTCGCGATCGTGGTCGCTGCGGACAGCGAGTCCGAAGGGGTCGACAAGCCGTGCATGTCGCTGCGGGCGATCTGCAGCGGCGGTCAGGCGACACCCCCGAACCCGCTGGCCTCCCAGCTCGCCTTCGGCAACCAGGACGCACTGATCCGCGACGTCGCGGCCGCGAACCAGCGGACCGTGGTGGTCCTCGAGACCGGCGCGCCCGTGCTCACCCCGTGGCGCAACCAGGTCAACGCGATTCTCGAGGCCTGGTACCCGGGTGAGGACGGCGGCACCGCGATCGCGCGCATCCTCTACGGCGACGTCGACCCGGGCGGGCGCCTCCCGGTCACCTTCCCGCGCAGCGCCGACCAGCTGCCGACCGCCGGCAGCACCGCGCGGTACCCGGGGACCCTTTCGGTGCAGCAACCTGCGCACCTGGCGGCCCACTACAGCGAGGGGATCATGGTCGGCTACCGGTGGTACGACGAGCACCACCTGCGGCCCGCGTACCCGTTCGGGTTCGGGCTGTCCTACACGAAGTTCGCCTTCTCGCACTTCTCGGCCGGCCGCCACCGGGCCCGGGTCACCGTGCGCAACACCGGACACCGAGCCGGCTGGGCGGTCCCCCAGGTCTACGTCGGGATCGAACCGGGCCCGCACCGGCCGGAGCCCCGCCGACAGCTCGCCGGCTTCGCCAAGGTGCACCTCGCCCCGGGCCAGGCCCGACGGGTCACCATCCCGCTCGACCCCCGCGCGTCCCAGTACTGGGACGTCCGCACCCAACGGTTCCGCACGGTGCCGCTGGGTTGCCAGACGACCACGGTGGGCACCTCCTCTCGAAACCTCGTGTTCGGCATCGGTGCCTGCGCGGCTCGGGGAGGAGACGTCTGACGAGACGGACCGGCGCGCTCATCGCGCTCGTCGCAGGCTGCGTCGGCACCGCAGTCGTGCCCCCGCTCGCCTCGCCGGCCGCCGCGGCGGCGGGACCGTTCCGGATCGTCGTGCTGTCCGGCAAGCCGGCCTGGCAGTCCGGCCCGACGGCACTCGTCGCGGTCGTGGTGCCGAGCCGATCCGACCTCTCGTCGGTGCGGGTCACCCTCGCGGGTCGCGACGTGACGCACGCGCTGTCCGCGGATCGGGTGGCGGGCCTGCTGGCCGGCGTACCCGCGATCAACCGCACGCGCCTGACCAGGACGTCCCCGGCGCTGGTCGGCCTGGTCCATCTCGTGCCCGGCAAGCAGGTGCTCGCGGCGTCGCTGCACAGCGGACGTACGACGGCGGTGCGCCTCACCGACTACCCGGACCACGGTCCGATGTTCGCCGGCCCTCAGGTGGTGCCGTGGTTCTGCAACGACCATCCGGCCCGGGCCAACCGCGCCACCTGCCTGGTGCCGACCCGGTACTCCTATTTCTATGTTCCGGCCGGCTCTGCCGGGCTCGGCAACCACCCCAGCATCGGCGCGCCCCCGACCTCGAGCCAGTTCATGCCCTACCGCCCGCAGCACCCGCCGTCTGCCGGGTCGGTCGCGTCGACGACGACCGACGAGGGCCGCACGGTGCCGTTCGTCGTGCGGGTCGAGACCGGCGTGCTCGACCGTGACACCTACCAGATCGCCGTCCTCGCCACCCCGGGACACTCGTACTCGCCGTGGAGTCCGCCACCAGCCTGGAACCACAAGGTGGTGCTCGAGGCGGGAGGCGACTGCCGCCCGTGGCACCACCAGGCCGCGGGGCTGCCGGTGTTCGACGCGCACGCGCTCGGTCGAGGATTCGCCGTGGCGACCGGAGCGCTCGACGTACTCGGCAACGACTGCAACCCGGTCGTCGCTGCAGAGGCGTTCACGATGATCAAGTCCCGCCTAATCAACGAGTACGGCGTGGTCCGGTACACCCTCGGCGAGGGATGCTCCGGCGGCTCGATCATCCTGAACGCGATCACGTCGAACTACCCCGGACTCGTGGACGGCGCGCTGCTCATGTGCAGCTTCCCCGACATCTGGCAGGTGGTGCAGCAGGCCGAGGACTGCCACCTGCTCGACCGCGTCTTCGACGCACACCCCACGACCTGGTCGGCCGCCAAGCAGGACCACGTCACCGGCTTCCTGGAGCCGACGACCTGCCGCGGGTTCTTCGATGGCCCCCAAGGAGCCGTCACCTCGAGGGTGCCCGACTACGCCCAGTCGTTGCTCGACCCGAGCCGCGCGGCGAGCTGCACCAGCCGGCCGGACCCGGGCTGGGTCTACGACGCGACGACCAACCCCGGTGGCGTGCGGTGCACGCTGCAGGACTACCAGGTCGGGATCTGGGGTCGGCGCCCTCGTGCGGTCTGGACCGGTCCGGAGCGGCGCATCGGCCGCGGGTTCGCGAACCGGCCCTTCGACAACGTCGGCGTGCAGTACGGGCTGGTCGCGCTCAACGCCCATCAGATATCGGTACCGGAGTTCCTGTCGCTCAACCGCGAGGTGGGCGGCCTCGACATCGACTGGAACCGGACCGCGAAGCGCAGTGTCGCCGACCGCGGCGCTCTGGAGGTGGCCTACCGCACCGGCCAGGTGGTCGAGCCGCGGGCGCAGGCGGCGGTGCCGATCATCGACCTGCGCGGCCACGACAACGAGGAGATCCACCTCGACATCGACAGCTACGTCCAGCGCGCCCGCCTCGATCGGGTGACCGGCGGGCACCGCAACCAGGCACTGTGGTTCGAGCTGGGCGAGGACGCGCAGGACCCGACGGTGACCGCCGCGGCGTTCGACCAGCTCGACCAGTGGCTGGCCAACGTCGAGGCGGACCGGTCCGGCCGCCCTCTCGCCGCCGAGGTCGCTGCCGGACGCCCGGCAGGTGCCGCCGACCAGTGCTGGCTGGCCGGCCTGCAGATCCTGTCGTGGAACCAGTGCCGCACCCTGTTCGTCCACGGCACCGATCCGCGGATCGCCGCCGGCGGCCCGCTCACCGACGACGTGATGAAGTGCCGGCTCACCAAGCCACGGCGATCGGCGTACGGCGTTAGGTTCTCGAAGGCGCAGTGGAAGCAGCTGCACGCGATCTTTCCGGACGGGGTCTGCAACTACCGCCGGCCGAGTGTCGGGCTTAGCCGGCGCGCGGGTGGGGCATGGTCTGGACGGGCGGAAGGGACGGGTCGGTGAGCAAATCGGCCGAGCTCCTGGTCAAACCGGGACTCGACGGGGTGCGGGCTGCGCGCCGGCTCACCTCGTCGACGCTGCAGAACCTCTCCAACGGCCTAGCGTCCGACGCCGAGCTGGTGGTGACCGAGCTGGTCACCAACGCCGTCCTGCACGGGGCGCCGCCGATCTCGTTCCGGGTGCGTGGTCGCCGCGACCGGGTGCGCATCGAGGTCACCGACTCCGGCCGGTCGCTGCCGCTGCGCGGGCGGGCGAACACCGAGGGCATGACCGGCCGAGGCCTGGCGGTGGTCGAGGAGCTGAGCAACGCCTGGGGCGTCGAGCCGACCGATGACGGCAAGCTGGTCTGGGCCGAGCTCGGCCGCCCGCGGCGCCGCACGACCCGCCGGAGCGCCCGGATCGACCTCGACGCGGTACGCGGGACATGGGTCGGCGCGGACCCGGCGCCGCGCTACGAGGTGCACCTCGGCTGGGTGCCGACGGAGCTGCTCGTCGCCGCGAAGGCGCACATCGACAACATCGTGCGCGAGATCACCCTGATGCGCGCACCCTCCGACGACACCGCGCGCCTGCCGTCGGAGACGGTCGGCCTGCTGGCACGGGTCACCGAGGACTTCGCCGAGGCGCGCAACGAGATCAAGCGTCAGGCACTGGATGCCGCGCGGCGCGGCGACGTGTACACCGACCTGACACTGCACCTTCCGGTGTCGGCCGCGGCCGCCGGGCTGCGCTACCTCGCCGCGCTCGACGAGGCGGACCGCCAGGCCCGCTCGGCCCAACTGCTCACGGTCGCCGCGCCACCGTCCCACCGGCTGTTCCGCGAGTGGTACGTCCGGGCGCTGGTCGACCGGCTGCGGGCGGCCAGCCGCGGCGAGCCGCCCACTCCGGTGACCACCTTCTCGCTCGTGCTGGCGCACGAACTAGACCGAATGAGGGCACAGCACTCCTCCGATGGGGTGTACTAGCGCTACGCCAAACGCACGGGGTGGTCATGGGGCGCAAGTGGGGGTGGCTGACCGCAGCCACGCTCGCCGTACTGCTCACCGTCACGGCCATCCTGTCGTGGACGGTTCATGACGCCGTCCACAACCAGGAAGACCGCCTGCTCAAGGAGCGGGCGAACGAGGTTGCGTTGGTCCTCAAAGAAGCCGTGGACTCGCTGTCCAGCCAGCTGGAGACGGTCGGGCGCGTCGTCGGCGTGACCGGCGGCTCGCCCAGCGCCTTCCGGCGCGCCAGCGCCGCGCTGGTGAAGGGGTCGGACGGCAACATCACGGTCGCGCAGCTGCGCCGTACGGCGATCGGGTTCCGCGTGGAGCTGGCGGCCGGCCCCGCCTTCCGGGTCGGCGACACGGTCGACGGATCGCTGGCCCGAACGTTCAACCGGGCGACCAGTGACGGACGGATGGTCACCACACCGGTGATGGGCGCCGGGGACAACCGCACCCTCGGGCTCGCGATCGGACCGCCCGTGGCGCCCGACGGGACCGTGCTTTACCTGCAGGTGCGGCTGGGAACGCTCGGCCCGCCGCAGGGAGCGGGGACGGCTCCGTTCCACGAGCTCAACGTGGTGCTCTACAACGGGACGCGGCCGGACCCATCGCAGGCCCTCGTGACGACGACCGAGGACCTGCCGTTGCGCGGCCACGTGCGGGTGGTGCCGGTCCCGGCCGGCGCCGCCACATGGACGCTGCAGGTCAGCGCTGTCCATCCACTGGTCGGCAGCACCACGGCCAACGCCGCCTGGCTCACCCTCGGCGGGGGGATCATCC
>CAZEAM010000179.1:0-2284 GCA_964510285.1 uncultured Frankiaceae bacterium | reverse complement strand
CCGTGCCGCCGGCCGACGTGACCACGCAGCCTTCCGGCTTGCCGATCAGCTCGTCGTGCGGGATCACGCCGCGATGGGTGTGGAACTCCTTGCCCGCGGCCAGCTCGATCGTGTGCATCCGGCCCTTCGGGTCGGTCAGCTGCACCAGGTCTCCCACCCGCAACGGCCCGCGCCGCCGATCCCCTTCGTCGCTGCCCACGCCGAGACTGTCTACCTCACCCCGGCGGCGCGCAGGGCGGCGATCAGGTCGGTACGCGCGAGGACGCCCTGCAGCGCCCCGTCGTCCCCGGCAACCAGGTACTCCGTGGCGGGCGTCTGCTGGACGGCGGTCATCAGGTCCGCCCCGGACAGGGACGGCGAGAGGACGAGGCCGGCCTCGACCGGGCGCGCCAGGTCGCTGACCGAGATCCACGGCTGGCGCTCCACCGGGGTGGCCTGCACCGCGGCCTCCGACACGATCCCGGCCCAGCGATCGCGGCCGTCGACCACTACCAGCGCCCTGGCCCCGATCGCCCGCGCCCGTCGTACCGCTTCGGCCAGCGGCAGCTGGGCCTCCACCGTGAGAGCCGGCCGGACGAGCTTCGCCAGCGACAGGCCGGGGATCACCGCGCCGACCTTCGCCTGCGCGATCGACAGCGACGCGTTGACCCAGATGAAGAAGCCGACCAGCAGCAGGTAGACGCTCGCGAAGCCGTCGTTGCCGACCCCCAGGCTCGGCGCGAGGAGGCCGAACCCGGCGGTGATCGCGGCGAGCGTGCGCCCCACCCAGCCGGCGATCAGCAGGCCGCGCAGCCGGTCGCCGGTGACGTGCCACAGCACGGCCCGCAGCAGCCGGCCCCCGTCCAGCGGCATCCCGGGCAGCAGGTTGAACGCGGCGACGACGCCGTTGATGGTCGCGGTCGAGTCGGCCAGCAGCCAGCCGACCGAGTGCTCCGGCAGCTGCGCCCCGACCGCCGCCGCGACCCCGGCGAGGAAGACGGAGGTGAGCGGCCCGACGGAGGCGACCAGGAACTCGCGCCCCGGCGTCTGCGGCTCGTCGAGCACTTCCGACACCGCGCCGAGCAGCTGCAGCACCACCCGGCGTACCCGCAGGCCCAGCGCCTTCGCGACCAGCACGTGGCTCGCCTCGTGCAGCAGTACCGCCGCGTACACCAACATGATCAGCGCGAACGTGACGAGGTAGCTCATCGCGACGCTGACGTCGATGCTGTCCCGGACCGCGCTCGGCCCGACCACCGTGCCGACTACGACCAGGACGATCCACGCGGGGGACGCGACGAGAGGTACGCCGAAGATGCGGCCGAGCGGGATCCCGGCAGACCGCCGCCCCGGAGGCTGCGCCGGCTGTTCCTGCTCGTCCACGACCTCAGGGTAGGCGTGCAACCTGAACCCGGCCCGAGGATTCCACCGGGCCCTCAGCGCGTCGGCGGATTTCGTCGGCGGTCTCCTCTACCGTGCCGGGCATGACGCACTTGGCCGCGAGCGAGACGATCACCCAGGTGATCGAGCTCCCGGCCGACGGCGTCGAGGCGGCGCAGGCCGACCCCACGCAGCCCGAGTGGTCGCTGTCGCCGTCGCGCGCGCTCGACTTCAAGAACTGCGCTCTGCTCTACCGGTTCCGGGTCATCGACCGGTTGCCGGAGCCGCCGAGCCTCGACGCTGCCCGCGGCACGGTCATCCACGGCGTGCTCGAGCGGCTGTTCGACCTGCCCGCTGCGACTCGCACCATCGCGGCGGCCTGCGACGACGTCGAACCCGGCTGGCAGTCCCTGCTCGCCGAGGAACCGGAGCTCGCCGCCCTCGTCACCGAGGCGCCCGGCGGTCTGCAGGCGCTCGTCTCGTCGACGCGCGAGCTCCTCGACAGCTACTTCGCCCTGGAGGACCCGACCCGGCTCGAACCGGCCGAACGCGAGGTGCTGGTCGAGACCACGCTGCCCTCCGGGATCCACCTCAAGGGCTTCGTCGACCGCCTCGACCGTTCACCTGCCGGGGACCTGCGAGTCGTCGACTACAAGAGCGGCAAGTCGCCGAGCGAGCTGTTCGAGGGCAAGGCCCTCTTCCAGCTCCGCTTCTACGCCCTCGTGCTGTGGCGGTCGACCGGCGTCCTGCCACGACTGCTGCGGCTCTACTACCTGAAAGACCGCGAGGTCCTCGACTACCAGCCCGATGCCGCGGACCTCGAGTCACTCGAGCGCCAGCTCGAGGCCATCGGCTCGGCCATCACCAGAGCACGCGAGAGCGGCGACTGGCGCCACAACCCGAGCAAGCTCTGCAACTGGTGCTC
>CAZEAM010000178.1:0-4654 GCA_964510285.1 uncultured Frankiaceae bacterium | reverse complement strand
GTCATCAAGAAGATCCTCCTGGACACGGCGGACGACATCGATGCTCCGGCGGAGCAGCAGGGCGCCGGGCTGGTCGACGCCTACCGGGCCGTCGTACTCGCCAAGGCCTACGGCGCGACGAGCGCGCCGACAGCTACCACCACCCAGCTGTCCGCCACCCACTTCTCGGCGATCGCGGCCGCGGGCACGCCCTCGACGTTCAAGGAGAAGGTCACCAACCCCGGCACCGGGAAGGTGACGGTCACCGCCGCCACGAGGTCTCTCGGCGCCGCCACCTCGATCGCGTCGACGACCGTCACGCTCAGTGACGCGACCAGCCAGCCCTACGTCGACTTCGCCGGCTTGGCCGACAACCTCGCCACGACCACGTTCAAGGTGCCGGCGAACCGTGACCGCCTGTCCGCCTCGATCGCCTGGGCGGGCGCGTCACTCGACCCGGCGGCGCGGGTCCGGATGCTCCTCGTCGACCCGAACGGCGACGTCGCCGGCAGCACGCTCCCTCAGGGTGTCGGCAACTACGGCCATGCCGAGGTCGCCGACCCGGCTCCCGGCACCTGGACCGCGTACATCTTCAGCCGTACGTCGGCGAACGGCGGCAGCACAGGAACCGTGCGGTTCGGGGCCTCGGTCGCCAGCTACGCCAAGTTCGGGAAGGTGTCCCCGGCGAGCGCCACGATCGCCTCGGGCAAGTCGGCGACCTTCACACTGACCGTCAAGACCCCACACACCCCGGGTGACTCCAGCGGATCGCTCGTCCTCGCTTCGGCCGTCGCCGGCAAGCACAAGCCGGTGAAGAGCACCTCGACCGTCCCGGTCACCCTGCGCACCCTGATCCCGGCCGGCACCCAGAGCTTCACCGGCACGCTGACCGGCGGCAACGGTCGCGGCGACTACCCAGGCGCCGTCTTCTACTACCAGACCCAGGTGACCGCGAACACTCCAGCGCTCAATGCCGCGATCACCCTGCCCAACGACGCCGCGAACCCGTTCGACGCGGTGCTCGTCTCCCCGGGCGGCAACAACGTGGCGCAGGTCTCCAACGCGACGAACCCGGGTGACACCAACCCGGCGCAGCCCGCGACGGACAGCCAAGGGGCCCAGCTACAGGTCGCTGATCCCGCCCCAGGACGGTGGACCCTGATCGTCGACTTCACCCCGGTCGTGAGCGGTGCCGACATCAGCACGCCGTTCACCGTCACGACCGACAACAAGCCGCTCACGATGACGGTGCAGGGCGTTCCGAACTCGACCGCCACGGTCGTCAACACGGGGGCCGGCGCCCAGGCGACGATCACGATCACCAACAACGGACCGACGTCGCAGACCTACTTCGTCGACCCGCGCCTCACCACCACCTCGACGTACGACCTGACGCCGCTCGGGTCGGCGCAGACCAACACGCCGCCTGGCCAGGACGACGAGGCGCCGGAGTACCTCGTCCCCGCGGACTCCACCGCGGTGACCACCTCTGCGTCGACCACCGGCAGCAAGCCGTTCCAGTTCGACGTCTCACCCGCCCTCGGCAACCCGGATCTCGAGTCGCCGGCCGGCCTGACCCCGTCAGTGACCTACACAGCCGGTGAGGTGACCCCGGGCGAGTGGGGGCTGCTCCCCGAGCAGATCGGGCCGTTCAGCTCGCCGCCCGCTCCCGAGCAGGTCGACACGACGATGACCGCGACCACCCAGACCTTCGACAGCAATGCGGAGTCGGCCACCGGCGACCTCTGGCAGCTCAGCACGGCATCGGAGATCCCCTTCGATCCGGTCGAGATCGCGCCTCACTCGACCGGGACGATCACGGTCAACTTCCAGCCCGGCCCGGGCACTTCGGTCGTGGCCGGAACCCTCTACATCGACAGCTTCGTTCAGACGATCAGTCTCGATGGGACGTACTACGAGTACACCGCCAACCAGGCGGCAGCGATCCCGTACAAGTACACGGCGAACTAAGGCGCCGCTCACAGCAACTTCGCAGGTAGTCCTCACGTTGCGTTGATGTCCGGCGGCGACTCTGATCGCCATGAGCACCGCACTAGACCTCGACCTCGAAGCCCCCGCGGCGTCCTCGACCGCCCCTGCGGTCGACGTCGTCATCCCGGTCTACAACGAGCAGTCGACCCTCTCCGCGTCGGTACGCCGGCTGCACGACTACCTGGCGACATCCTTCCCGCTGACCTCCCGGATCACGATCGTCGACAACGCGAGCACTGACGCGACGTACGCGATCGCGCAGGACCTCGCGGTCGAGCTGGACGACGTCCACGTCATCCGCCTGCCCGAGAAGGGACGCGGCCGGGCGCTTCGCCGAGCGTGGATGTCGAGCAACGCCGGCGTCGTCGCCTACATGGACGTCGACCTGTCCACCGATCTCAACGCGCTGCTCCCCCTCGTCGCGCCGCTGATCTCGGGACACAGCGACATTGCGATCGGCACGCGGCTCGCCGGAAGTGCGCGCGTGCTGCGCGGTCCCAAGCGGGAGCTGATCTCACGCAGCTACAACGCGATCCTGCACACCATCCTCGCGACGAAGTTCTCCGACGCGCAGTGCGGGTTCAAGGCCGTCCGGGCCGTCTTTGCCGAGCGGCTGCTTCCCCGGGTCAAGGACGACGCCTGGTTCTTCGATACCGAGCTGCTCGTCCTCGCCGAACACGAGGGCATGCGCATTCACGAGGTGCCGGTCGACTGGGTCGACGACCCGGACAGCCGCGTCGACATCGTCCCGACCGCGATCGCCGACCTGAAAGGCGTGGCGCGACTGGCAGCGGGGCCGGCCCGCCAGATCGTGCGGTTCGCCGCGATCGGCATCGTCAGCACGCTCGCCTACGTCGGGCTCTACGCCGCGCTGCGCACGGCGATGGCGGCACAGCTCGCCAACGCCCTCGCGCTGCTCGTGACCGCTGTCGCCAACACGGCGGCGAACCGGCGGATGACCTTCGACGTCAGAGGGCGAGCCGACGCGGTGCGCCACCAGGTGCAGGGGCTCGCGATCTTCGGCGTCGCGCTGGGCGTGACGTCCGGCTCGCTGGCGGCGTTGCACCTGGCATCCGCGCACCCGGCACGAGGCCTCGAGATCACCGTCCTCGTCGCCGCCAACCTCTTCGCGACCGTGTTGCGGTTCGTGCTGCTTCGCCGCGCCTTCCGCGGACGCCCACTGATTCGACGCAGGGCCACCACGCGCTCTGCCCCCACGACGCGCGCCCTCCTGCGCGGGATCCGGAGCCTGCCATGACCACCACGTTCATCGATCCGCTGCCGCCGGCGGCGCCGACCCCGGAGGAACCGGCGTACGACGTTGCGCCGCCGGCCAGTGGCGGCCGGATGCGCCGGCTGGTGCGCGGCCGCCCGCAGGATCCGGCGTGGGTCCGCCCGGGGCTGCTCACCCTGCTGACCAGCACCGCGTTCCTCTACATCTGGGGGCTCGGCGCGTCCGGCTGGGCGAACAGCTTCTACAGCGCGGCCGTGCAGGCCGGCACGCACTCCTGGAAGGCCTTCTTCTTCGGCTCACTCGATTCCGGCAACTCGATCACCGTCGACAAGCCCCCTGCGTTCCTGTGGGTGATGGACCTGTCGGCGCGGATCTTCGGGGTCAACAGCTGGTCGATCCTCGTGCCCGAAGCGTTGATGGGGGTCGCAGCGGTCGGCCTGCTCTACCTCACCGTGCGACGGCACTTCAGCGCAGGCGCGGGCCTGCTCGCCGGCGCGGCACTCGCGACGACCCCGATCGCGACGCTGATGTTCCGGTTCAACAATCCCGACGCGATGCTGGTCCTGCTGCTCGTCGCAGCGGCGTACGCCGTGACCCGCGCAGTCGAGTCCGCCTCGACCAAGTGGCTCCTGCTGGCCGGCGCCTTCGTCGGCACCGGCTTCATCACGAAGATGATGCAGGCGTTCCTGGTCGTGCCCGCGTTCGGGCTGGCCTACCTGGTCGCCGCCGACACATCGCTGCGGCGCCGGATCCTCCAGCTGCTCGCCGCACTCGCGGCGATGGTCGTCGCGTCCGGCTGGTGGGTCGCGATCGTCGCGGCCTGGCCGGCGTCGAGCCGGCCCTACATCGGCGGGTCGCAGGACCACAGCATTCTCAACCTGATCTTCGGTTACAACGGGTTCGGCCGGATCACCGGCAACGAGACCGGCAGCGTCGGCGGCGGCGGTCCGGGCGGTGCAACGGGCGGCAGCATGTGGGGACAGACCGGGCTGCTGCGGATGTTCGGCAACTCCTTCGGCGGCCTGATCGCCTGGCTCATCCCGGCAGCACTGCTGCTGATGGTCGTCACGTTCTGGCTCACCCGACGTGCGAGTCGCACCGATGCCGGCCGAGCGCAGCTCGTGATCTGGGGCGGCTGGCTGCTCGCGACCGGGCTGACTTTCGACTACATGGCCGGAATCATCCATCCGTACTACGCGGTCGCCCTTGCGCCGGCGATCGGCGCGCTCGTCGGCATCGGTGGAACGGTGCTGTGGGGCCGCCGCAACGAGCTGCTGCCACGACTCGCCCTCGCTTCAGCGGTAGCGCTGACCGCGTGGTGGTCCTACGAGCTGCTCAACCGGACGCCGGCCTGGCACCCGGGCATCCGGGGTCTCGTCGTGGGCGCCGGCATCGTCGCGACCGCCGCGATCCTCGCCATGCCGTACCTGCACCGGCGGCTCGCCCCGG
>CAZEAM010000177.1:0-9925 GCA_964510285.1 uncultured Frankiaceae bacterium | reverse complement strand
CGGACGAGACCGGACCAGGGCTCGCCGGAGTGGTCGCCGAGGTGGTCGGGAGGTCGGCCGGGATGTTGCCCGCCAAGGCGGCGGAGTCGGTCGCCGGGCCCTTCGACGGGGCGACGATGACGACGAGCAGAAGGGCGGCGGCGACGATCAGTGCAGGTGCGTAGCGTCTGACCGGCACTGGTTCCCCATCCCTTGAACTATTGTCGTTCCTAGTGTCAATATATTGCCCGCAGTGTCAAGGGACGCTGCGGATTCGAACGGCGGGACGAACCAGGTTCGGAGGTCCGGGTGGCCACTTTCGAGGCTTTCGACGGCGAGATCCGCGATACCCACGTCGACTCGACCCCGTCCTTCCCGAAGCGCCGCTCGCCCGAGGGCGCGCCGAACGTCGTGATGATCGTTCTCGACGACACCGGCTTCGCCCAGCTCGGCTGCTACGGCTCGTCGATCGACACCCCGAACATCGACCGGCTCGCCGCCGGAGGCCTGCGCTACACGAACTTCCACGTCACGCCGCTGTGCTCGCCGACCCGGGCCGCCCTGCTGACCGGGCGCAACCACCACACGGTGGGGATGCGGTCGGTCGCGAACTTCGCCACCGGCTACCCGCACATGCGCGGGCACATCACGCCGCACGCGGCGACGATGGGCGAGGTGCTGCGCGACAACGGCTACGCCACTTTCGCGGTCGGCAAGTGGCACCTGTGTCCCGCCCTCGACTGCTCGGCGGCCGGCCCGTACGACCACTGGCCTTGCCAGCGCGGGTTCGACCGGTTCTACGGCTTCCTCGAGGGCGAGACCGACCAGTTCCACCCGGACCTGTTCTACGACAACCACCGGATCGACCCGCCGAAGACCGTCGAGGAGGGCTACCACCTTTCCGAAGACCTGGTAGATCGGGCGTCGGAGTTCATCCACGACTCGGTCTCGGTCCGTCCCGACCGTCCGTTCTTCCTCTATCTCGCCTTCGGTGCGACGCATGCGCCGCACCAGGCGCCGGCGGAGTACCTGGCGAAGTACCGCGGCAAGTTCGACGTCGGCTGGGACGCCGTGCGCGACGAGTGGTTCGCCCGGCAGCAGGAGACCGGCATCGTCCCGCCCGGCACCGATCTCGCTCCGCTCAACCCGGGCGTCGAGCGTTGGGCGGACCTGCCGGACAACCAACAGCGACTCGCCGCGCGGCTGCAGGAGGCATTCGCGGCCTTCCTGGACCACACCGACGTGCAGATCGGCCGGCTGCTCGGCGATCTCGAGGCGCTCGGCCTGATGGACGACACGATCATCGTGCTGGTGTCGGACAACGGCGCCAGCCAGGAGGGCGGGCCGTACGGCGTCCTGCACGAGATGAAGTTCTTCAACTTCATCCTCGAGACGCCGGATGAAGCGGTCGAGCGGCTCGACGAGATCGGCGGGCCGCACAGTCACGCGAACTACCCCTGGGGATGGGCGCAGGCGGGCAACACGCCGTTCAAGTGGTACAAGCAGAACACCCACGAAGGCGGTGTGCACGTCCCGTTCATCGTGCACTGGCCGGGCCGGATCGCCGACCCCGGAGGCATCCGGCGACAGTTCCATCACGCGGTCGATGTCGCCCCGACGATCTACGACGCGATCGGCATCACGCCGCCGTCGACGTACCGCGGTTACGAGCAGATCCCGATCGCCGGCACGTCGATGCTCTACACGCTCGATGATGCGGACGCGCCGACCCGCAAGGGCGCGCAGTACTTCGAGATGAACGGTCACCGGGGGATCTGGCACGACGGGTGGAAGGCGGTGACCCGCCACACCCAGAACGTGCCGTACGACGACGACCAGTGGGAGCTCTACCACGTCGCCGAGGACTTCTCCGAGTGCCATGACCTGGCCGACCAGGAGCCGGACCGGCTCCGCGCGTTGGTCGAGCGGTGGTGGCGCGAGGCGCGTGAGCACGGCGTGCTGCCGCTCGACGACCGCACGATCGAGCTGTTCTTCACCCGCTACGACGACAACTCGCCGCATCCGTTGTCGAAGCGCTACGTCTACAAGCCACCCATGGCGCCGCTTCCCGCGCAGGCCGGTGCCACGCTTGCCGGTAGCCGCTTCGTGATGACCGCGCGGATCACCCGCGCGCCCGGGGACAACGGTGTACTGCTCGCGACGGGCACCGAGAACGCGGGGCTGTCGTGGTTCGTCGAGGGCGACAAGCTCGTGCTCGACTACAACGCCTTCGGCGCGCACACGGTCTGCGTCTCAGAGGCGCAGGTGCCGACCGGTGACTCCGTGGTCGGGCTGCGGTTCACCCGCGCCGGCGGCGAAGGTGACTTCGAGCTGCTCTTCGGTGACGACGTCGTGGGCTCATGCCATGTGCCGTTCGCGATGCGGATCATGTCGAGCATCGGCCACAGCGTCGGCTACGACCACGGGTCACCGGTCAGCCCGCGCTACGAGAGCCCGAACCCCTTCCAGGGCACGCTGCACGAGGTCGTCATCGAGACCGGCAAGGTCGACAAGGCCGACGCCGAGGCAACGGCGAGAGAGGCGATGTCCCGCCAGTAGCTACCGGTGGTCGCCCAGGATCCGCTCTACGGCGTCGGGGTCATCGGGCGTGATCGTCGGACGCACCTTCTTGCCCACGTCGAGGACCAGCGCAACTGACTTCCCCGGCCGCTTCAGGTCGAGGTTCCACCAGTGGATGAGGTCGCCGGACCCCCAGAGCCGCCAGCGGCGTACGGCGTTGATCCCGGTCAGGTCGAGCCGAGTGACGTTCTTGATCGCGCGGTAGGCGACGTGCTTCGGTGTGCCGGGAGGGTAGTAGCGCTTGATGACCAGCTCGGTGTCGGTGCAGGCGACCTGGTCGTCTTCATACGAGGCCTTTGTCACGTCTCGCTCCCCGCGCACATTCCCCAAGACATGATGTGACCAACCGTGCTGGAGGTACAGGGTGGCGTTGCGTGTTGTCGGTGCGGGTTTGGGCCGAACGGGGACGAACTCGCTGAAGCTCGCGCTCGAGCGGCTGCTCGGCGAGCCCTGCTACCACATGCTCGAGGTCTTCCCCCGGCCTGAGCACCCGCCGCTCTGGGCCGGCGCGTACGACGGGACGGCGCCGGACTGGGACGCGCTCTTCACGGGATTCGGTGCCGCCGTCGACTGGCCGGCGGCGGGCCTGTGGCGGGACATCGCCGATGCGTACCCGGACGCGCTGATCCTGCTGTCCGTCCGCGATCCGGATTCCTGGTGGAGGAGCGCCTCATCGACGATCTTCCAGGGCATGGAAATGGTGATCGGCGGCGACCCGGACAACGCCTGGACGCAAATGGCGTCCAAGATGGTCACGGCGTTCTGCCCCGAGTGGCGCGACGAGTCCGCCGCCAAGGCCGCGTTCCTCGCACACAACGAGCAGGTGCGGCGTGCGGCACCGGCTGACCGGCTGTTGGAGTGGCAGGCCTCGGACGGCTGGGTGCCGATCTGTGAGCGGCTCGGGCTGCCCGTTCCGGACGAACCGTTCCCGCACGTCAACACGACCGAGGACTTTCGCGCGATGCTCATGCCCGCCGAGTCACCCGTGCAAGGCGAGAGCTAGCCTCCGTGGCGCGTGTGCGCCAGCCGAGACCTCCGTCGTCGCCGGCGGCGATCCGGCGTACCGTTCCCCGATGGCCGTTGACGTCGAGATCCCGACCGGATCGAGTCTGCTGCGGACCGTCGGTCCTCGGTTGATGCTCGACATCCTTGCGCCGCCGCTGGCCTTCTACGCCGCGTGGAAGGGGACCGACAACGTCCTGATCGGCATCGCGGTCGGCACGGCGGCGTCGGTGCTGATCTGGGCGTACGAGCGCCGACAGGGCCGGCCCGGGCTGATCGCGCAGGTCGTCCTGATCTTCGTGCTGGCGGCGGCGGTGGTCGGGGTGGTGACCGACAACGCCACCGCCTATCTCGTCCAGCCGGCGGTTCTCGGCGTGATCAACGGTCTGATCTGGCTCGGATCGGTGGCACTGGGCAAGCCTTTGGCCGCCACCTTTGCCCGCGAGATCTTCCCGGTGCCCGAAGAGATCCAGGCGACCGACGACTACCGGGTCGTGTTCCGCCGGGTGTCGCTGTGGTTCGGGATCTTCTTCGCGGTGGCCGCCGCCATCCAGCTCGTCGTGCTGCTCATCCTCGGCGTGGGCGCATTCGTCGCGGTCCGGGTCGTGGACGCCGTGTCCATCCTGGCGATGATCGCGTGGTCCGTGCACTACATCACCGGCAAGCTCGGCCAGTACCTCACTCTGGTTGCCGAGCCGACGAACTAGCTCACACCGCGTCGTAGTCGATGGTCACCTGATCCGTCGTCGGCAGGGACTGGCAGGTCAGCACGAAACCGGCGTCGAGCTCCCACGGCTCGAGCGCGTAGTTGACCTTCATCTCGACCGAACCCGTCACCACTTTCGCGCGGCACGTCGCGCACACCCCACCCGTGCACGAGTACGGTGCGTCCAGACCGGCGGCTGCCACTGCGTCCAGCACCGTCGCGGATCGGTTCGTCGCGATCGTCGACGTCGTACCTGACAGCGTCACGCTCAGCCGGACGTCGTGCTCGCCGGCGACCGCGGCGACGTCCGGGCCCGGAGCGCCGTGCACGCCGAACAGCTCCATGTGCACCCGGTCGGCCGGCATGCCGAGCTCGCGGAGCGTGTCGCGCAGGGTGACGGTCATCGGCTCGGGACCGCAGACGAACGCGTGGTCGTACGACGGGATCTCCAGCAGAGTCGCTGCCAGGTCGCGCAGCTTCGCGTCGGTGAGCCGGCCGTTCAGCAGCGGAACGGCTTGCTGCTCGCGGCTGAACAGGTTGATCAGGGTGAGCCGGTCGACGTACCGGTCCTTCAAGCCGAGCAGCGCGTCGCGGAAGATCGTCGAGGTCGCTGTTCGGTTGCCGTAGACGAGGGTGAACTCGCTGCTCGGCTCTCGGGCAAGCGTGGAGCGGAGCACCGACATCACCGGTCCGATCCCGCTGCCGGCCGCAAGCCCGAGATAGCGACGCGCCTTGGAGGGATCGATCGCGACGGTGAACCGGCCCATCGGCGCGAGCGTCTCCAGCACGTCCCCGGCGGCGAGCGTCGTACCGGCGAACGTGCCGAAGACACCGCCCGGCAGGTGCTTCACCACCACCCGCAGCTCGCCGTCGTCCAGACCGCTGCTGATCGAGTACGAGCGGGTGACCGGCTTCCCGCCCGGCCCCACCACCCGGAACCCCACGAACTGGCCGGGGGAGAAGCGAAACACCTCGCGCAGCTCGTCGGGCACCTCGAGCGCGACCGAGACGGTGTCCGTCGTCTCGCGGCGGACCTCCGCCACCCGCAGCGGGTAGTAGGTGCGCGCCATCGCCGCGCTCAGTGCACCTTGAAGTAGTCGAACGGTTCCCGGCAGGAGGCGCATCGCCACAGCGCCTTGCACGGAGTCGAGCCGAACCCGGACAGCTGCTCGACATCACTCCACCCGCACTGCGGACAGCCATCCGGACGGTCGTCGCCGATCAGAGGCAGCACCGCTCGCCCGTTCGGCGCGGCAATGCCGAACCGCCGCAGCCGCTCCCGACCCGCGTCGCTGATCCAGTCGGTCGTCCACGCCGGCGACAGCTGCACGTGCACCTCGACGACGTCGTACGACGCGGTCAGCGCGGCGCGGATGTCCTCGACGATCACCTGAGTGGCCGGGCAACCCGAGTACGTCGGCGTCACCGTGACGTCGACCCGTCGGCCGTCGGCGGACTCCACCGCCTCGCGCACGATGCCGAGGTCGATCACCGACAGGACCGGGATCTCCGGATCCATGACGGTCGCGAGGATCTGCCATGCGCGCGCAACTGCGGCTGTCACCACGTCGCTCCTGGGTGTGCTCGCGCCAGGGACTGCATCTCCGCGAGCAGCTCACGACGGGCTTCGGCGCACGTCTCGATCGCGACGTCGTCCGGCTCGGCCGCGGCCGGAACCGGAATCGTCGCCGCGACCAATACCTCTGTCACGGCTTCGCGCCAACCCGGCACGGCGATCTGCGCGGTCAGCGGCCACAGCTCCTCGAGTGCCAGCAGCATCCGGCGCCGAGACTCCTCGGTACCGTCGCCGAGCCGGACCACCCACGACCGGGAGTGCCGCCGGTGGTAGGCGTTCTCCTTCATCGCTTTCGCCGCCACGCCACGGACGATCGCCGTGTCGTGGTCGACGTACGCCGCCCACACCTGCTCGAGCCAGCAGTCCGCGAACAGCTGGCGCAGCATCGTCTTGGCGAAGTCGCCGTTGGATGTGACGCACATTGCCGGGTTGTGGAAGTCGTCCGCATCGCGGAAGTACGCGAGCTGGTCCTCGTCGCCGAGATAGGACAGTAGGCCGCGCGCCTGGCCGAGCAGGTCGAGCGCGACGTTGCCGAGCGCCACGTCCTCCTCCATCGTGGGCGCGTTCCCGACCCACTCGGTCAGCCGATGCGAGAGCAGCAGGCAGCCGTCGGCGACCGCCTCGACCGACGGAGTGGCAGCGGTCTCAGAGGTTGGCGACACCGTCTGGCACCTCGTAGTACGTCGGGTGCCGGAACTCCTTGTCCATCGCGGGTTCGAAGAGCTCGTCGGCGTCCGCGGGATCACTCGCCACGATCGCGGTCGACGGCACGACCCAAAGGCTTGCGGCCTCGCCGCGGCGGGTGAACACGTCACGTGCGTTCTCCAAGGCCATCTCCGCGTCGGTGGCGTGGATGCTGCCGACGTGCGCGTGATGCAGCCCGCCGCGGGCGCGCACGAACACCTCCCACAGGTCGGTGCTTTTCCGGGTGGTCATGCCGCGGTCGTCGATTGCTTCGCGGCGTGAGCCGCGGCAGCCTCGCGTACCCACGCTCCGTCGACGTGCGCCCGGGTTCGTCGCTCGAGCCGTTCGGCGTTGCACGGGCCGTCACCGGCGAGGACTCGATGAAACTCCTCCCAGTCCGGCTCACCGAAGCGCCAGTGGCCCGTGGCCTCGTCGTACGCGAGATCGTCATCCGGGATCCGCAGACCGAGGAACTCCGCCTGGGGCGCCGTGACGTCGACGAAGCGCTGGCGCAGCTCGTCGTTGCTGAACCGCTTGATCCGCCAGCGCATCGACTGCTCGGAGTGCGGCGAATCGGTGTCGTGCGGCCCGAACATCATCAGCGACGGCCACCACCAGCGGTCGAGCGCGTCCTGCGCCATCGCGCGTTGCTCGTCGGTTCCGCGGCACAGCGTGACGAGGATGTCGAAGCCCTGCCTCTGATGGAACGACTCTTCCTTGCAGACCCGCTTCATCGCGCGTGCGTAGGGACCGTAGGAGCACCGGCACAGCGGGACCTGGTTCATGATCGCGGCGCCGTCGACCAGCCAGCCGATCGCCCCGATGTCGGCCCAGGTCGGCGTCGGGTAGTTGAAGATCGACGAGTACTTCGCGGTCCCCGCGAGCAATGCGTCGATCATCTCGTCGCGTGACGTACCGAGGGTCTCCGCGGCGGCGTACAGGTACAGCCCGTGACCGGCTTCGTCCTGCACCTTCGCCAGCAGGATCGCCTTGCGCCGCAGTGACGGTGCGCGGGTCAGCCAGTTGCCCTCCGGCTGCATGCCGATGATCTCGGAGTGCGCGTGCTGGGAGATCTGGCGCACCAGCGTCTTGCGATAGGCGTCGGGCATCCAGCTGTCCGGCTCGATCTTGCCCTCGGCCGCGACGTGCGCCTCGAACCGCTCCAGACGCTCGCGGTCCTCCATACCTCCGGAGGCTAGGCCCGCTCCGTCGCGACTTCCACCAGCGGCAGCATCCGCATCGGCACTTCGCTCGACAGCACGATGACGGTCGATGCTCGCGTGACGTCCGGAGATGTCACGACTTGGTCGATGACGCGTTGCAGATCGGCGTTGGACCGGGCGACGAGCCGCAGCATCATGTCCGCCTCGCCGGTGATGGTGTGCGCCTCGAGCACCTCCGGGATCGTACGCAGGTGCGCGGCGACACCGTCGTGGCCGTGGCCCTGCGCGATCTCCAGCGTCGCGAAGGCGGTCACCGGGAACCCGAGTGCGGTCGCGTCGACCGAAGGACCCCACCCGGTGATGACGCCGGCCTGTTCGAGCCGGTCGAGCCGGGCCTGCACCGTCCCTCGCGCCACACCGAGCCGGCGGGACGCCTCGAGCACGCCGATGCGCGGCTCGGTGGCAAAAAGTGCGATGATCCGGCCGTCGAGGCCATCGACCCTGGACATATTGCATAGTATGTCGCGCATCTGTTGTACGACGCGACCAGCCACGCCAGGCTCGATCCATGACATTGACCGCCGATCGTGTCGTCAGCCGGATCAGCGAGCACGAACCGTTCCCGGTCGAGGCCATCGACTACGTCCACTTCGCCGTGGGCAACGCCAAGCAGGCCGCGCACTTCTACGCCACGGCGTTCGGGATGCACGTCGTTGCCTACCGCGGCCCGGAGACGGGACACCGCGACACCGCCGACTACGTGCTGGAGTCCGGGGCGGCGCGCTTCCTGATCAGCGGGTCCGTCCGGCCCGGTACGGCGCTCGCCCACCACGTCGCCGCGCACGGCGACGGCGTCATCGACATCGCGATCCGGGTCCCGGATGCCACGCACGCCTACGACCTCGCGGTGTCACGCCGAGCGACCGGGGTCGAGCAGCCCGCGTCGTACCGCGACACCGACGGCGAGGTCGTCCTCGCGTCGATCGCGACGTACGGCGAGACCCGCCACACCTTCGTCGAGCGACGCAACTACCGTGGCGCGTTCCTGCCGGGCTTCGAAGCGCGCGACGGACAGCGACCGGCCGCCGAGTGGTTCACCGGCATCGACCACGTGGTCGGCAACGTCGAGCTCGGCCACATGGACGAGTGGGTGGACTTCTACAACCGCATCCTCGGCTTCACCAACATGAAGGAGTTCGTCGGCGACGACATCGCGACCGAGTACTCCGCGCTGATGAGCAAGGTGGTCGCCGACGGAACCCGCGCGGTGAAGTTCCCGCTCAACGAGCCGGCCGTCGGCAAGCGCAAGAGCCAGATCGACGAGTACCTCGAGTTCTACGGCGGGCCCGGCGTACAGCACATCGCCCTCGCCACTGACGACATCGTGTCGGCCGTCGCCGCGATGTCGGCCGCCGGCGTCGAGTTCCTCACCACGCCGGACGCCTACTACGACGAGCTGGGCAGCTGGGTCGGCGACACGCGGGTGCCGGTCGAGAAGCTGCGTGAGCACGGCATCCTGGCCGACCGCGACGAGGACGGCTACCTGCTGCAGATCTTCACCAAGCCGGTGCAGGACCGCCCGACCGTCTTCTTCGAGCTGATCGAGCGGCACGGGTCACAGGGCTTCGGCAAAGGCAACTTCAAGGCGCTGTTCGAGGCGATCGAGCGCGAGCAAGAACGCCGCGGCAACCTCTGAAGTTGCACACAAACGTTGCGTCAGTAGCGTCCTGAGGCGCCGCGCGCTGCTCAGGAGATAACCCGCGTCACGTTTGTGTGCAGCTTCTCGGATTGGCAGGCTGTACGTCGTGAGTGTGCGACTGCGCGATGCGATGGCGGTGTTGCCGGCCTACGTCCCCGGCCGCAAGACGCCGGGCGCGGTGGTGCTGGCGAGCAACGAGTCGCCGTACGGCCTGCTCCCGGCGGTCGCCGCGACCATCGACGGTCTCACCGCCGGCGTGAGCCGCTACCCGGACATGACGTCGACCGCCCTTATCGAGGCGATTGCCGCGCACCATGACGTCGCGCCCGATCAGGTCGCGGTCGGCGCGGGCAGCGTCGAGGTCGTCGGGCAGATCGTGTCGGCCGTCGTCGACGGAGGAGACGAGGTGGTCTTCGGCTGGCGGGCGTTCGAGGCCTACCCGATCATCACGACGGTCGCCGGGGGGAGCGCGGTGAAGGTCCCGCTGCGTGACCAGGTGCACGACCTCGACGCGATGGCCGCGGCGGTGACCGACC
>CAZEAM010000176.1:0-4192 GCA_964510285.1 uncultured Frankiaceae bacterium | reverse complement strand
ACCGTCCGGAGCCGTCCGCGCGAGCGGTCGAGTAGGTCGCGGTCAAGACGCGGGTCTTGGGGTCGTACCCCCAGCCTTGCGGGGTGCCGGCGATCAGCTGCGGGTACGGTCGCGCCAGGCTGGTCAGGACCGCGCGGTTCGGGGTCTTGCTCGGCGGCGAGGTGAAGGCTCCGTCGTGGCCGAGACCGACGACCTCCTGGTAGGACCAGAACATCCACGGAACCATCGCGGCGTCGTACGCCGCGGCCGCGTTGGTGATCGGTGCCGGTTTCGTCGTGGCGCCGAACTCGGTCTCGAGCAGACCGGTCCCGTGCTGCGTCGCGAAGCCGACGGCGTTGTTGATCGCCAGCTTGCTCTCCACCCCGCACGCGGGCCCGACCGACAACGGCAGGCCGGCGTCATCGGCGACGGAGCACACCGGATAGTCATGGAAGGAGAACGCGACGTTTGAGTCTCCCGGCGGGGGAGTCACCGACGTCGGGATGCCGTAGTTGAAGGACACCAGCGGCTCGAAGAAGACCAGATGTCTCGAGTCCTTGGCCCGGATCGCCTTGTCCATCGCGGCGTAGTACTTGCTGAACTTCCCCTGGTCGAATCCGGGACATCCGACCAGCAGGACGAAACAGCCCGCGTACTGGGTGCCGGGCCACGGCTCGTTGATGATCTCGAACCCGAGGACGCCGCGGGTCGAGCTCAACGCGGCCACCGCCCTTGCGAGGATCTCGGCGTCGTCGGCCCACATGGATACGCCGCGGCTGTCCTTCCCGTTGTTCCACAGGTTGTCGAACGCGTGGTTCAGCGCCGGATTCGCGAGGTACTGGAACGGGAAGCCGACAGAGGTCACGTTGGGCAGCCCGCCGGTTTGGGTCATCCACGACGGGTAGCCGTTGTCCCGGAAGACCGTCCCGAACTCGTCCTGGTGGAAGTCGATCAAAGTCATGATTCCGTGGGCATCGAGAAGCTTCACCGTGTTGCGGATGAAGGTGAGGTACGCCGCGTCGAAGTGCCCGGGGGACGGCTCGATGTCGTAGCGCTCAACCGTGAGACGGACTGCGTTGAATCCGTTCTGCGCCAGGAAGGCGGCGTCGTCGGTGCCGAACTTGTAGGCCTGGGACTGCGACAGCGCGCCTTTCATCGACACGTTGATGCCGTGGACGACGAGAACCCTGCCGTGCGCGTCGGTCAGCCAGCGTCCCGCGTGGCCGATCGGCTGCGCGGCGTCGGCGACGGCCACGGCCGGGTGACGGTTCGGGACGGCGTGCGCGGTCGTGACGAGCGACCCGCTGAGGGCGGCGGCGGTCAGGGCGGCGCAGCCCAGCCACACGGCCCCGCGGCGACGCCAGTTCACCTGAATACGCTAGCCGTATGAGGCTTCCCCGGCTGGCACCTCCGACGTTTCGGAGGATGGCGGTCCTCGCCGCCGGGTTGCTCGGCTTGATCGTGGTCACCGGCGCCGCGGTGCGGCTGACCTCGTCCGGTCTCGGCTGCCCCACCTGGCCGCGCTGCACCGACACCTCACTGGTGGCGCCGCCGTCGTACCACGCGTGGATCGAGTTCGGGAACCGTGTCGTCACCTCGTTGGTCGGTGTCGTGATCGGGCTGGTCGCGGTCGGTTCGGTCCTGCGTACGCCGCGCCGCCGCGACCTGGTCTGGCTGTCCGGCAGCCTGATCGCCGGGTTCGTCGGCCAGGCGGTGATCGGCGGCCTGTCGGTCCTCTACAAGCTCTCCCCAGGCTGGGTGATGGCCCACTTCCTGCTCTCGATGCTGCTGATGTGGGCGGCCCTCGTCCTCGTCCACCGTGCCCACCCGGACTGGCAGCCGCGCCGGCCCGACGCGCCGCGGGAGCTGGTCCGGCTCGGCCGGGTCCTCGTCGCGGTCGCGGGCGTCGTGTTGCTGCTCGGCACCGTCACGACCGGCACCGGACCGCACGCGGGCGACAAGGCACACGTCAAGCGGCTGCCGTTCGCCCTCGAGCGAGTGACGCAGCTGCACGCCGACTCCGCGCTGCTGCTCACCGGGCTGGTCGTGGCGACCGTCTTCGCGGTGCGACTCGCAGGCGGGTCGGCGGTGCTGCGGAAGCGGGCGAACTGGCTGGTCTACGCCGTCGTCGTGCAGGCCGCGATCGGTTACACCCAGTACTTCCTCAACCTGCCGCCGGGCGTCGTCGAACTGCACGTGGCGGGCGCAACGTTGCTGTGGAGCGCGACGGTCTGGCTGCAGCTCGGCTTCACCGCGCCGCTAGCCGACCGCGCGAGCAAACCGCCGGTCGTCGTACCGCAACCCGAGGCGAGCGTCTCCAGCTAGCTAGCGGCAGTGGTTCGCGAAGTACATCGAGTTCCACTCCGAGCCGTCCTTCGCCTTCACCGTGGCGATGCCGACGTCGGCGTACGCCGCCTGACCGGGCGGGTTGTACTTCGGGCTGAGGATGTTCGCCCAGTGGTAGGGCTCTGCCTTGTACCGCTGGAACATCTCCCGGGCGCTCGTGTTGGACTGCCAGCCGTCGTTGGCACCGGCCGCGGTCGCCTTCGGGCACACCCGCTTGTACTGTCCCCCGGAGGTCCAGGTCAGGTCGTCGCCCGCCGTTTCGGTCTCGGCCATGTGCGCGGCCCAGGCGTGCGCCACCTTGTACAGCCGGTTGCTCTGCCGGAGCGGCTTGAGGCCGTGGTTGACGCGGGCGTGGTTGACGTACTTCAGCAGGTGCTTGTCGTAGGCCCGCAGGTGGCTGGGCTTGGTGGGTGCCGCGCTCGTTGACGCGGCGGCCCCCAGCGAGAAGGCCAGCGCGACCGCGAGGACGGCTCGCGACATTGCCGCTGCGCGTCGTACGCCCATGGCTCGCTCCTCCCCCACCGTCGCCGGTCCCATTCAGAGTAGGGCCACTCGGTCCACACTGGCGGGGTGCCGGAACTGCCTGAGGTGCAAGCCCTCGTCGACTTCCTCGCCCAACGCGCGGTGGGACACGTTCTGGCCCGCATCGACGTCGCATCGATCGCCGTGTTGAAGACGTTCGACCCGCCGGTGACCTCCCTGGCCGGCCTCACCGTCACCTCGTCCGCCCGCCGCGGCAAGTTCCTCGACCTCGACGTGGACGGGCTGCACCTCGTCACCCACCTGTCGCGGGCCGGCTGGCTGCATTGGCGGGAGGAGCTGCCCGCCGTGCCGCCGAAGCCCGGGAAAGGCCCGATCGCGCTGCGGGTGCACCTGGACACCGGCGGCGGGTTCGACCTCACCGAGGCCGGTACCCAGAAGCGGCTGGCGGTCTACGTCGTGCGGGACCCGAGCGAGGTTCCCGGGATCGCACGGCTCGGACCCGACCCGCTGGACGACGCCTTCACCGTCGAGCGGTTCGCGGCGCTGCTCGACGGGCAACGGGTCCAGATCAAGGGCTTGCTTCGTGACCAGGGCGTCATCGCCGGGATCGGCAACGCCTACTCCGACGAGATCCTGCATGTGGCGAAGATGTCGCCGTACAAGCTCGCGGCGACCCTGTCCGCCGAGGAGGTGCACGCGCTCTACGAGGCGATGCGCGAGACGCTGGCCGGCGCGGTCGAGCGGGCGCGGGGTCTTGCGGCGGCGGATCTCAAGGCCGAGAAGAAGGTCGGGATGCGAGTGCACGGCCGCGCCGGCGAGCCCTGCCCGGTGTGCGGCGACACCGTGCGTGAGGTTTCCTTCGCGACGTCGTTCCTCGACTACTGCCCGACCTGCCAGACCGGCGGCAAGCCGCTCGCGGACCGGCGGATGTCCAAGCTGCTCAAGTAATACGCTGAGCGCGTCACGCGGGAGTCCGGCGTACCGGGCTGAGAGGGCGGTGATCGACCGCCGACCGCAGCGGCGAGGCAACTCGCCGCGGGACCTGACCCGGATCATGCCGGCGTAGGGAGTGGGCCGATGACCGCCACCGTCAACGAAGCGACCGAGCGCCGCGGCGAAGCGCCGCTGACCCTCGACCAGCCACCGCCCAAGGTCCTCGGCTGGCTCGACCACCTCGGCCTGTGGGGCAACCTCGGGGTGACGTTGCTGGCACCGGTCGGTGCCTTGTTCGTGCTGAGCCCGGGCACCACGCCTCCGCTGTCCTACGTCGCGGCCGGCCTCGCGGTCGTCGTGGGGGCCCAGATAGGTGGCCAGTTGCGCGGGGCGGCCGCCCACCCCGGGGCGCCGACCCGCGCGCCGGCGCGGGTGGGGTTGGGGGGGGGGT
>CAZEAM010000175.1:0-2780 GCA_964510285.1 uncultured Frankiaceae bacterium | reverse complement strand
ATCAGACCGACGAGCTGGACGTCTCGGACCTCGACCGGCACCTGGGTGTGCCGATGATGCCCGGCGAGCTCCGAGAGCCGGTCGCGGTCAACGACATCCGGCGCTGGGTGCAGGCGATGCACTACCCGAACCCGCTGCACTACGACGAGCAGTACGCCGCGCAGAGCCGGTTCGGCCGGATCATCGCGCCGCAGTCGTTCACCGTCGCGACCGACACGAGCCACGGGTGCGCCCCCGCGCAGGTCGGCCGGATCCCCGACTCGCACCTCGTCTTCGGTGGCGACGAATGGTGGTTCTTCGAGTCCCGCCTCGAGGCGGGCGACAAGGTGCTGTGCCACCGCATGCCTTACGACTACAAGGTGGCGGAGACCTCGTTCGCCGGCCCGACCTGCTTCCAGCGCGGGGACACCGTGTACATCACGGACAAGGGCGGCCGGGTCGCGCTGCAACGCTCCACCGCGATCCGCTACAAGGTCCGCAAGGCCAAGGAGAAGAACCTTTACGACGAGGCCGACCCCGAGCCGGAGTGGACCGATGAGAAGATCGCCGAGCTCGACGTGATCAAGGCGGAGTTCATCGACGCCCTACAGACGCTCGGGCACGACAAGCGGTTGCTCGGCAGCGTCAACGTCGGCGACTCGCTGCCACGCAACGTCCTCGGCCCGCACAGCCTGGCCAGCTTCACGACCGAGTGGCGCGCCTACCCGATGACGACGTGGGGCAACATGCGCAAGGGCCCGACGTCGGTGAAGGGCATCGACCTCGGCTACACCAAGGAGTTCGCCGGCAACGAAGGCGACCGCAACCTCGAGCGCACGGACCCGGAGCGCACCGACGGCGCCTACTACGGGCCGTCCCGCGGCCACCTCCAGCCGCAGTGGGCGAAGAAGATCGGCATGGCCCGCGGCTACGGCTACGGCGCGTCGATGGGAGCCTGGGTGCTCGACTACGTCGCGGCGTGGGCCGGCGAGTGGGGCCACATCACGCACGCCGACGTGAAGTACCGTTCCCCTGCGCTGACCGGTGACGCGAGCTTCATCACCGGCACCGTCACCGGCATCCGCGAGGAGCGCCGCCGGGTGCACGTCGCCGACGTCGACGTACGGATCGTCAACCAGGACGACCAGGTCCAGGCCAAGGGCTCGGTCTCGGTCCAGCTTCCGCTCGAGTAGGAGAACGTCTTGCCCATCCATTACGAGGTCGGCTCGCGCGAGGGCGCGGAGCGGGTCGCGCTGATCACGATCGACCGGCCCGAAGCGAAGAACGCCTGCGACCTCGAGCACTTCCATCAGCTGGCGCAGGCGTGGAGGCGGTTCGGGGAGGACGACCAGGCCTGGGTGGCGATCATCACCGGGGCCGGGTGCAACTTCATGTCGGGTGCGGACCTCAAGACCTACATCCCCGAGATCACCAGGCTGGCCAAGCAGATCCAGGCCGGCGAGACCGACAAGGTCGGCGACTACTCGCTGTCCGACGGGACGGCCGCCGTGCTTCGCGGCAGCAAGATCTACAAGCCGATCATCGCCGCCGTGAACGGTCCCTGCGTCGCTGGCGGGATGGAGATGCTGCTCGGCGTCGACATCCGGATCGCCACCGAGCACGCCACCTTCGGCGTGCTGGAGCCCGCGCGCGGGTTGTTCGCGGGTGGCGGCTCGACCGTGCGGCTGCCCCGGCAGCTGCCGTTCGCGCTCGCCCAGGAGTTCCTGCTCTGCGCGGACCGGATCGACGCGAAGCGGGCCCACGAGATGGGTCTGATCAACCAGATCGTGCCGGAGGAGGAGCTGCTCGACGCCGCGTTCCGGATGGCGGCCCGGATCACCAAGAACGCTCCGCTCGCCGTACAGGCCACCAAGCGCAGCGTGATCGAAGGACTCAAGATCGACATGCGCGCGGCGTACAAGCTCGAGTCGCAGATCTCGCAGGAGGTGTTCGCGACCGAGGACGCGAAGGAAGGCCCGAAGGCGTTCGCCGAGAAGCGCGAGCCGAACTGGCAGGGACGATGAGCGGACAGTTCCACCCGGCGGCGCATGCCGCCACGGCGCCGGACCGGCTCGCGGTCGTGGTGCCGTCAACGGGCGAGACCAGGACCTACGCCGAGCTCGAGGCCAACTCCAACCGCATCGCGGCAATGCTGCGGTCGCGCGGGCTGCAACGTGGCGACGTGGTCGCCGTCGTGATGCCGAACGACGTGAGCTGGTACGAGATCGTCTGGGGCGTCCAGCGCTGCGGGATGTACCTGGTGCCGGTGAACTGGCATCTGACCGCCAAGGAGGCGTCGTACATCGTCCGCGACTGCGAGGCGAAGGCGCTGTTCGCCGGCGCCTCGCTGGCGGACACGATCGCGGAGTTCGGCGACGCGGCGACGAACGTCGGGTTGCGGATCTCGGTCGGCGGCGAGCTGCCCGGCTTCGAGTCCCTGGAGTCGGTGGTCGACGGCCAGCCGGACACCGCGTCGCCGGACGACGTCGAGGGCAGCTGGATGTTCTACTCCTCGGGCACCACGGGTCAGCCGAAGGGGATCAAGCCGGCGCTGCCGACGATCTCCCTCGGCGAGACGAACCCGCTGGTGATGCTGCTCGCCGGCGTCTACGGGCTGACCACCGAGACCGTGTACCTCTCCCCGGCGCCGCTCTACCACGCGGCTCCCGCCGGCTGGAGCACGACCGCACAGCGCCTCGGCGGCACGGTCGTCGTCATGGATCGGTTCGACCCGCTCGAGTGGTTGCGGCTGGTCGAGGAGTACAAGGTCACCCACACCCAGCTGGTGCCGACCCACATGG
>CAZEAM010000174.1:0-10437 GCA_964510285.1 uncultured Frankiaceae bacterium | reverse complement strand
TTGGGGTGGGAGTTGGCGTCGGCGTTGTTGACTGGCATTGTCCATCCGCCGGAGCGCCCGAGCCGTAGGAAATCGATGAGTCGAGCGTGACGGAGCCACCCGGATCAATGCTCGGCGTCCATCGCTCGGCCTCGCCGTTGTCGACGTCGCTGCAGTCAGCGGTGTTGGACAGCGCCGCGCCTGAGCTCACCTGGCTCCAGACCGCGTCGTACTTGCCCTCGACGAAGGACGAGCCGGCGCTGGCGGTGCTCAGCTTCAGCAGCCGAGTGCCCATGGAGTCGCCGGGCGGGGCGGTGTCCCGGCAGGCCGGGGCACCGCCGACGACCGCGCCAAAGCCGCTGTCCCAGTCGGACAGGTAGCAGTCCAGCGCGCGGTAGATCGCGGGCGTGGCGCTGGCGGCGCCCGCGGGATTCGTCACGGTGATCGACGTGCGGATGCTCTCCTCGCCGACGACATAGCTGTCCGTCTCACTCAGCTCGAGGCCACCGGACCCTACGTCGACCACGGTCGTCACGCTGTAGGGATCGCCCGCGGTTCCGGTGCCCGATACCGTCGATTGGCTAACCGGTGTGTAGTGCTGTGCGGTCGGCCCGTCCGGGATGAGGCCAGGTCCAAAGAGCGACCCATCGCTGACCAAGGTTCCGCACGCCGCTGCTCCGGGTCTGCCGCCGAGCCCAAAAGGTGCCGGGCCGTAGGGAATCGTGCCTGTGAAGGCGCCGGGGTACAGATCACCCGTGTGCCGGAAGAGGCATTCGAGGTCGTCGCTTACCCAGATGTCGGTGATCGGACCCGACGTCTGGATATGCGCCCAGCTGACGGGTGTCTCGCCGTTGCAGTCGTGATAGCAGGTGCCGCCGTGTGTGGTGCCGCCGCCGGATCCGCCGCCGCCGTCCAGCGTTCCGTCCCCGCCCGGGAACTTGTTGGGATCGCTTCCGCCACCCTCGTGGTTGTTGGCGGTCACGACAACGGTAAGTGGGGTCGACGTACTCGTGAGGAAGTTCGTGTCGCCGCTGTAGGTCGCGACGAACACGTGGTCACCGGCGGCTAGCGCGGGCGTGGTCAGCGCTGGCCCCGTCACAGGCGCGGTTCCGATGGTTGTTCCGTCTTCGGAGTAGGTCACCGTCCCCGTCGGGGCGCCGGACCCTGGGGTCACAACCGATACATCGGATGACAAGTCCACCGTGTGCCCCGACCTCACCGTCGATGGCGTCGCGGACACCTTTGTCGCGGTGGTGGCCTGCGACACGGTCACCTGAACGGAAGAACTCGTGCTCGGCATGAAGGCCCGGTCGCCGTTGTACATCGCAGTGACGGTGTGCTGACCCACCGCGAGTGAACTTATGGTGAGTCTCGCCACGCCGCTGCCGCTTACTTGCGCGGTGCCTAGCTCGGTTGATCCGTCGGTGAACTCGACAGTGCCTGCGGGGGTAGCGGATCCAACCGCCACTGAGGCAACCGTGGCTTTCAGAGTGACGTCCTGTCCGTAGACCGCAGAAGCTGGAGTGACGTCCAGGTCGGTGGTCGTCGCCGCCTTGCTGGGCAGCGAGGGATCCCGGTTGATCTCGGTGGTGGCCGAGGCCGTGTTTCCTTGCGGGTCGGACGCCGACACCGACGCATCGAAGGAGCCGGCCGTTGCGTACGTGTGATCGACCACGATCGCCGGGTAGGGCGGATCGGCGGTGCCGGTCGCGGCCGCCGTCCCGTCACCGAAGTCGATCGTGTAGGTGAGCTCGGAACCATCGCCTGCCGCGATGGTCGCGGTGATCGTTGTCTGCAGCGGAATCGCCCCGGAGTCAGGCGAGGCGCTGATCGCTGCCGTGACGTCATTTCCCTCGGGACCGCCACCACCACTGGGGCCGCGGACTACGTCGTCGATCCCTGGTGTGTCGTTCCCCTGCGTGACCCCCACGTCCGTAGCGGCGGCATAGCTCGGCGCCCCGTGGTACCACTGGTCGATGCTGTTGCTGTCGAAGACACACGGCGACGCGAAGGCCACGCGGTAGGTTCCGGGCGCCAGGCTATGAAGCGTGTACGCCCCGCTGTCGTCGGTCTGGGCGGTTGTGATCACTCCGGATTCAGAGGCAAATGCTTCGACGCACTCGGCAGCGGCCGCGCCACCTGCCGTCAGCGTGAGCGCGCCCGAGATCGACCCACCCTTCGTCATGACTACGTCGACACCAGGGACCGTGCCACCTTCGGTGATCGACACAGGGTTGCCGCCATAGGACTTGCTGACGTAGTCAGTCTGGTTGCAGTCGACGAACTGTACGAAGTTGTTCCCCGGCGCCACGCCGGTCAGGCGGTACTTGCCCTGGGCATCTGTCCTCGTGAACGCGGGAAACGCGGGTCCCGAGCCGCCGCCACTTGGAAACGCGTCCACGCAGATGTTCGGCAACGGGTCGCCGTTGGTGTTGGTGACCATCCCGGTGACCGTCCCGCCCGGTGAGAGAGTGGCGTCGATTCCGTTGGTTCGGATACCGACGGCGACGGGGACCTGATCCGCCGTGCCGCTGTTCGCCTTGTTGTCGTAGTACTGGCCGACGTACCCGTTGCTCGAGATCCCGCAGCTCGAGAACTGAACGATGTACGAACCATCGCTCAGGCCATGAATGACGTACTGGCCTGTTGAGCTCGTAGTAGCGCTTCCCGCGAACACCGAGTCAGGCGTCGATGCGGACACACAGATCCCCCCGATCGGGTGGCCTCCCGCGTCCCGCACCGTCCCGCCGATCGAGCCGCCCTGCTCCAGGGACGCGTTGATACCGGGCGTGTTAGCACCGGCAGACACGACGATCACGCCGGCGGATGCGACGGTGGAGTGCCCGCGGTACCACTGCGTCAGGTAGTCGTGCGACCCGCAGTCGACGAACTCGAGCTTGTAGCTGCCGTCGGGCACTCCGTGGATGACGTAGTGGCCCGACGAATCCGAGGCGGCGCCCGACACCGGTACGAAGCTGCCGTTCGTCGTCGTCAGCTCCGCGCAGATCTGCGATAGCGGGTTGCCCGACGTGTCGGTAACGGTGCCGCTGATGTTGCCGCCGAGCTCGAGGGTCGCGTCCACCCCGGTGGTCGGCGTTCCCACGGTCACGTGGACTGGATCGGCCTTCGCGGCTGTGGGCTCGTTGTTGTAATACTGCGCCAGGTAGTCGGGGTTGGCGCTCCCACACGGGCGGAACTGGATCTGGTTGCCTCCAGGTGCCACACCCTGCAATGTGTAGGTCCCGTCGGCGGCCGTCTGGGTAAATGCCGAGTCGTCGTCGGTTGGGGACAGGCTCGAACTGCTGACGCAGACGTCTGCGACCGGCTGGCCGAACTCATCACGCACCGTGCCCGTCACGTCGCCGCCGAGGGACATCGCGGCGTTGATGCCTGATGTAGGGCTGCCAGCCGTGACCGCGACGAGGTCCGCTGACTGCGACGATGTGCGGCCGTCGTACCACTGGTCGAGATAGCCGCCGCTCGAGCAGTCAGAGAACGCGACGCGATAGGAGCCCGTGGCAAGCCCCTGGAGGCTGTAGTGACCGTCGCTCGTGGTTTGTGCGCCACGTCCAGGCCCGAAGAAGTTCGGCTGACTCGCCGACACGCAGATCGAGGCGAGCGGTGTGCCGTCCGCCTTCGACGTCACGGTGCCGTTGATCGTCCCACCGAGGACGAGCTGCGCGTCGATGTTCCCCGTATTCGAGCCCGCAGTGACATCGACCGGATCTGCGTCCTGGCTGTCCGGCTCGTTGTTGTAGTACTGCGCGACGTACTGCGAGTTGCAGCCCACGGCGAAGGACACCGTGTACGAGCCCGGCTGCAGGTTGCTCAAGGAGTAGGTTCCATCCGAGGCAGTGTTGGCGAACCCGAAGCCACCCGTTGGTGAACTCGCCTGGACACAGACACCTGCCACCGGACTGCTCGAGGCATCCGTCACGACACCCGACACCGTTCCGGTGCTCGGTTGCGCAGCAGCGATGGTGATCGGTATCAGAGTCGTCGGTACGACGACCGATACGGCCGCTATCGCAAAGATGCGGCGGCGTGACGGGACGGCGGTGCGACGAGCGGACACGTAGGTTCTCCCCTCTTTCCGGTGCCGCGGCCCGGCCGACCACCCGATCCGAAGATCGTTCCCCACGCCAATCGAGCCAAGACGAGGTCGACACCCGTGTGACTGCAGGTGTCGCCTTGCCAGTTGGGGAAGAAGGTACGACGCCGCGACGCGGCGACCTTCACTCGATCGGAGTACTCAGAGCTGACTCTCGGAGACGCCAAAAGGATCTTGACAACCAGAGTGATCAGTACAGCGGCTCGTCGCCCAATACCTGGGTCTGCCAGGCGGTGACTCCGCCCTGCACGTGCTTGGCGTCGCTGAACCCGGCGTTCTTGAGCAGCGCGAGACCCTCGGCCGAGCGAACGCCGGTCTTGCAGTAGAGCACCACCGGCTTGTCCTGCGGCAGCTCCGACAGCCGCGACGGCAGCTCGCGCGGTGGGATCAGCACCGAGCCGTCGATCCGCACGATCTCGTACTCGGCGGGCTCGCGGACGTCGATAAGGTAGATGTCGTCGCCGCGCTCCCGCATCGCGTTGAGCTCACCCGCGGTGATCGTCGAGCCGGCCGCGGCCTCGTTGGCCTCGTCGGACACGACGCCGCAGAACGCCTCGTAGTCGATCAGCTCGGTGATCGTCGGGTTCTTGCCGCAGATCGCGCACTCCGGGTCCTTGCGGACCTTGACCGAGCGGTAGGTCATCTCCAGCGCGTCGTAGATCATCAGCCTGCCGACGAGCGGTTCGCCGATGCCGGTGATCACCTTGATCGCCTCGTTGGTCTGGATCGAGCCGATCGAGGCGCACAGCACACCGAGTACGCCGCCCTCGGCGCACGACGGGACCATGCCGGGCGGCGGCGGCTCCGGGTACAGGCAGCGGTAGCAGGGACCGTGCTCGGCCCAGAAGACCGAAGCCTGACCGTCGAAGCGGTAGATCGACCCCCAGACGTACGGCTTGTTCAGGAGCACGCACGCGTCGTTTACCAGGTAGCGGGTCGCGAAGTTGTCGGTGCCGTCGATGATCAGGTCGTACTGGCTGAAGATCTCCATCACGTTCGAGGAGTCCAGGCGCTCCTGGTGCAGGTTCACCTGCACCAGCGGGTTGATCTCGGCGATGGACGCCTTCGCGCTCTCCGCCTTGGAGCGACCCACGTCGCTCTGGCCGTGAATCACCTGGCGCTGCAGGTTCGACTCGTCGACGACGTCGAAGTCGATGATCCCGAGGGTGCCGACACCGGCCGCCGCGAGGTACATGAGAGCGGGCGAGCCGAGCCCGCCGGCGCCGACGCAGAGCACCTTCGCGTTCTTCAGCCGCTTCTGCCCGTCCATCGCGACGTCGGGAATGATCAGGTGTCGCGAGTAGCGACGGATCTCCTGGGGGGTCAGCTCGGGCGCAGGCGCAACGAGCGGGGGAAGCGGCACAACCTCACCTCGGACGACTCGGGCACGAAACCAGGAACGAACAATCGTTGCACAGCGAACAACCGCGGTGCTCCCGCAATTCTTCCCCGCGCGCGACCGGCAATCCTGCCGGCAACGGTCCTACCAGGAGAACCAGCGGCGGCGACGCTCGGGCACGACGGTCGACGGCCCCTCCTGGGGGACCGGCAACGGCGGCGGTCCCCATGCGGACTCGCGGTCGAACGGCGCATCAACGCCCGGAACGGACGCCGGGCGGTCCGGATCCTCGGCGGGCTCGTCGTCGTCCGCCGCCCGCGACCAGTGCGAAGCGGGGACCTCGTCGTCATCATCATTGTCTTCGGGTCGCTGCCAGCTGGTGGTGTCGTCCTCGTCGTCGATCTCCGCCTGGCTGAAGTCGATCTGGGCGACGTCGGAGCCGTCGTCGTAGCCCTCGTCGAGGTCGCCCGCGTCCTCCTGCTCGTCGTGGCCGACTGCCGGCGCGGCCGGGTACGACGGCTCGGCCGCCGGAGCAGGAGTGTCCACGGCGGCGGAGGCGCCGGCCCTGCCGAGCAGCGTCTGGGCGAGGGCGAAGACCGCGTCGTCGACGTGCGCCATCACCCGTCGCTCCGAGGCGGCGATCGCGGCGTCGACGTCCTGGTCGCCGGTACCTGGTGCCTCGCTGCGCGGAGCGCTGGCGATCGCCGACAGCTGGTCGGAGAGGTCGGAAAGCTTCTGGTGCAGCGGTGCCAGGTCCACGGTGGACTCGCCCGCACCTGGCGCCTCGCTACGCGGTGCGCTAGCGAGAGCCGACAGCTGGTCAGAAAGCTCGGAGAGCTTCTGGTGCAGGGGCGCCAGGTCGACGGTGGACTCGCCGGCCTCCGGCGCGGCGGCCCGAGCCGCGACGACTGCCGCCACGTTCTCTCGCAAGGACTGCAGCTCGCCGGACAGCTGCGTCAGCTGCATCGCCAGCGGCGACAGGTCGACCGTCGGGGCGCCGTCCTCGGAGCTGCTGCGCGCGGTGAGGACTGCGCCGACATCGGAGCGCAACGCCTTGAGCTCGGCGGACAGGGCGGCAATCTTCGGATCGAATGCAGCGAGTGCGTTCTCGTCGACGACGGCAGGCTGGGCGAGCGCGGCCTGCGTACCGGCCGCGAGCGACTCGAGCTTGCTGTGCAGCGACTGGAGGGACGCGGCGTGGTCGGAGTGTGCCTGCGCGAGCCGCTGCGCCAGCGGGCCGATCATTCCCTCCAGCGCCGACAGGCGCTCGCTGATCGTGGCGTCGGCCGGGCGGGCGACGGCCTGCTCGATCCCGCCGAGCCGCTGTCCGATCGACCCCTCGATACTGCCGAGCCGTTGCTGCAACGAGTTGAGGTTGTCCTGCAGGCTGGAGACCTGCTGCCCGTACGACGGGAGCGCCTGCATCCCGGTGGTCAGCACGCCGATCGTCTCGGCCTGCGACCGGACGTGGGCGTCGATCGCGCCGAGCGCCCCGCGGGTGTCGGCCAGCTCCTCGCCGCGCTGCGCCACCATCCGGGCCACCCCGTCGAGACGTTCGGCGAGGAACCGGACCGCCTCGCGCAGCTCGGCGGTCACCGCGTTGGCGTCCGGGCCCTGGGCGGGCTGCTCGGCCCGCAGGGCAGCGACCTCCTGGCCGAGCCGGATCACCTGGTTGCGAATGTCGACCAGCGCCCCCATCGGATCCGGCGCCGGCGCAGAGGCGCCCGTGGCGGGGTCAGTGGTCACCGACTTCTCCTTGATCGCGACTGCTTGGCAAGAAGTATCCCCGTTCCCGCCCGTGAGCGCAGTTTTCTCCCCCGCAGCATCGGTAACTGGCGCTACGGCCCCGCTACCGCCGGATCGTAGCCGCGCGGGCCCGGCGGCGTACACGCCCCGCGACGAGTGCCTGTCGGGCAGGCGAAGCACGAGTCGCTACGCTTCGGACCACCGTGACGCAGACCGACACCCCGGGCGAACGCAGCCGAAGGCTGCCGCGCTCGGCCCGCCGGGAGCAGCTGCTGGGCGCCGCGCAGGAGGTTTTCGTCGCGCACGGCTACCACGCGGCGGCGATGGACGACATCGCCGAGCGTGCCGGGGTCAGCAAGCCGGTGCTCTACCAGCACTTCCCGAGCAAGCTCGAGCTCTACCTGGCCCTGCTCGAGCTGCACGCCGACGCCCTCGAACGGCAGGTCCGCGACGCGCTGGAGAGCACCACGGACAACCACGACCGGGTCTTCCGGTGCGTGCAGGTGTACTTCGACTTCGTCGACGAGCCGGGCGGTGCGTTCCGCCTGGTGTTCGAGTCCGACCTGCGCAACGAGCCGGTGGTCCGCGAGCGGGTCGACCGGGCCCTGCAGCGCTCGGTGGAGGCGATCGCGGACACCATCGCCCGCGACACCGGCCTGGACCGCCAGCAGGCGGAACTGCTGTCCTGCGGCCTGGCGGGCGCGGCGGAGATCAGCGCGCGCTGGTGGCTCGACGCCAGCGGCAAGGTGGACAAGCAGCAGGCCATCGAGCTGATCCAGGCGCTCGCTTGGCGCGGCATCAGCGGCTACCCGCTCGTTGCAGGGGCGTCCGGCTAGGTCAAGGACAAAGTCATAACCATCGCAAGTTCACCGTGAGCAGACGGCTTTGCGCCGACGCCAACCGGGGCTTCCACTAGCCTGACCGCCGTGGAGGTACGCATCGGCGTCAAGGGCGCTCCCCGGGAACTCACGTTCGAGAGTGCGCAGAGCGCCGACGAGATCCAGCAGGCGGTCGAAGCCGCGCTGGTCAAGGGCGAGCCGATCGTCAAGCTCATCGACGAGAAAGGGCGGCGGGTCATCATCTCCGCCGACAAGCTCGCCTACGTCGAGATCGCCGACACCGACTCCCGCCGGGTGGGCTTCGGCGCCGTTCTCCCGGCGAGCGACTAGGCCTGCAGGCCCAGCGCTTCCATCCGCTCACCGTGCCGCTGGGTGAGCCGGGCCAGCAGCTCGCCCACCGCCGTGAGATCCCCCACGCCCCCGACGATCAGCCGGGCGAGGGCGTCCCGGTCGACGGCGACCCGCTGCGCCTGGACCAGCGCCTCCCCGACCAGGCGGCGCGCCCACAGCGCCAACCGGCCCGCGACCGCCGGGTCGGCCTCGATCGCCGACCGGACGTGGGCGACCGCGAACTCGGCATGACCGGTGTCGTCGAGCACGTCGCCGACCAGCGACTGGGTGGAGTCGTCCATCAGCTCCGCGACCTCACGGTAGAAATCGGCCGCGAACCCGTCCCCGACGTAGGCCTTGACCAGGCTCTCCAGCCAGTCCGCCGGCGTCGTCGAGTCGTGGAAGGCGTCCAGCGGCCCGACGAACGGAGCCATCGCCACCGTAGAGTCCACCCCGATGGCGGCCAGCCGCTCGTGCAGCACCTGGTAGTGGCCGAACTCCGCGACCGCCATCGCCCCCAACGCCGCCTTGTCCGCGAGGCTCGGGGCCAGCGAGGCGTCGACCGCGAGCCGTTCGAAGGCGGTCAGCTCCGCGTAGGCGAGCACGCCCAGCAGGTCGATGCTGGCCTGGCGGCGATCCTCCTCGCTCATCGGATCGGTCCACTGCACGTTCACCGCGGTCACCCAACCACCCGGACTCGCCGGCCGTGCCGGCCCTACCGACGTACCTTCTCACTACACTTGAGCAGGCAAGATCCCGAATCCCGCGGAGAGCCGTGGTGTGTCGGCCCCCCGCGAACCTCGCGGGCGCGGGCCCACCAGTGCAAGTGACCGGACTCCGCACGTAGGCACAGGAGCCCGCTCACCCATGAAAACCTTCGCCGAACTCGGCGTCGCCGACGACATCGTCGCCACGCTCGCCGGCAACGGCATCACCGCGCCGTTCCCGATCCAGGCCCTCGCCGTGCCCCTCGCGATCAAGGGCCACGACCTGATCGGCCAGGCCCGCACCGGCACCGGCAAGACGTTGGCCTTCACGATCCCGCTGCTGCACCGGGTCAACCCGGGCGACCCGAGCGGCAAGCCGCAGGCGCTCGTCGTCGTGCCGACCCGCGAGCTCGCCACGCAGGTGTCCAACGACATCGACCTGGCGGGTGGCCCGCGCGGCACCCGCGTCCTGGTCATCTACGGCGGCCGCTCCTACGAGCCGCAGCTCGACGCGCTGCGCAAGGGGGTCGACATCGTGGTCGGTACGCCGGGACGGCTGCTCGACCTCGCCAGCCAGAAGGCGCTCGACCTCTCCCAGGTGAAGGCCCTCGTCCTCGACGAGGCCGACGAGATGCTGGACCTCGGCTTCCTCCCCGACGTCGAGCGGATCGTCTCCCTGCTGCCCGACACCCGCCAGACGATGCTGTTCTCCGCGACGATGCCCGGCCCGGTGGTCACGCTGGCCCGCCGTTATCTCAAGCACCCCACGCACGTGCGGGCGGAGTCGCCGGACGAGAGCGCGACGGTCCCGACGACCAGCCAGTTCGTCTTCCGCGCCCACCACCTCGACAAGCCCGAGGTGCTGGCGCGGGTGATGCAGGCCGAGGGCCGGGGCCTGGCGATGGTGTTCACCCGCACCAAGCGCTCCGCCGACCGCATCGCGGCCGACCTCACCGAGCGCGGCTTCGCCGCGGCCGCCGTTCACGGCGACCTCGGGCAGGGTGCCCGCGAGCGCGCCCTGCGCGCGTTCCGCAACGGCAAGGTGGACATCCTCGTGGCGACCGACGTCGCGGCGCGTGGCATCGACGTACAAGGCGTCACCCACGTGGTCAACTACGAATGTCCGGACGACGAGAAGACCTATCTGCACCGCATCGGGCGGACCGGACGGGCCGGTGAGACCGGGTCGGCGATCACCTTCGTCGACTGGGAGGACGGCTACCGCTGGGGAATGATCAACAAGGCGCTCGACCTGCCGTTCCCGGAGCCCGAAGAGACCTACTCGACCTCCGACGTCCTCTACGAGGAGCTCGATATCCCGCGCACCGCGACCGGGCGGCTGCCCACCGCGGCACGCACCCGCGCCGGCCTGGAGGCCGAAGAGCT
>CAZEAM010000173.1:0-3082 GCA_964510285.1 uncultured Frankiaceae bacterium | reverse complement strand
GCCTCCAATGTCGCGACCGACGAGCTCGCCCTGCTGCCCGTCGACCCGGACGCGTCTGCCCACCTGCTGCGCGAGGCGCTGCACGAGCGGGCTGGCGTCGACGTCGCAGTGATCATCACCGACACGATGGGCCGACCATGGCGTGACGGCGTCGTGGACACCGCGATCGGCGCGGCCGGAATCGAGGTGCTCGACGACCTCCGCGGCAACCGGGACGCCTTCGGCCAGGTCCTCGAGGTCACCGTCACGGCTCTCGCCGACGAGCTCGCCGCCGCCGGCGACCTGGTGAAGGGAAAGCTCGCCGGGCGGCCGGTCGCGGTCGTCCGTGGCCTCCCCTACCGCACACCCGAAGACGACCGGGGGGCACGACCACTCGTTCGCGCCGCGGCGGACGACATGTTCGCCGTCGGCACGCACGACGCGATGGCCGCAGTCGTCCACGACAGCGAACCGGTGCGGGACGCCGGGTCAGCGCCGGCGCCGGACCCGGACGCGGTGCGACGCGCGATCGACGCCGTTGGGATCACCGAGGCGATCCTGTCGATGTCCGGCGACGGTGCATCAGTAAGCGCGAAAGGCAGCCCGTTGGATGCCGGCTACGCGCTCGGCCGGGTGATGGCGGCACTTGCTGCGGAGAACCTCCGGGCCACGGCGCCGATCGCGACCCAGGACGGAGCCTCGATCACGGTGATGCCGGCAGCGGTCAGGGAAGCGGACTGAACCGCACGGCGCCGTCCGGGATGGCGGCGTCGTTCCAGATCCGGATCCCCGCGCTCAGCTCGTTGTTGGCACCGATCGTGGCGGCTTCCCCGATCACCGCCCGGTTGACCACACTGCGCTGACCGATCACGGCGCGGCGACCGACGAGCGAGTCGACCACCGACGCGCCTGCCTGGATGTGCACGCCGTCACCGATCACCGAGCGGGTGACCTGCGCGCCGGCGTCGACCCTGGCGCGCGGACCGATGACGGATCCCTCGTTGACCACCGCGCCGCCATGCACCAGCGCCTCGGCGAGCACGAGCGAGTCCCCCGGCGGCCCGGGCATCGCGGGTGAGTCCAGGACGCCGGTGACGACGTCGGCACTGGCCTGCACGAAGGATGCCGGCGTTCCGATGTCCAGCCAGTACGCCGATTCGATGTAGCCGAGAAGGATCTCTCCGGCCTCGAGCAGCTCCGGGAAGGTCTCCCGCTCGACCGACACCGGCCGCCCCTCCGGAATGGCGTCGATGACGCTGCGGGTGAACACGTAACACCCGGCGTTGATCCGGTTGGTCACCGGCGCGTCGGACTTCTCGATGAATCCGGTGACCCGTGCGTGGGAGTCGGTCGGCACGCACCCGAAGGGACGGGCGTCGTCGACCTCGACAAGATGGAGGGTGACCGCCGCGCCGCGCCGGCGGTGCAGGTCGAGCTGCGCCCGGATGTCGTGGCCGGACAGGATGTCGCCGTTGAGGATCACGACCGGATCGTCCGGTCCGGACTCCAGCCGGCGGGCGACGTTGCGGATGCCACCGGCGGTGCCCAACGGCTCGGTCTCGGTGACGAAGTCGATGCGGACGCCGAGCTCCTTGCCGCCGCCGAAGTACTCGTGGAAGACCTCGGAGCGGTACGACGTCGCGAGCACGATGTGGTCGACGCCGGAGTCGCGCAGCCGGCTCAGCTGATGGGCGAGGAACGGCGCGCCGGCGAACGGCAGCATCGGCTTGGGCGTACGCAGCGTGAGCGGCTGCAGCCGGGTGCCTTGCCCGCCAACGAGGACGACAGCTTCCACTAGCGCGCCGACACCGGGTGGCTGGCCCCGTCAGCCCTGCGAGGCGGCGCGGGCGTAGGCGGCGACGTGCGCCTCGGCGCTCGCCGCCCAGGTGAACTCCCGCGCGCGGGCAAGTGCCGCATCGCCGAGCGCCCGGCGGCGGGCGGCGTCGTCGAGCAGGGCCGACAGCGCCGCGCCGATCGAGGATGCATCCGGCTCGGTGTAGGCGACCGCGTCGCCACCCACCTCGGGCAGGGACAGCCGCTGAGTCGTGAGCACGGGGGTGCCGCACGCCATCGCCTCCAGCACCGGCAGGCCGAATCCCTCGCCGTGGCTCGGGAACGCGACGACGGTTGCCCCGCCGAGGTACCCCGGAAGATCGGCGAACCGCAGATACCCCGGCCGGACCACGCGCAGATGGGTCGGCACCTCTGCGACCGCGGCGTCGACGTCCTCGTCCCACCCGCGACCGCCGGCGAGCACCAGAGCCGGCGGGTCGTCGCGCCAGCTGACCGCCTCGACCCAGCCTCGGATGAGCGCCGGGACGTTCTTGCGTGGCTCGAGGACGCCGAGGAAGGCGACGTACTCGCCGCGGATCCCGAGCCGAGCGGCGACCCGCGCCTTGTCGGCATCCGTCGGGGGATGGAACAGCTGAGGGTCCACCCCGTGGTAGGCGACATCGATCATCGTCGGGTCCGCGTCGAGCACTCGCACCAGCTCGTCGCGGGTCGCCTTGCTCGGCACGATCACCCGGGTCGCGCGGCGTAGCGCCGTGCGGATCGCCGAGCGGAAGAACGTTCCCTTGACCGCGGCGATGTCGTCCGGCGCGGTGAAGAAGGTCGCGTCGTGGATGGTGACGACGACGGGCCGACCGGCACGCAGCGGCATCGTGTAGTGCGGGGAGTGGATGACGTCGACCGCCAGCTGCTGGGCGACCAAGGGCAGGCCGGTCTGCTCCCAGGCCAGGCGGGCCGGCCGGTGCGCGATCGCGGGTGGGCCGGGCACCATCGTCGCTTGCGGCGCAACCTGGGAGTAGCGCTCCGCGTCGGCTCGCTGGCAGACGATCGCGAGATCGGTGCCAGCGGCGCCAAGCGCGCCCAGCAGCCCGTCGACGTAGCGCCCCACCCCACCGCGGTCGGCGGGCACAGCGGTCGCGTCGACCAGCACTCGGGGGGCCACGAGCGGCTCCCTCCCCGTCTGATCTCGATGTTGGTTCCCGGCGTATTTCAGCGTAGCCCCGTGCCATCCCTCCTGGCCCAAGGTGTGATCGCGACACGAAGCAGCAATCCTGTTGGTGTGATCACACCCGCCGCCCTCCTGGACAACGAG
>CAZEAM010000172.1:0-17791 GCA_964510285.1 uncultured Frankiaceae bacterium | reverse complement strand
GCCGAGCGCGCCGGGCGGCCCCGCGCCGTTCGCGCGGCGGGCGGCGCGTGCGCGCGCAACCGGATCGCGCCGTTCGTCCCCTGCCACCGGGTCCTTCGCACCGGTGGCACCACCAGCAAGGTCGGCAACTATCTCTACGGTCCGACGACGAAGCAGTGGCTGCTCGAACACGAGCGCAAGCACGCGGCGCGCTAGGGCGCGATCAGTCTTGTTGCCGGCGCCGGGAGACTAGGAAGGAACCGTGGAGTTCACCGAGGTCCTTCGCCGGCGCCGGATGGTCCGTCACTACGACGAGCGACCGGTCGACCCGGACGTAGTCGAACGGGTCGTGAGCGCCGGGCTTCGCGCGCCGTCCGCGGGCTACTCGCAGGGGTACGCGATCCTGCTGCTCACCCAGCCGGCCGACCGCGCCCGGTTCTGGGCCGTGACGCAGACCGAGCAGGAGACCGCCAGCTGGCCGCCCGACACCCGCGCCGGGGTGATGCGGGCGCCGGTGATCGCCGTCACCCTGTCGTGCAAGCGCGCCTATCTCGACCGCTACGCCCAGCCCGACAAGGGGTGGGCCGATCGGGACGAAGGACGCTGGCCGGTGCCGTACTGGCACGTCGACACCGGCATGGTGGCGCTGCTCATGCTGCTGCAGGCTGTCGACGAAGGGCTGGGCGCGCTGTTCATCGGGATGGCGCCGACGGTCATCCCCGCCTTCCACGCGGCGTTCGGCGTACCGGACGACCACGACGTCGTCGGAGTCGTGTGCTTCGGGCACGAGTCCGGCGACGCCCCGCGGCGCGACCTTCGGTCGCGGCGTCGCGACCCGAGCGACGTGGTGCACCGAGGCCGTTGGTGACGCGCAGCTACTGCGGCTCGGGCGGCCTGCCGATCCGCCCGAGGAGCTCGACGAACTCCCCGGCCAGGCGCACCGCAGTCTCCTCGTTCTCCTGTACGGCGACCTCGCGCCCGGCCTCCGCGACGACGCTGGTGAGCACGACCACCAACGTCTCGCCGAGCGGTTCGTCGTCGGTGTTCAGCAGCACGGCGTTGACCCGCACCCACTCGCGGTAGCGGCGCCGAGCGATCAGCTCGAAGCCGGGCGGGCCGCCCCCGTCGAGGAAGACCCGCGCGAGATCGCGCTCCTCCCAGCATCCGAGCAGGTAGGCGCGGGCCCCGACCAGCCACAGCTGCATCGAGTCCTGCTGGCCGTCCGCGCGCGCCTTGCGCACGGCGTCCGCGGCCCGCTGCTCCTGGCGGTTCTGGAAGTCCTCGAACAGCGCGAGGTAGAGGTCCGCCTTGCCGCCGAAGTGGTGGTAGAGGCTGCCGACGCTCGCGCCGGCGCGCGCTACGACGTCGGTGATGTTTGCATCCGCGAAACCACCCGCGGCGAAGGTCTCCCGCGCAGCCGCGAGCAGCGCCGCGCGAGTCGCCCGCGCGCGGCCGGTGGCGCGATCTCCCGGGTTACCGGAGGGGGACACGTGCGTAACTGTGCCAGTCCGCAGGTTCGAGATGCGACGCAGGTGGGTAACCGATGGCAGGATCGAACCATGAGCGAACGCCCCGACCGCAACCTCGCGCTCGAGCTCGTCCGCGTCACCGAGGCCGCTGCGATGGCCGCTGGGCGGTGGGTGGGGAGGGGGGACAAGAACGGCGCGGACCAAGCCGCCGTCAACGCCATGCGCCAGCTCGTCTCCACGGTGTCGATGCCCGGCGTCGTCGTGATCGGCGAGGGCGAGAAGGACGAAGCGCCGATGCTCTACAACGGCGAGCAGGTCGGCGACGGGAGCGGGCCGGAGTGCGACGTCGCGGTCGATCCGATCGACGGTACGACGCTCACCGCCAAGGGCATGAGCAACGCCATCGCGGTGATGGCGGTGGCCGACCGCGGCGCGATGTACGACCCGTCCGCCGTGTTCTACATGCAAAAGCTCGTGACCGGGCCGGCGGCGGCCAGCCTGGTCGACATCGACGCGCCGGTCGAACACAACATCAACGCAGTGGCGAAGGCGAAGGGGGCGTCCGCGGAGGACGTCACGGTGATCATCCTCGACCGTCCGCGGCACGCCGACCTGGTCAACGAGGTCCGTGAGGCGGGCGCCCGGATCAAGTTCATCACCGACGGCGACGTGGCGGGCGCGATCATGGCGGTCCGTGAGGGAGCCGGCGCCGACCTGCTGCTCGGGATCGGCGGCACCCCCGAAGGGATCATCGCGGCCTGCGCCGTGAAGTGCCTCGGCGGAGTGATCCTCGGCAAGCTCTGGCCGCGCGACGACGAGGAGCGCCGGCGCGCGCTGGACGCCGGGCACGACCTCGACCAGGTGCTCGGCACCGACGACCTGGTCAAGGGCGACAACGTGTTCTTCGTCGCCACCGGCGTCACCGACGGCGAGCTTCTGGAAGGCGTCCGCTACCGGGCGGGAGGCGCGACCACCCACTCGCTGGTGATGCGCTCAAAGAGCGGGACGATCCGCTCGATCCACAGCGACCATCAGCTCACGAAGCTGCGCGCGTACAGCGCCGTCGACTTCGAAAGGCACTAGAGCTCGCCTTCCGGGCTCGGCACCTTCGAGTGAGCCTGCGACGCGGCGCCGCCGAGGATGGCGACGCACTCGACGACGATCGCCGCCGTCCTCGGCATGGAGGCGCCGACATCGACGCCCCAGGTCTCGTTGAACAACCAGTGATTGTCCGGGTTGTTGACCCGCGCGATCACGCGCGGTACGCCGAACTCGGTCTTCGACAGCAGCGAGCACACCAGGTTGACCTTGTCGTCACCGGTCGCCGCGATGACGACGTCGCAGGCGCCGATCTGCGCCTCTTCGAGCGCACTGAGCTCGCAGGCGTCCGCCCACATCCATTCGGCCTCCGGCACCCGGTCCGGCACGAAGGCCTGCCGTCGCGACTCGATCAGCAGGACCCGGTGACCCATCCCGAAAAGGTCATGGGCGATGGCCCGTCCGACCACGCCTGCACCGACGACTGCGATTCGCATCCCTGCTCTTTCGACCGCTCTCGCGACCATAGACTGCAACTCCGAGCGGAGGGTATGTGAGCCTGCAGCATCTGCACCTTGCGCTGCTTGCCGGTGGCCTGGTCGTGCTGGTCAGCATCGTGGCGACCCGCGTCGCCGCCCGCATCGGGTTGCCCAGTCTGCTGCTGTTCCTCGCCCTCGGGGTGCTGCTCGGCGAGGACGTGCTCGGGATCAGCTTCGACGACGCCCGGCTCGCGCAATCGCTCGGTACGTCGGCGCTGGCGATCATCCTCATCGAAGGTGGCCTGACGACCCGCTGGGCGGACATCCGCCGCTCGGTCGCGCCAGCCGGCGTACTGGCCACGCTCGGGGTGGGGATCAGCACCGTCGTCACCGCGACAGGCGCACACCTCCTGGTCAATCTCAGCTGGCAGCTTTCCTTGCTCATCGGCGCGACGGTCTCGTCGACGGATGCCGCAGCCGTCTTCTCGGTGTTGCGGGTGCTGCCGATCGTCAAGCGCACGGCGGGCCTGTTGGAAGCCGAGTCCGGGCTCAACGACGCGCCCTCGGTGATCCTGGTGCTGATCCTCAGCGAGACGCCGTTCCACCTCGACGCCGCGTCGCTCGCCGGACACCTCGCATACGAGCTCGCGGTCGGCGCGGTGATCGGCCTCGTGATGGCACGGCTCGGTGCGCTCGCGCTGCCCCGGCTCGCGCTGCCCGCCTCGGGCCTGTACCCGCTGGCCACGTTCGCGTTGTGCGTCGTGGCGTTCGCCGCAGCCGGGGCGGCACACGCCAGCGGGTTCCTCGCCGCGTATCTCGCCGCGCTCGTGCTCGCGAACGCCGGGCTGCCCCATCGCGCGGCGACCCGGTCCTTCGCAGAGGGTCTCGCCCAGCTCGCCCAGATCGGGCTGTTCGTCCTGCTCGGTCTTCTGGTCACCCCCCACAAGCTCGGCGGCCAGATCGTCCCCGCGATCGTGATCGGACTCGTGCTCCTGCTCGTCGCACGCCCGTTGAGCGTGCTGGCCAGCCTGCTTCCGTTCCGGGTCCCGATCCGCGAGCAGGCGTTCGTCTCGTGGGCCGGGCTGCGTGGCGCCGTCCCGATCGTGCTCACGACGTTCGCCATGGTCAGCGACGTACCGGACAGCGAGCGTCTGCTGAACATCGTCTTCCTGCTGGTCGTGATCTACACCCTCGTGCAAGGCCCGTCGCTCGCACCGCTCGCCCGCGCCCTGAACCTGAGCCCGAAGGAGGCGGCGCGCGAGATCGTGGTCGAGTCGGCGCCGCTCGACGTCCTCGACGCCGAGCTGCTCGCGATGACGATCCCGCCCGGGTCGAAGCTCAGCTCGGTCTCGATCCTGGAGCTTCGCCTGCCCAAGCCGAGCGTGGTCACGATGATCATTCGTGAAGCGCAGACCTTCGTCCCTGCGGCGGACACCCGCATCCACGCCGGTGACGAGCTGCTCATCGTCACGACCCGCACGCAGCGCGACACGACCGAACGACGGCTGCGTGCCGTCCACCGTCGTGGGCCGCTGGCGCACTGGCTCGGCGAGAGCGGCCGTCGCCGCTGACCGCGACGGCTGTGGCCGACCCGACAGCTCCCGCTCGTCGCGGCGCGAGAGAATGGAACGGTGCCGGCGTCGCCGGCACCGTTAGTCGGCGGTGGGTGGGGCGGAGGACGAATGAGCGGCGAGGACTTCCGGATCGAGCACGACTCCATGGGCGACGTACGCGTCCCGAAGGACGCGTTGTGGCGGGCCCAGACCCAGCGCGCCGTGGAGAACTTCCCGCTGTCCGGCGTCACGATCGACCCCGCCCTGATCGGTGCGCTCGGCGCGATCAAGGCCGCCGCAGCGCAGGCCAACGCCGAGCTCGGCGTACTCGATGCGGAGGTCGCCAAGGCGATCGCCGATGCGGCCACCGACGTCTCGCACGGCAAGCACGACGACGCGTTCCCGATCGACGTCTACCAGACCGGCTCGGGCACCTCGAGCAACATGAACGCCAACGAGGTCATCGCTACGCTGGCCAGCCGCGCCCTCGGGCGTGAGGTCCACCCGAACGACCACGTCAACGCGTCGCAGTCGTCGAACGACGTGTTCCCGTCCGCGATCCACATCGCCGCCGTCCGCTCGATCGTCGGTGACCTGATCCCGGCGCTTCGTCACCTCGAGGCGTCGCTGACCCGCAAGGCCGACGAGTGGGCCGACGTCGTCAAGAGCGGCCGCACCCACCTCATGGACGCCACGCCGGTCACCCTCGGCCAGGAGTTCGGCGGCTACGCCGCGGCGGTGCGCCTGGGTGTCGAGCGGCTCGAGGCGTCGCTGCCCCGAATCGGCGAGCTGCCACTGGGTGGCACCGCGGTCGGCACCGGCATCAACACCCCGGCCGGATTCGCCGACAAGGTGGTCCAGGCTCTCGGCAAGAGCCTTGGCCTGCCACTCACCGAAGCCCGCAACCACTTCGAGGCGCAGGGCGCCCGCGACGGGTTGGTCGAAGCGAGCGGGCAGCTGCGCACGATTGCGGCCGGTCTCTACAAGCTGGCCAACGACCTGCGCTGGATGTCGTCGGGGCCGCGGGCCGGACTCGGCGAGATCCACCTTCCCGACCTGCAACCGGGGTCGTCGATCATGCCCGGCAAGGTCAATCCGGTCATCCCGGAAGCGGTGTGCCAGATCGTCGCGCAGGTGATCGGCAACGACGCGGCAGTTGCCTTCGGCGGAGCGGCCGGCAACCTGGAGCTCAACGTCATGCTGCCGGTGATCGCGCGCAACCTGCTCGAGTCGATCCGGCTGCTCGCGAACTGCTCGCGGCTGCTGGCCGACCGCTGCATCGACGGGACGACGGCGGACGTCGACCGCTGCCGGACCTACGCCGAGTCGTCGCCGTCGATCGTGACGCCACTCAACCGCTACATCGGGTATGAGAACGCGGCCAAGGCGGCGAAGAAGGCGCTGGCCGACGGTACGACGGTCCGCCAGGCGGTGATCGACCTCGGCTTCATGGGCGACGGGGAAGGTCAGGTCACGGAGACGCAGCTCGACGAGGCGCTCGACGTACTGGCGATGGCCTACCCCCACGCAAAACCCTCGAAATAACACACAAACGTTGAACGGGTTAACGCCTGAGGCACTGATACGGCCTCAGGAGGCGACTCTCGCAACGTTTGTGTGCAAAAACCGGGACTGGCTAGATGCCGAAGTCCTCGAGCATCTCGGTCACCAGGGCCGCGATCGGTGACCGCTCCGAGCGCACGAGCGTCACGTGCGCGAACAGCGGATGACCCTTCAACGCCTCGATCACGGCGGCGACGCCGTCATGCCGGCCGACCCGCAGGTTGTCGCGCTGCGCGACGTCATGGGTGAGTACGACGCGGGAGTTCTGCCCGATCCGCGACAGCACGGTGAGCAGCACGCCGCGCTCGAGCGACTGCGCTTCGTCGACGATCACGAACGCGTCGTGCAGGCTGCGCCCGCGAATGTGGGTGAGCGGTAGCACCTCGAGCATGTCGCGGTGAATGACCTCGTCGATGACGTGCTCCGGCACGAGCGCGCCGAGGGTGTCGAAGACCGCCTGCGCCCAGGGCGTCATCTTCTCGGCTTCGCTGCCCGGCAGGTAGCCGAGGTCCTGGCCGCCCACGGCGTACAGCGGGCGGAACACGACGACCTTCTTGTACAGCCGCTTCTCGAGCACGGCGTCGAGACCGGCGCAGAGCGCGAGCGCCGACTTGCCGGTGCCGGCACGACCGCCCAGCGACACGATCCCGATCTCCGGGTCGAGCAGCAGGTCGAGCGCGATCCGCTGCTCGGCGCTGCGGCCGTGGATGCCGAACGCGTCACGGTCGCCGCGGACGAGGCGCAGCGACTTGTCCGCGGCAACCCGGGCCAGCGCGCTACCGCGCTCCGACAGCAGCACCACGCCCGTGTGGCAGGGCAGCTCACGCGCGGCTTCCAGGTCGATGCTCTCCTCGGCGTACAGCGCGGCGACCTCGTCCCCGCTGACGTCGAGCTCGGCCATGCCGGTCCAGCCGGACTCCACCTGCTCGGCGAGATACTCCTGGACCGAGATCCCGATGCTCGCGGCCTTGATCCGCATCGGGGTGTCCTTGCTGACCAGTACGACGTCGGCCCCGTCGGCGGCGAGGTTGCACGCGACGGTCAGGATCCGGGCGTCGTTGCCGCCCTGCCGGTAGCCCGGCGGCAGGACGCTCGCGTCGCTGTGGTTGAGCTCGACTCGCACCGTGCCGCCGGCGTCGTTGACCGGGATCGGCCGGTCCAGCCGCCCGTGACTCGCCCGCAGGTCATCGAGGAGGCGCAGTGCCTGGCGGGCGAACCAGCCGAGCTCGGGATGGTTGCGTTTCGCCTCGAGCTCGGCGATCACCACGACCGGCAGGACCACTTCGTGCTCGGCGAAGCGACCGAGCGCCGATGGGTCGGCGAGCAGCACACTCGTGTCGAGGACGAACGCGCGCTGGCCGGCAGCCGATGCCGCCTTGCGTCGCTTCGTCGGGCTGGTCCGGGCAGTGGCAGAAGCGGCGCTTGTCGCGGCTGGGGTCACGTGGCCTCCGGGAACCCGGTCGGCGGGCTGGCCGACCAACACTGCCGACGGTACGACTCGCGGCGCGGGGAGCGGGCGACGACACGCCCGACGTCGGGTAACCGGCAGGTCAGCCGACGAGCCGGTTCACGCTCCGTGCCGCCGCTCGCGCTGGGCGTACGAGCGCAGCGCACGCAGGAAGTCGATCCGCCGGAAGTCCGGCCACAACGCGTCGCAGAAGTAGAACTCCGAGTGGGCGGTCTGCCACAGCAGGAAGCCGGACAGGCGCTGCTCCCCCGACGTACGGATCACCAGGTCGGGGTCCGGCTGTCCACGGGTGTAGAGATGGTCGGCGATGTGCTCGACGTCGAGGATGTCGGCCACCTCCTCCAGCGACGCACCGCGGGAGGCGTGTTCGTGCAGCAGGCTGCGCACCGCGTCGGTGATCTCGCGACGCCCGCCGTACCCGATCGCGACGTTGACCAGCAGCCCGGTCTTGTCGCGGGTCGCCTCTGCCGCTTCCTTGAGGATGCGGACGGTCGAGTCGGGAAGCAGGTCGAGCGCACCCATGGGGTGCACGCGCCATTCCTTGTCGGCAGCACTGAGATCCTGCACGGTCGCCTCGATGATCGCGAGCAGCCGGGCGATCTCGGTCGCGGGACGCGCGAAGTTGTCGTTGGACAGCAGCCACAGCGTGACCACTTCGACACCCGACTCGCCACACCAGTCGAGCAGGTCGGTGATCCGGTCCGCCCCGGCCCGGTGACCTCGGGACACGTCGTCGGCACCGGCCTGACGTGCCCACCGCCGGTTGCCGTCCAGGATCACCCCCACGTGCCGTGGTCGGGGGGCGTCCGCCAGACTCGCCACCAAGCGGCGCTCGTACAGGCCGTAGACGAGATCGCGGACCTTCACGGATCGAAGGTTACGCCGGTAAACCTTCTCGACCGGTGAGGCGTGGAAAAGACATGATCAACTGCACGCCCGGCCGGCCGGTCCGCTTCGCCCCGGCTCGCGCCGCCGTGGCCCTCGGAGCCGCCGCCGCCCTGACCATCGGGCTCGCGCCGCTCGCCTCCGCCTCCACCTCCGTACCGTCACCGACCGGCCCGGCCAGGATCCTGACCGCGCCTCGAGCGACCGACGCCAAGACCGACGTCTACCCGCTGGTGGCGGTGCCGAAGTCGCCGCTCGGCCCGGCGCTCGCGGTGTACGAGCGGTACAACGCGGTCGGGCGCACTTTGGACGCCACCGGGGAGCTGGTCGCGGTCGACGCCGCGGGGCACCGCTCGAAGGTCGGCGTCGTCACGCCTGACATGCGGCAGTTCTCGATCGTCGGCGGCAACCTGCGGGCGCTGTCGGCCAGTGACCCGACGAAGGTGTACCACTGGGCGATCCCCGCGGGCCCGCACCAGACCTACACCACGAGCACGGTACGTCCGGGCCACCGCTACCTCGGGGCCGCGTCGTACGGATGGTTGAGCATCGACGCGGCCGGCGAGCTGTACGACGACAACGGCGGCGTAGCCCCCCGGTCGCTCGCCAACCCGTTCGGCACGGCGCAGGATGTCTCCGCGGTCTCCGGACCGACCGGCGCAGTGGTGTGGAACAAGACCGACATTGCCTTCGTGGCCTTCGGCGACGGGCACGTGACACCGCTGGACACCTCTCGACTGACGAACCTGCCGGGTGGAACGAACAGCCCGGTGTGCTGGTCGGCCTCGTCGAGCGCGGTGGCCTGCGGCTCGTACTACTTCACGGGCGAGGACGACTCCGGCGTACGCAACATCTTCCTCGACCCGCTCGACGGCGCACCGGCGTACGCCGTGAGTACCGAGCGACCCGAGCCGGCGACGATGCTCGGCAGCACGGCCGCCTGGCGCACCGAGGACGGCCGGCTGCACGTGTTGGGCGACGGGTCCCTCCTCACGTCGAAGGCCAAGGTGGGCACGTGGCCGGTGGCCGGGCTCGGCGGCTTCCTCACTACCAACGGCAGCCGCCACACCGGATTGCGGGTCAGCGCCGACACGAAGACCACGAAGACCGTGCTGCCGCCCACCCACGCGACCTCGGAGGCAACCGAGTTCGCGCTCGCCGACGGCACGGTGATCTGGCTGCAGAACGGCAGGCGGGGTCCCGCCGTACATCAGCGATCGGTCACTCGCAACTCGTCGCAGACCGGCGTGAAGGCCGGTCCGGCCCATCGGGTCGCGCGCTCGAAGGCGCTGCACGGCCAGCTCGCCGCGGCCGGCGCGACCATCGGCTATCCCACCGAGCTCAACAACTCGGCAGTGGGCCAGAACGGCGGACAGACGCTGCGGGTCGTGACGCGGCACCGCACGCGGACGATCCACGGCGTCGACCGCTACCTGCCGGTCAGCATCGGCGCCCACCACGTCGCCTACTACACCGGTGAGCGAAGCGCCCGGATCTACAACCTCGAGACGGGCAAGGCCACCAAGCTCGCGGTCACCGGCATCGCCCTGAGCGGCCACTGGCTCGCCTACGCCGACACGGCCGGGACGATCCGCCTCAAGGACTTGCGCAACGGCACGATTCGGACCGTCGCCACCGGCGTGCAGATCGTCGGGGACCAGCTGTTCGTCCACGGTCAGGTCGTCGCGTGGAACGCCTACCCGCCCGGATTCGGCGGGCACCTCGCGTTCTACCGCGACATGGGCGGGTCGGGTGGCGTGGTCCAGCTCCCGACCGACGTCAACGTGTGGCAGCTCAGCGACGCCGGGATCGTGCTCGAGCACACTCCGGCACGCCCGGGCGCGACCAGCCCCGCCTTCCCCGGCCCGCGCGCGGTGCGGTTCCACCCGGCGATGACGTTCTTGCTCCAACCGTACGGCGGCGCTCCCTCGACGCTCCTCGTCGCCGACTACCCGGTGGCGGGTCCGCAGGTGTCCGGCCACGTCGTGGCCTGGATCGACCAGCACGGCCGGGTACGAGCGCGGGCGCTCGCGTAACGGCGGCGGACTCGGGCCGGCGCGGAACCGAGGCCTGCCCAGCCGCGTCTGATCGGCGACACGTCGACAGACAGGAACCTCATGAGCCGCCTCACGTCACGCGCCGGCATCATCGTCCTCGCGCTGCTCGCCATCGCCACGACATCCGCCGCGGTCGTCGTCGCGGTCGACTCTGGCGGCGGACCCGCGATCGCCGGCTCACCCGACACGGGCCGCACCATCTCGGTGAGCGGCAACGGCACCGTCAAAGGCGTGCCGGACACCCTGGTGGCCACCTTCCGGGTGCACAACCGGGAAGGCGATGTCCAGGCCGCGCTCAACGCGACGGCGGGCGACGTACGCAGCGTGATCGGCCGGCTCGAGCAGGAGGGGGTCAAAGGTCGCGACCTCCAGACGGCAGACCTCGCCCTCGACACGGCGTACGACGACCACGGCAACCCGGACGGCTACCAGGCGAGCGAGACCCTGTCGGTGCGCATCCACCCGCTGGCGCACGTCGGCCGGATCATCTCGGCGGCGGCGACCGCGGCCGGCAACTCGGTGAGCATCGACGGCCTGTCACTCGACATCACCGACGACACGACACTGGTCAACCAGGCGCGCAGCAAGGCCTTCGCCGAGGCCAAGGCGGCGGCGAGCCAAGACGCGGCGCTGGCTGGCGAGCGGCTCGGCGAGGTGATGTCGGTGAAGGAGACCACCGAGGGCTCGTCGATGCCGGTGCCCCAGCCGTACTACGCGGCCGATGCGCTGCGCACTGCGGCGAAGTCGATCGCGATCCGTCCCGGTCAGCAACCGGTGACGGTGCACCTCGCGGTGGTGTGGACGATCGCGTAACCATGCGCATGTGCCATGCGCTCAGCTATAGCTGTGCGGATGTGCCATGCGCATGGGCAGGCGGCTATTGGAGGCGCTGCTCCAGGGCGGCAAGCTGGTCCCACAGCACCTTCGGCGTGTGTGACCCGAACCGCTCGTAGTGCGGGTGCACCAGGGCGGCCTCCTCGCGCCAGGTCTCGACGTCGACCGAGAGCAGCACGTCGAGCTGCTCGTCGGTGAGGCCCAGCCCGTCGACGTCCAGCGAGTCACGCGCCGGCACCCGGCCGATCGGTGTGTCGACTGCGTCCGCGGTGCCCGCGATCCGGTCGCTGACCCACTTGAGGACGCGGCTGTTGTCGCCGAACCCAGGCCAGACGTACTTGCCGTCCGCGTCCTTGCGGAACCAGTTGACGAAGTAGATCCGCGGCAGCTTCGACGCTTCGGCCTTCTTGCCGATCTCCAGCCAGTGGGCGAAGTAGTCGCACATGTTGTAGCCGCAGAAAGGCAGCATCGCGAACGGGTCGCGGCGCAGCTCGCCCACCTTGTTCTCGGCGGCGGCAGTGCCCTCCGACGCGACGTTGGAGGCGAGAAACACGCCATGCTCCCAGTCGAAGGCCTCGGTCACGAGCGGCACGCTGCTCGCGCGGCGGCCGCCGAACAGGATCGCGTCGATCGGTACGCCGGCCGGGTCCTCCCACTCCGGCGCGATGGTCGGGCACTGCGAGGCGGGCGCCGTGAAGCGCGCGTTGGGATGCGCCGCGGGCTCGTCGGAGTCCGGCGTCCAGTCGCGGCCCTTCCAGTCGGTCAGGTGCGCCGGCGGGGTGTCGGTGAGACCCTCCCACCACACGTCGCCGTCGTCGGTGAGCGCGACGTTGGTGAAGATGCAGTTCGCGTGCAGCGTGTCGATCGCGTTCTTGTTCGTCGACTCGCCGGTGCCTGGAGCGACGCCGAAGAAGCCGGCCTCCGGGTTGATCGCGTGCAGCCGCCCGTCCGCGCCGAACCGCATCCAGCAGATGTCGTCACCGACGGTCTCGGCCTTCCAGCCCGGCAGGGTCGGCTGCAGCATCGCGAGGTTGGTCTTGCCGCAGGCGCTCGGGAACGCCGCGGCGATGTAGCGCACCGCGCCTTCGGGAGAGGTGAGCTTGAGGATCAGCATGTGCTCGGCGAGCCAGCCCTCGTCGCGCGCCATCACGCTGGCGATTCGCAGCGCGTAGCACTTCTTGCCGAGCAGCGCGTTGCCGCCGTACCCCGAGCCGTACGACCAGATCTCCCGGCTTTCCGGGAAGTGGACGATGTACTTCTCATCGCTGCACGGCCACGCGACGTCGGCCTGGCCCGGCTCGAGCGGCACGCCCACACTGTGTACGGCCGGCACGAAGAAGCCGTCCGCGCCCAGGGCGTCGAGGGCGGCCTTGCCCATGCGGGTCATGATCTTCATCGAGATGACGACGTACGGCGAGTCCGTGATCTCGACACCGAGGGCGGAGATCGGAGAGCCGACCGGCCCCATGCAGAACGGGACGACGTACATCGTGCGCCCGCGCATGCACCCAGCGAACAGGCCGCTCAGCGTCTCGCGCATCTCGTTCGGGTCGACCCAGTTGTTGGTCGGCCCGGCGTCCTCCTCGCGCTCCGAGCAGATGAAGGTCCGGCTCTCGACGCGGGCGACGTCCTTCGGGTCGGACTTGGCGTAGAAGGAGTTCGGGCGAAGCTTCGGATTGAGCTGGATCAGGGTGCCGGAGTCGACGAGCTCACGCGTGAGCCGGTCCCACTCCTCTTCCGACCCGTCGCACCACACCACCCGCTCCGGCGTGGTGAGCGCAGCGGTGTCGCGCACCCATTGGACGAGCCCCCCGTGCCTGGTCGGAGCCTCGTCAAGGCCCGGGATCGACGGGGCGATCGTCATGCATGTCTCCTACCGGTTGCCCATTTGCTGCGCCGGGGAAGGTGCTCGCACAACTAGCGGCACGGTCACGCCAAGGTGGGAAGTCCTAAGCATAACGCTCGTTCTGTATACCCGCCACGACCGCCCCGGACACCGGGGCACTACCCGGCGGACGCCGCGGGTCCCGCCTCGCGCAGCCGCTCGACCTCGCGCAGCGCGTCGCGCAGCTCGGCCAGCCAGTCCTCGGTGTGCTCGCGGACCAGCCGCACGCACCAGGCCAAGGCGTCCGACCGCGAGCGCGCAACCCCGGCGTCGACGAGGGTGTCGAGGACGGCTCGCTCGGGCTGGCGCAGCCGGGTCATCACCGGCGTCGAGACCGTGGTGAACAGCACCTGCTGCTCGCCGCAGCGCACTCCCCAGCTGACCTTGCGGCCGAACCGGTGCTCGGCCTCCTGCGCGATCCGGATCCGCTGGTCGCGGGTCTGCTCGCGAAAGCGCGAGACCCGCCCGGCGACCGCGTTGGCGGCCGCCGCCGCGCCGCCCTCGGCCGGCGGGTCCGGCGCGGCGATCGGCGTCACCACGACGATCTCGTCCCGGTCGACGGTCACCGCCGGCTCGCCGGCGAGCCACTCGGACGGCAGCCGGCCCGCGAACCAGGCTGCAACTTCTGCTGACATGGCGACCTCCACCGCTCGTCTATTGCAGTGATTACATACTTACACCGCAACAGGGGCGGGAAAGGCGGCTATGCCGAGAGCGAACGCGCTCCGACCCGCTCGGCGAGCGCAGCCGGATCGGCGACCGGGGCGTCGCAGACGAAGCCCCGGCACACGTACGCCGCCCCCGGCGGCCGGTCGGCGAGTAGCGGGGAATCCCCGCCGGTGACCACGACCGCGCCCGGAGACGTCGTACGGCGGGCCACCGCGGCCAGCTCGGGCGCCCCGACCACGGCGATCTCGAGCGGGCCGGCCAGCACCGCCTCGGCGACGGACGCGGCCGCGCCGGCGAACCGGGGGAACCGCTCGACGAGGTCCGAGGCCAGCGCCACGACCCGCTCGACGGCCTCGCGATGCGCCGCGCTGCCGGTCAGGGCGGCACTGGCGAGCAACGCCGCGGCGATCGCCGAGGTGCCCGACGGGGTGGCACCGTCGGTCGGGTCGCGCGGACGCCGCACGAGCTGCTCGGCGTCGTCGGCCGTGTCGTAGAAGCCGCCGTCGCCGTCAGCGAAGCGCGCCCGGGTCGTGTGGATCAGCTCGATCCCGACGTCGAGCCACCGGCGATCACCGGTCGCCTGGTGCAGCGTCAGGAGTCCTTCGGCGACGCAGCCGTAATCCTCGAGCACCCCGACCGGCGAACCCACCACGCCGTCGCGCGAAGCGCGATGCAGCCGCCCGTCGACGAGGTGCTGGCCGACGAGGAGATCGGCGCAGGCGACTGCCGCGCGCACGAAGTCGGGCCGGTCGAGCAGCGCGCCGCAGTCGGACAACGCGCTGATCGCCAGGCCGTTCCACGCGGCGACCACCTTGTCGTCCCGGCCTGGCCGCACCCGCTTCGCACGCAGGTCGAGAAGTCGCGCGCGCTCCTCGGCGTACGCCGCCGGGTCGGCGGGGTCGCGTAACAGCTGCAGCACCGACCGGCCATGCTCGAAGGTCCCCGCGTCGGTCACCGAGAAGATCTCCGCGGCCCGGACGCCGACCTCGTCGGGCGCCCACACGTAGAACTTGCCTTCCTCGCCCTCGCTGTCGGCGTCCAGGGACGACGCGAAGCCACCTTCGTCGGTACCGAGCTCGGCGAGCATCCACTCGCAGGTCTCGGTGGCGATGCGGCGGGCGAGCGGCGAGCCGGTCTGGCGCCACCAGTGCACGTAGACCCGCGCAAGCAATGCGTTGTCGTACAACATCTTCTCGAAGTGCGGCACCACCCAAGCGGCGTCCACCGAGTAGCGCGCGAAGCCGCCGGCGAGCTGGTCGTACATCCCGCCGCGAGCCATCGCCTCGCAGGTGCGGGTGACCATCTCGATGCTGCGCTCGTTGCCGGTCCGCGCCGCATGACGGAGCAGGAACTCCAACGTCATCGACGGCGGGAACTTCGGTGCGCCGCCGAAGCCACCGCGCGCGTCGTCGTGCTCGGCGGACAGCCGGGCCGCGGCCGCGTCCAACCGGTCCGCGGTGATCGCGTCGCCGCGAAGAGGTGAGCTGTCGCCGCGCCGGTTCAACTCGGCAACGATGGCCGACGCCGAGCTACGCACCTCCTCCTTGCGGGTCTGCCACGCGTCGACGACCGACATCAGCAGCTGGCGGAACGACGGCATCCCGTGTCGCGGCGTGGGCGGGAAGTAGGTGCCGCAGTAGAACGGCTCCGCGTCGGGGGTGAGGAACGCCGACATCGGCCACCCGCCCTGACCGCTCATGGCCTGGGTCGCCTCCATGTACACCGCGTCGACATCCGGCCGCTCCTCCCGGTCCACCTTGACCGAGACGAAGTGCTCGTTCAGGTACGCCGCCGTCTCGGCGTCCTCGAACGACTCGTGCGCCATCACGTGGCACCAGTGGCACGCGGCGTACCCGACGGACAGGAACACCGGTACGTCGCGGCGGCGCGCTTCGGCGAACGCCTCGTCGCACCACGGCCACCAGTCGACCGGGTTGTCGCGGTGCTGCAGCAGGTACGGGCTGGTCGAGGACGCGAGGCGGTTGCTCACCGCCCCACGCTAGGCACCCGCCCCGCGAACTTGCACTTTCGCACCGTTCCGCACGGAATTTCGGTGCGAATGCGCAAGTTCGCGGGATCAGTACTAGCGGATCTCGACCGCCTGGTGGAAGGTGCCGCGGTTCTCGAACGGCTGCTGCGGCGTGCTGATCGCTCCGGCCGTGGTGATCGGGTTCGCGTCATCGGAGACGGGCTTGCGCCAGTGCGACGGATCCGCGCCGTGTGTCTTGACCAGCGCCGCGACCGCGTGTGACAGCGCGCTGCGCAGCACCGAGCGGCAGCTCGCCAGCGAGCCGTTCCCGCAGTACCGGCCGGCCGGGTTGGAGGGGTCGTGGATCCCGAGCACCTTGTGCAGTACGCCGAGCAGCTGGCTCTGCCAGCCGCCGAAGAACCCGGTGTCGACCGGCCGCTGCTGGTCGAGGACCAGGCCTTCCTGACGAGCGATCTGCTCGACCAGCGAGCGCCCGATGACCGGGTCGTAGATCCGGTGGATGACCTGGTTCCACCATGCGTCGAAGGTCAGCACCGCCGCGCTGTGGTCGTCGTAGGACCGGCCGTGCGTCGCCCGTCGATGAACCCCGCTGTCCAGCCACCCCCGGAGGTCGGCGACAAGCCGACGCTCCCGGTGGCCGTGCACGTTGCCCAGCACCCGCAGCATGGTGGGCAGCACCTTCAACGCGCGCAGGTCCTGCGTACTCGCGTTGCCGGCGATCCCGACGAGGTCGGCGAGAGACAGCTTGTGATCGGAGCGGATCGCCCGCCGCGTGGGATCGGCGAGCAGCTCGACGCGCTGTACCTGTCCCCAGCTCCACACCCCCGGCGAGGCCGCCATGCCGCGCGCGCCCTTGTTGTTCCACGACGCCAGAAATCCGCGTTTCGGGTCGATCGAACGCGCGTTGAACGAGCCCGCGTGGCGCCGATAGGAGTAGGTCGACGGCTTGAATCCGACCCAGTCGTGCGGCCCGGTGCCCCAGATCGGAAGCTGAAGGCTGGTGTGCGGAGCATGCCGTTGGAACCACCCGCTCGCATACCAGGCGATGTGTGACCGCGAGACGTAAAACCAGTTCTCGTTGCCGACGAAGTCCCGCATCGTCGCGATGAACTGCTTCGGGGAGTGCACCTTGTTCTCCGCGAGCCGCATGAAGGCGACCACGCTGCGCACCGCGTGGTGGTAGACGGCGGTGGCGCGGGTGAGCGCAACCGGCTGGCGACCGACCTTCGCATAGCCGACCACCGGCCCGTGGACGCTGCGCAGTGTGCGCAGTGTCGCAGTCTGGGGCAACGACGGCGAGGTCGGCGCGACCGGCGTCTGCTCGACGATGGTTCGCGAGGTGAATGCGCGGCACTTCCCGCGGTAGCGGTAGTGCGTCGACGCGAACGTCGGTCGGGACCCGTTCGGATTGCACAGCTTCTCCGCGAAGGTGTCCGCGTTGTCGCCGAGCGCGGTGGTGCCGGTCCAGGCGAAGGACTTGGTGTGGCCGATCAACACGTACGGGCTCGCCCCGGGAAAGACCACGCCGGACTCCTGGATGCCGGGCATGTGCAGCTCGTACTCGTCGAAGATCTCCGGCGAGTAGTAGCCCACCTGTGGACCCATCGCCGCGATCGGTTGTCCGCTGCGCGTGTAACGGCCCTCGACGAGCAGCGCGTTGGATGCCTCGTCGGGCAGCCGCAACCCCCGCTGCGCCAGCCGTTGTGCCCAGGACGGAAGGGCCGAGGTCGTCGCGGACCGACTCGCCGCGCCGAGCGGTTTGGACACGCTGACGACCGCGTTGCGCGGGCGGATCGTTCCTGGGGTGAGGTGCGCGTTGGCGCCGTGATGCACCCGGCCGGTGCGGTCGCTGGGGAACCGGTGCTCGGCGGTGGCGAACGCATCCGGGTCGCGGGCCAGTCGCAAGTCGTCGAAGACGACCC
>CAZEAM010000171.1:0-9545 GCA_964510285.1 uncultured Frankiaceae bacterium | reverse complement strand
CGCTATAACGGTCCGCCCCGCGACGCCTCCATTGCTAGCGCTTGATCTTGCTAGCGGTTGCCGTACCTAGACGAGATCGTCGATCGCGCCCAGGTACTTGATGGCGCCGTTCACGACTTGGTACAGGTACACCGTCGTGCTCTTCAGCTCGTGGTTCGAGCCGAACGCAACGGTCTTGGTGATGCCGTCGTAGCTGACGTTGGCCACCGCATCCACCAGCGCCTGCCGGGTGATGTCGCCGCTGATCCCCTTCATCGCGGTGATGATCGCGTTGGCGACGTCGTACGCCTCAGCGGAGTACGTGCCGGCGTCCTGGTTGAACGCGGCCTTGTACGCCGTGAAGAAGTCCGCCGCCTTGCTCGGGTCCGAGCACGGGCAGGTGAAGTAGGTGCCCTCGGCGTTGGACGCGCCCGCCAGCTTGATGAAGTTCGGGTCCTTCACGCCGTCGTCCGACATGAACGTGCCCTTGTAGCCGGCCGAACGCAGCGCCTTCAGCAGCGGGCCGCCGTCGGCGTAGTAACCGCTGTAGTAGACCGCGTCCGGGTTGGCCTGCGCGACCTTCGACGCCTCGGGACCGGGCTTGGTGCCCTGCGGGAGGCTGTCGTGGGTGACCTTGACGCCGTCCGCCTTCAGGGCGCTCTCGAGCACCTTCGCCAGGCCCTGCCCGTACGCCTCGGCGTCGTCGATCGAGTAGACCGACTTCGCCCAGAGCTTCTTGGTAAGGTAGTCGGCTGCGCCCGCGCCCTGCGAGCTGTCGGTCCCGATCGCCCGGTAGAAGGTCGTGAAGCCGTTGCTCGGATCGGTGAGGGTCGGCAGCGTGGCCGAGGCGGTCACGGACACCAGACCGGCGTCCGCGAAGCTCTTCTCGCTCGCCTGGGTGGCACCCGAGAACGCCGGGCCGACCACCGCAATGACGTTGGAGTTCGACACCTCGCTCTGGGCGGCGGCCGGCGCCTTGTCCGGCGAGCCCTGGTCATCCACGCCCAGGTACTTCAGGGTGAATCCGAGGTCGCCCTTGGCGTTGGCCTGGTCGATGGCCAGCTTCGCGCCGTCGCAGATGTTGATACCGAGCGCCGCGTTGTCGCCGGTCAGCGGACCCTGGCAGGCGATCGTGTAGGTCTTCCCCCCGCCGGTCCCACCGGCGCTTCCGCCGCCTCCGATCGAGCTGCTGCCACAGGCCGCCGCGGTCATCGCGGAAACGGCGAGCGGGACGACAAGTCGAATCGATCGACCGGTCTGCATCCTTGCTCCTCTCAACTGGCCGATTCGTGGTTCCTGCGCAACCTAGCGCCCCGCGCAAGTAACAGACGCATCAGGGCTAACCGTTGTCAGGTCGTTACCAAACCGAGTCCGGCCACGCAGGTACGCGGGTCGGGCCGGTTAGCCCGCCGGGTCGGGCTGGTCGAGCACGGCTTCGGCCACTTGGCGCATCGAACGTCGGCCATCCATCGCAGCCTTCTGGATGAACCGGAACGCCTCGGGCTCGGTCATCCCGTGCTCGGCCTGCAGCCGGCCTTTGGCCCGGTCGAGCAGCTTGCGGGTCTCCAGCCGCTCGGTGAGGTCGGCGACCTCGCCGGACAGTGCGCGCATCTGCTGATGACGGCTCACCGACACCTCGATCGCGGGCAACAGGTCCGCCTTGCCGAACGGCTTCACGACGTACGCCATCGCGCCGGCCTCGGCGGCCCGCTCGACGAGCTCCCGCTGGCTGAACGCCGTGAGCATAACGACCGGAGCGATCTGGTCGGCGACGATCCGCTCCGCGGCCGAGATCCCGTCGAGGACCGGCATCTTCACGTCGAGGATCACGACGTCGGGCTCGACCTGGGAGGCGAGGTCGACGGCCTGCTGACCGTCACCGGCCTCGCCGACGACGACGTACCCCTCCTCTTCGAGCATCTCTTTCAGATCGAGCCGGATCAGCGCCTCGTCCTCGGCAATAAGAACCCGCCGCGGCCCCTGACTAGTCACGAATCCGAGCCTATCCAGCGTGCGAGCTTCCCTAGAATCTGTTCGTTACCGCCCCGGTAACCCAACCGGTAGAGGTCGCGGTCTCAAACACCGTTCAGTGTCGGTTCGAATCCGACCCGGGGCACAAGTTCACCCGAAGTAGCACACAAAGTCCGTCGGACACGTCGATCGCACGCTCAAGCGGAGGCCGACGGGGGGACTTTGTGTGCTACTTCGAACGAAGGGGCTAGGCGATGGGGCGGTCGGTGGGGAGGACTGGCGACGGGAGCTGCGTGTCGCCCATCAGCCAGCGGTCCACCGACGCGGCACACGCACGGCCCTCCGCGATCGCCCACACGATGAGCGACTGGCCACGTCCCATGTCGCCGCAGACGAAGACGCCGTCGACGTTCGTCATCCAGTCGGCGCCGCGCGCGACGTTGCCCCGCTGGTCGAGCTCCACCTCGAGCCCGTCGAGCAGCGGGCCGCGCTCCGGGCCGAGAAAGCCCATCGCGAGCAGCACCAGCTGAGCCGGCAGCTCGCGCTCGGTGCCCTCGATCGGGTTGAACTTCTCGTCGACCTCGGCGATGACCAGCCCGGACACCCGCCCGTCCGCGTCGCCCGCGAAGCGCTGGGTCGACACGGCGTAGACCCGCTCGCCGCCCTCCTCGTGCGCGCTGGAGACCCGGTAGATCACCGGGTACGTCGGCCAGGGCATGGAGTCGACGCGCTGCTCCGGCGGACGGGGCAGGATCTCCAGCTGCGTGATCGACTTGGCGCCTTGCCGGATCGCGGTGCCGAGACAGTCCGCGCCCGTGTCGCCGCCGCCGAGGATGATGACGTCCTTGCCCTCGGCGGAGATCGGGGGCGTGTCGAGGTCACCCTGCTGCACGCGGTTGGCCAGCGGCAGGTAGTCCATCGCCGGGTAGATGCCCTCGAGGTCGCGACCCGGTACGTCGAGGTCGCGCGGGACCGTCGAGCCTCCCGCGAGCACGATCGCGTCGTGCCGCTTGCGCAGCTGGTCGGCGGTGATGTCGACGCCCGCGTTGACACCGGCCCGGAAGCGGGTCCCCTCCTCCTCCATCTGCAACAGGCGCAGGTCGAGGTGGCGCTTCTCCATCTTGAACTCGGGGATGCCGTAGCGCAGCAGGCCGCCGATCCGGTCGGCCCGCTCGTAGACGACGACGGTGTGCCCGGCGCGGGTCAGCTGCTGGGCGGCGGCCAACCCGGCCGGCCCGGAGCCGATGACGCCGACCGTCTTGCCGGACAGCCGCTCGGCGATCTGCGGGGAGATCCAGCCCTCGTCCCACGCCCGGTCGACGATCTCGACCTCGACCTGCTTGATCGTGACCGGGTCCTGGTTGATCCCGAGCACGCAGGCCGTCTCGCACGGCGCGGGACACAGCCGTCCGGTGAACTCCGGGAAGTTGTTGGTCGCGTGCAGCCGCTCGATCGCCTCGCGCCAGTCGTCACGCCAGACCAGGTCGTTCCACTCCGGGATCAGGTTGCCCAGCGGGCAGCCCTGATGGCAGAACGGGATTCCGCAGTCCATGCAGCGCCCGGCCTGCTTCCGCAGCTTCTCCTCGGGAAAGTCCTGGTAGACCTCCCGCCAGTCCATGATCCGTACGTCGACCGGACGCCGGGTCGGGGTCTCGCGCGGCGTCGTGAGGAAGCCCTTCGGGTCAGCCATGAGCCGCCGCCATGATCGCCTCGTTGACGTCCTGCCCGGCTTCTTCGGCGGCCTTCGCCGCGGCCAGCACCCGCTTGTAGTCGCGCGGCATCACCTTCGAGAAGCGGCGTACTGACGCGTCCCAGTCGGCGAGCAGGCACGCGGCGACCGCCGAGTCGGTCTCCTGCTGGTGCCGGCTGATCGTCTCCCGCAAGAACTCGCGGTCGTCGTCGTCGAGGTCCTCGAGGTCGACCATCTCCCCGTTGACCCGGCCGTGATCGAGGTCGAGGAAGTAGCCGATCCCGCCCGACATCCCGGCTGCGACGTTGCGCCCGGTGGGTCCGATGACGACCACCCGGCCACCGGTCATGTACTCGCACGCATGGTCGCCGACACCCTCGACGACCGCCACGGCTCCGGAGTTGCGGACGCAGAACCGCTCGCCCACCACGCCGCGGATGAACGCCTCGCCGCCGGTCGCGCCGTACAGGATGACGTTGCCGGCGATGACGTTCTCCTCCGCGCGGAACGGCGCCGCGCGGTCGGGCCGGACGACGATCCGGCCACCCGACAGACCCTTGCCGAGGTAGTCGTTGGAGTCGCCGAACAGCCGCAGCGTGATGCCCTTGGGCACGAACGCACCGAACGACTGGCCCGCGGACCCGGTGAAGGTGACGTCGATGGTGCCGTCGGGCAGGCCGGCGTCCGCGTAGCGTTTCGTCACCTCGTGGCCGAGGATCGTGCCGACGGTGCGGTTGACGTTGCGCACCGGCAGCTCGAGCTTCACGGGCGTGGCGTCTGCGAGCGCACCCTCCGCGAGCTGGACGAGGGTCTGGTCGAGCGCCTTGTCCAGGCCGTGGTCCTGCTCCCGCACGCGGTGCCGGGGCCCCTCGACCTCGGGCATGTGCAGAATCGGTGCGAGGTCGAGCCCCGATGCCTTCCAGTGGTTGATGGCCGCGGTCGTGTCGAGCGACTCGACGTGACCGACCGCCTCTTCGATCGAGCGGTACCCGAGCGCCGCCAGATGCTCGCGCACCTCCTCGGCGATGAACTCGAAGAAGGTCTCGACGAACTCCGGCTTTCCGGTGAACCGCTTGCGCAGCTCCGGGTTCTGGGTGGCGATCCCGACCGGGCAGGTGTCGAGGTGGCAGACCCGCATCAGGATGCATCCGGACACGACCAGCGGAGCGGTCGCGAAGCCGAACTCCTCCGCACCCAGGAGCGCCGCGATCACGACGTCGCGTCCGGTCTTCATCTGACCGTCGACCTGCACGACGATCCGGTCGCGCAGCCCGTTGAGCAGCAACGTCTGCTGCGTCTCGGCGAGGCCGAGCTCCCACGGCGAGCCGGCGTGCTTGAGCGAGGGCAGCGGGGCGGCGCCGGTTCCGCCGTCGTGCCCGGAGATGAGTACGACGTCGGCGTGCGCCTTCGACACACCGGCGGCAACCGTCCCGACGCCGACCTCCGCGACCAGCTTGACGTGGATGCGCGCCTGCGGGTTGGAGTTCTTCAGGTCGTGGATGAGCTGCTTGAGGTCCTCGATCGAGTAGATGTCGTGGTGCGGCGGCGGCGAGATCAGGCCGACCCCGGGCGTCGACCCGCGGGTCTTCGCGATCCACGGGTACACCTTGTTGCCCGGCAGCTGACCACCCTCACCGGGCTTCGCGCCCTGCGCCATCTTGATCTGGATGTCGTCGGCGTTGGTGAGGTAGTCGCTCGTGACCCCGAACCGGCCGCTCGCCACCTGCTTGATCGCACTGCGTCGCGCCGGGTCGTGCAGGCGGTCGGTGTCCTCACCGCCCTCGCCGGTGTTGGACTTGCCACCTAGCCGGTTCATGGCGATCGCGAGGGTCTCGTGCGCCTCGGCCGAGATCGACCCGTAGGACATCGCACCGGTCGCGAACCGCTTGACGATCTCCGAGACCGGCTCGACCTCTTCGATCGGCACCGGGGGGCGCACGCCGTCGGCGAACCGGAACAGGCCGCGCAACGTCATCAGCTTCTGCGCCTGCTGGTCCACCGCGGAGGTGTACTCCTTGAACACCTCGTAGCGTCCGCTGCGCGTTGCGTGCTGCAGCTTGAACACGGTCTGCGGGTTGAACAGGTGCGCCTCGCCCTCGCGGCGCCACTGGTACTCGCCACCCACCCAAAGCCGGCGGTGCTTGTGCGGCACCCGCGGGTAGGCGTGCCGGTGCCGCGACGCGACCTCCTCCGCGATGACGTCGAGCCCGACCCCGCCGAGCCGGGACGTCGTACCGGTGAAGTAGTCGTCGATCAGGTCCTGGCCGAGCCCGAGCGCCTCGAAGATCTGAGCGCCCGTGTAGGAGCTCACGGTGGACACGCCCATCTTGCTCATGACCTTCAGCACGCCCTTGCCGAGCGCCTTGATGTACTTGTGCACCGCCTCGTCGGCGCCGACCCCGGTGACGATCCCGCTACGGACCAGGTCCTCGACCGACTCCATCGCGAGGTAGGGGTTGACCGCGGCCGCGCCGTAGCCGATCAGCAGCGCGACGTGATGCACCTCTCGCACGTCACCGGCCTCGACGATCAGCCCGACCTTGGTGCGGGTCTTCTCGCGGATCAGGTGGTGGTGCACCGCGCTGGTGAGCAGCAGGGACGGAATCGGCGCGAGCTCGGCGTCGCTGTCCCGGTCGGACAGGACGATCAGCCGTGAGCCGGCCGCGATCGCGTCGCTGACCTCTTGGCGCGCCCGCTCGAGCGCGACACGCAACGCCTCTCCCCCGCCGGCGACCGGGTACAGGCCCTTGACGACGTGCGACGCGAAGCCGGGCATGTCGCCGTCGTCGTTGACATGGATGATCTTCGCGAGCTCGTCGTTGTCGAGCACCGGGAACGGCAGCGTGATCTGCCGGCACGATGCCGGGGTCGGCTCGAGCAGGTTGCCCTCGGGACCGATCGACGTCGACAGCGACGTGACCAGCTCCTCGCGGATCGCGTCGAGCGGAGGGTTCGTGACCTGGGCGAAGAGCTGGGTGAAGTAGTCGAACAGCAGCCGCGGCCGGGCGGACAGCGCCGCGACCGGAGTGTCGGTGCCCATCGAGCCGATCGCCTCGGCGCCGGCGCGCGCCATCGGAGCGACGATGATCCGCAGCTCCTCCTCGGTGTAGCCGAAGGCCTGCTGCCGTCGTACGACGGACTCGTGCGAGTAGACGACGTGCTCGCGGTCGGCGAGGTCGTCGAGATGCACCTGGCCGCCATGCAGCCACTCGCCGTAGGGATGCGCCGAGGCGAGCTCGGACTTCAGCTCGTCGTCGTCGATGACCCGACCGGCGGCGGTGTCGACGAGGAACATGCGCCCGGGCTGCAGTCTGCCCTTGCGCACGACCTTGTCGGCCGGTACGTCGAGCACCCCGACCTCCGAGGCCAGGACCACCCGACCGTCGTCGGTCACCCAGTACCGCGACGGGCGCAAGCCGTTGCGGTCGAGGACGGCGCCCACGACGGTGCCGTCGGTGAATGCCACGCACGCCGGGCCGTCCCACGGCTCCATCAGGCAGGAGTGGAACTCGTAGAACGCCTTGCGGTCCGGATCCATCTGCGCGTTGTTCTCGTGCGCCTCCGGGATCATCATCAGGACGGCGTGCGGCAGCGAACGGCCGCCGAGGTGCAGCAGCTCGAGCACCTCGTCGAAGCTGGCCGAGTCGCTGCCACCGGGAGTCACGATCGGGAACAGCCGGGACAGGTCGCCCGGGATCAGGTCGCTGTGCAGCAGCGCCTCGCGGGCCCGCATCCAGTTGCGGTTGCCCATGACGGTGTTGATCTCGCCGTTGTGCGCGATGTAGCGGTAGGGATGCGCGAGCGGCCACGACGGGAAGGTGTTGGTCGAGAAGCGCGAGTGCACGAGGGCGATGGCCGACTCGAAGCGCTCGTCGGTCACGTCGGGGAAGAACTGCGGCAGCTGGTCGGTCGTGAGCATGCCCTTGTAGACCACGGTGCGGCACGACAGCGAGGGCAGGTAGGTCCCGACCTCGCGCTCGATCCGCTTGCGGGCGCAGAACGCCAGACGCTCGAGCGCCAGGTCGCGAGCCCCGTCCGGCCCGGCCACGAACAGCTGCCGGAACCGCGGCATGACGGACATCGCGGTCGCGCCGAGCGAGGACGCGTCGGTCGGCACCTCGCGCCAGCCGAGCAGCGTCAGGTCCTCCTCGCGCACGATGCGCTCGATCGCGTCGACGGCCTTCCGCTCGCCCTCGTCGTCGTCGGGAAGGAACGCCATCCCGACCGCGTAGCCGCCCGCTTCCGGAAGCTCGATGCCGGCGACGGCCCGGAAGAAGGCGTCGGGAACCTGGACGAGGATGCCGGCGCCGTCACCGGTGTTGACCTCGGCCCCGGAGGCACCGCGGTGGTCAAGGTTGTGCAGCGCGGTGAGCGCGTCGTCGACGATCGCGTGGCTGCGGCGGCCGTGCATGTCGGCGACGAACGCCACACCGCACGCGTCGTGCTCGTGGGCGCCGTCGTACAAGCCCTGCGGCGCAGGCATCGCCGCAGACCGGAACGGCCGCTGCTCGAAAGCCGGCCCGCTCCGTGTCGGTACAGCAGCCATAAGGGGACCCGTCCTCCGAAGTCGTCACACGGTGCGCTGCCTCGCCGGGGTACGGCGATGCTGGCGGATACGTGGGTGCGGGACGGCGTCGGCCCTGCGACGCCAGATTACCTCAGTGTTAGCAAGCCGAACCAATGGGATTACGTCGTCGTCACACAACCGTCATGTGACGGGTTATGCGGCTCCTACCCCGCGACGCTCGCCCCAACCGCGTGGCCCACCCCGAACACCACCGCGACGGTGACGGCGCCCAGCACAAGCTGGCGCACCGCGCCGAACAGGATCGGCCGATGCGTGAAGCGGGCCACCGCACCACCCATGAGCAGCAGCATCACCGTGCCCAGGACGATCGACCAGACCAGCGACTGCGCGCCGCACAGGTACGGCAGCAGCGGGACGAACGCGCCGAAGGCGAAGGTGGCGAACGACAGGCCTCCGGCGACCCATGCGGACGGCTGCTCGTCCGGGTCGACGCCGAGCTCCTCGCGCACGTGCACCCGCCACGCCTCGTCGGGGTCCTTCGAGACCTCCCGGGCGACCCGGATCGCGAGGTCGCGAGGCAGGCCGCGGCGGCGGAACAGGCCGGCGAGCTCGCGCTCCTCGGCGGCCGGGCTGCGCTCGAGCTCCTCACGTTCCTTGTCGATCTCCGACTGCACGAGCTGGGTCTGCGAGTGCACCGACGTCCATTCGCCGACCGCCATCGAGAACGAGCCGGCCAGCAGCCCCGCGAGGCCGGTCAGGATGATGTCGTGGGTCGAGGTGCGGGCGCCGGCAACACCGGCGACGAGGGCCGCGTTCGAGACCAGCCCGTCCATCGCGCCGAAGACCGCGGGCCGCAGCCACCCGCCGCTGACGTCGCGATGCGTGTGGTGGATCTCGGAGGACTGCTGCGCGGACTCCGCGCGGGCGACCACCGCCGGCATCGACTCCTTCACGAGGTCAGCCTAGGGCTGTCGCGGTCCGCATCGCCGCTCGATTCGGGCGGCGATGACTCGTCCCGTCGGCCGGCCCACACGAAGTAGACCGCCGCTGCGGCGAACAGGATCACACTGGTCCAGTCGTTGAGGCGCAGACCGAAGAACTTGTGTGCGTCGTCGATCCGCAAGGACTCGATCCAGCCGCGCCCAGCGGTGTAGAGCATCACGTACAGGGCGAACGCGCGGCCGCGGGTGAAGTGGTGGCGCCGGTCGAGCCAGACCACGGCGAGCGCGACCCCGATGTCCCACAGCGACTCGTACAGGAACGTCGGGTGGTAGTAGGCCACATGCGCGTACTGGGGAAGGAGGTTTCCCAACCCGTCCTTCGGGCGGTGCAGCGAGTCGACGTGCAGACCCCACGGCAGCGAGGTCGGCCGACCGT
>CAZEAM010000170.1:0-4329 GCA_964510285.1 uncultured Frankiaceae bacterium | reverse complement strand
GGAGCGGCGCCGCTGTTCCCGCTGGCCGACGCGTTGCGGACCCGCGGCTGCCGGATCGACGCGGTGCTCGGCGCGTCGACCGGGGACCGGCTCTTCGGCGCCCTCGACGCGAAACGGATGGCGGCCAGCGTCGCGTTCACGACCGATGACGGCTCGTACGGCGAGAAGGGCCGGGTCTCCGACGTGCTTCCCGAGGTGATCGCCCGGGTGCGCGCCGACGTCGTCTACGCCTGCGGCCCGATGGCGATGCTGGAGGCGGTCCAGCGGGTGGCGAGCGAGGCGTACGACGGGGCGGGCATCCCGACCCAGCTGTCGGTCGAGGAGTCGATGGCCTGCGGGATCGGCGTCTGCATGACCTGCGTCCTGCCGATCATCGGCAACGACGGGCAGACCCGCATGGCGAGGTCTTGCGTCGACGGTCCGGTGTTCGGTGGCGACCGGATCCGCTGGGACGCCCTCGGCACCGTCCCCGACGACGCGGTGGGAGCCCAGCTGTGAGGCACGCGGTCGAGCCGGCGGGGTGGTCGAGATGAGCGTCACGATTCGGCGGCAGGAACGCCAGGTCAAGCACGTCAACGTGGACATGTCCACCAGGCTCGGCAACCAGACCTTCGCCGACCCGGTGTTCACCGCCTCCGGCTGTGCGGCGTCGGGGCAGGAGCTGGCCGCGTTCAACGACCTCACGGCGATCGGCGGTGTGGTCACCAAGTCGATCCAGCTCAACCCGCGAGCCGGCCGCGCGACGCCGCGGATGGCCGAGACGCCGAGCGGAATGCTCAACTCGATCGGGCTGCAGGGACCCGGGATCGAGATCTTCCTCAACCGCGACCTGCCCTGGCTGGCCGAGCGCGAGGTCAACGCGGTCGTGTCGATCGCCGGTCAGACCGTCGACGAGTACGCGAAGCTCGCGGGCAAGCTGCGCGGCAAGCCGGCCTCGATGATCGAGGTCAACATCAGCTGCCCGAACGTCGAGGACCGCGGGCAGGTGTTCGCGTGTGACCGCAGCGCTGCCGCGTCGGTCATCCAGGCGGTCAAGCGATCGGCACCGGCCAGCATGCCGATCTTTGCGAAGCTCTCGCCCGACGTCACCGACATCGTCTCGATCGCCCAGGCGTGCATGGACGCGGGCGCGACCGGGCTGAGCCTGATCAACACGACGCTCGGCATGGTCATCGACACCACGACGATGCGCCCGCTGCTCGCCGGGGTCACCGGCGGCTTGAGTGGCCCGGCGATCCGACCGTTGGCGCTGCGTTGTGTCTGGCAGGTGCACCAGGCGATGCCGGACGTACCGCTGTTCGGGATCGGCGGCATCCGTACCGGGCTGGACGCGCTCCAGTTCATCCTCGCCGGGGCGAGCGCCGTACAGATCGGCACGGTGATCTTCAACGACCCCGGCGCACCGTCACGGATCTCGCGCGAGCTCAGTGAAGCGCTCGCCGACCGCGGCATGAGCTCGCTCGAGCAGGCGATCGGGCGGGCGCACCGGCCGCCGGAGGTCATCGTGCCGGAGCTGCCCGACCCGCCGGGGGACACCCTCGAGGACGAGCTGTACGAAGCGGCGGTGGCCGACGACGACGAGGTGAGCGACGTGTTCATCGAGGACGAGTGGCTCGAAGACCAGGATGTATAGGGGGCAGTTGTGACAGCGCCGATCGCAGTCGCGCTCGACACCGGAGATCTCGCCACGGCGACCCGTTGGGCGCAGGCGGTGGGCCCGCACGTGCGCACGCTGAAGGTCGGTCTGGAGCTGTTCTGCGCAGAAGGCCCCGGGGCCGTCGAGAAGATCCGCGCGGCGGCGGACACCGATCTGTTCCTGGACCTGAAGCTGCATGACATCCCGGCGACCGTCGCCGGTGCCGCGCGGTCGGTGGCGGCGCTCGCCCCGGACTACCTGACCGTGCACGCGAGTGGCGGTACGGCGATGATCGCGGCCGCCGCGCAGGCGCTGCCCGACACGAAGATCACCGCGGTCACGGTGCTCACCTCGCTGTCCGCCGCCGACCTGGACGAACTCGGCATTGCCGGGCCGCCCGAACAGGCCGTGGTACGTCTCGCCCGGCTCGCGGTCAGCGCCGGCGCCCGCGCGCTGGTGTGCTCGCCGCAGGAGGTGGCGATGGTCCGCCAGGCGGTCGGCGCCGAGGTCACGCTGATCACCCCCGGGGTCCGTCCGGCGCAGGCCGCTCACGACGACCAGGCGCGCGTTGCCACCCCCGAGCAGGCGCTTGCCGACGGCGCCGACCTGGTCGTCATCGGACGGCCGATCACCGGTGCCGCTGATCCTGGTGAGGCGGCTGCGGCGATCGCTGCGTCCTTGCCGCACCGTGCTGGCTGACCCGGGTTGCCAGACCTGTCCCGGCCTCGCTAGGTTCGCCGCCGCTGGCGATGTTGAGGTGGGAGCCGGTTCGGGCGCCCGCGTGCATCGGTGTGTGACCACGAGGTGAATCCGCTTGGCGCTCCCGCCGTTGACTCCGGAGCAGCGAGCGGCCGCGCTGGAGAAGGCTGCCGCAGCACGCCGTACCCGGGCCGAGCTCCGCGACCAGCTCAAGCACTCGAAGATCTCGCTGGCCGAGGTGTTCGAGGCCGGCGAGCGCGACGAGGCGATCGGCAAGATGCGGGTGAGCGCCGTCCTCGAGTCGATGCCCGGAGTGGGGAAGATCCGGGCCGAGCGGATCATGGAGCGGCTGTCGATCTCGATCAGCCGCCGGGTGCGAGGCCTCGGCGCGCATCAGCGTTCCGCGCTCGAGCGCGAGTTCGCCGACTGACCGTCGTCCGCCCCGACGTTTCCCGACGCCGATGACCGATTCCGCGCGCCGTCTCACCGTGCTCTCCGGCCCCGCGGGGGTCGGGAAGAGCTCGGTCGTCGCGGCGTTGCGCACGGTGGCGCCGCAGGTGTGGGTGTCGGTCAGCGCGACGACCCGGCCCAAGCGGCCGGGGGAGGTCGACGGCGAGTCGTACTTCTTCGTCACCGCTTCGGAGTTCGAGGCGATGTCGGCGCGGGGCGAGCTGTTGGAGCGCGCGAACTACGCCGGCAACCTCTACGGGACGCCGCGCGGACCGGTCGAGCAACGGCTCGCGGACGGCGTACCGGTCCTGCTGGAGATCGAGATCCAAGGCGCGCGCCAGGTACGCGCGATCGACCCGAACGCGTTGCTGGTCTTCCTCGCGCCACCGTCGTGGGACGAGCTTGAGCGCCGGCTGCGCGGGCGCGGCACCGAGGACCCCGCCGTGATCGAGAAGCGGCTCGCCCAGGCCAGCGTGGAGCTCGCGGCAGAAGGCGAGTTCGACGAGATCATCGTCAACACCTCGGTCGAAGCCGCCGCCGAACAGCTGGCCGCCCTCATCCGGTGATCTCGGTTGGCTGGTAGCGTTGTTGGGCACTTTCTACGGCTGAAATGAGGCACGCGTGTCCGGCACCGCCGCTCGCCCCGAGGGGATCACCAACCCGCCGATCGACGAGCTGCTCGACAAGGTCGAGAGCAAGTACGCCCTCGTCATCTACGCGGCCAAGCGCGCGCGCCAGATCAACGCGTACTACTCCCAGCTCGGCGAGGGCCTGCTCGAGTACGTCGGCCCGCTCGTTCCCGCCCACGTGCAGGAGAAGCCGCTGTCGGTGGCGCTGCGCGAGGCCAACGAGGACCTGCTGACGTTCGAGCAGGTCGAAGCCCCCGCCTAAGGCGACTGCTGCGATGAGCGGCGAATCGGCGGCGCCCGTCGGCCGGCGCGTCGTGCTGGGCGTCTGCGGTGGCATCGCGGCGTACAAGGCCTGCGAACTGCTGCGTCGCTTCACCGAGGCCGGTCACGACGTCCACGTCGTACCCACCGCTTCCGCGTTGAAGTTCGTCGGCGAGACGACCTGGGCGGCGCTGTCCGGGAACCCGGTCGCGACCGACGTCTGGACCTCGGCGCATCGCGTCCCGCACGTCAGCCTCGGCCGGCAGGCGGACCTCGTGGTCGTCGCCCCGGCAACCGCCGACTTCCTCGCCCGGATGGTGATCGGCCGTTCCGACGACCTGCTCACCGCCACCCTGCTCACGGCGCGGTGCCCGATCGTCGTCGCGCCCGCGATGCACACCGAGATGTGGCAGCACCCGGCGACCGAGGCCAACGTCGCGACGCTTCGCGAGCGCGGCGTGATCGTGCTCGACCCCGCGGTCGGCCGGCTGACCGGTGCTGACACCGGCATCGGCCGGCTGCCCGAGCCGGACGAGATCTTCGCGGTCGCGCGGACGGTCCTCACCCGCGGCGCGCGTTCACTCGCCCCCGACCTCGCGGGGCGGCACGTGGTGGTCACCGCGGGCGGCACCCGCGAACCGCTCGACCCGGTGC
>CAZEAM010000169.1:0-7580 GCA_964510285.1 uncultured Frankiaceae bacterium | reverse complement strand
TGATGCTCATTCCGGCCGGCTCGCGGCGGACCGGCCACCGGGCGCGGGCGTTGGCCGACGGCATGCTGGCCGCTAGCTCGTTGTGGTTCCTGCTCGCCGCCTTCAGCCGCGGCTCGCACCACTTCGTCGCGACCGAAGGTGCCCTCGCCACCACTGTTGCCTACGCCTACCCGATCGGTGACTTGTTCGTCGTCGCCGCGGGTCTGACGGTGCTGGCCCGCTGCGCGTCGGCGACGATCCGGATGGTCGCCTTCATGGTGGCCGGGTTGAGCGTCGTGGCCGGCTGTGACGTGTGGATGCTGGTCGTCGGACACGAACACGCGTACGGCGGAATGACCGTCATCTATCAAGCGGGCCTGCTGCTCCTGGTCGCCGCGGCGGCGGCCCCGGCCATTCCGAACGACACGCCGATGAGCCGGCGACCGGCGCTGGGCGCGGCCCTCGAGATGTTCCCGTTCCTGCCACTTGTCGGCTGCATCGGTGTGGCCGTGGACCTTGTCATAGACCGGGCCGCCATGCCGACCACGATGGTCTTGCCCGCAGTGTTCATCGGGGCGGCACTCGTGGTTCGGCAGTTCGCCGCAACCCGCGACAAGCAGCGTCTCGTCGACGAGCTCGAAGAGCGCGGGTGCGCGCTCGAGGCGGCCCTTCGGATCGACGATCTCACCGGCTTGGCAAACCGGCTCGGGCTCAACGAAGCCCTCGAGGCGGCGCTCGCCGACAAGGATCAGTGGCCGGTCACGCTCACCCTGGTCGACCTCAACGGGTTCAAGCTGATCAACGACAACCACGGGCACGCGACCGGCGACGAGGTGCTTCGCATCCTCGGCCGCCGGATGTCCTCCCGGGTACGCGGCGCGGACACCATCGCTCGCCTCGGCGGCGACGAGTTCGCCGTACTCACCTGCCGTGCCGACGACACCCGCCGTACGGCGATGATCGAACGGCTCGCCGGGTGCTTCGACGACCCGATCAACGTCCGGGACCGGGCGTTCAGCGTGCACGCAAGCATCGGCGTCGTCACCGGCCAGCCGCCGCAGACCGCCGGGCAGCTGCTGGCACACGCGGACGCGGCGATGTATCGCACCAAGGCCACACGGCGCAGCCACACCGCCGTCACGGTGCTGGACGCCACGAACCTCGTCGACATCACGCGGCAGCTTCGGGTGAGCGAAGACGTCGCCCACCCGGACCTCTCGCAGTTCCACGTCCTGTACCAGCCGGTGGTCGACCTCGCCACCGGTGCGATCCGCGGCGTCGAGGCGTTGTTGCGTTGGGAGCATCCGGTGCTCGGCGCCATCTCACCCGCCACCTTCATCCCGCTCGCCGAGCAGGCCGGCTCGATCTCGACGCTGGGCTCCTTCGCGCTCACCACCGCCATCTCGGACTTCGCCCGGTTCTGCGCCACACAACGCAGCCCGGGGCTGCGGCTCGCGGTTAACGTTTCGCCGCGGCAGCTCACCGATCCCGGGTTCGTCGAGTTCGCTCTGACGACGATCCGGGATGCGGGCCTGCAACCCACCCAGGTGGCGTTCGAGGTCACCGAGCAGGCGTTCGAGGCCAACCTGCGCAACGCCAGCGGCGCCGTCGCCGCCCTTCGGGCTGCCGGCGCCGAGATCGCGGTCGACGACTTCGGCACCGGCTACTCCTCGCTGCGCTACCTCCAGCAGCTCGAGCTGACCATCATGAAGATCGACCAGCTGTTCGTCGGGGAGATCGGCCAGCCCAGAAGCCGCCAGCTCGTGCGCTCGGTCATCGAGATGGCGGCCGGACTCAACCTGCAGGTGGTGGCCGAGGGCATCGCGTCCATCGACCAGCTTCGCTGTCTGCAGCAGCTCAACTGCGAACTCGGCCAGGGGTACCTGTTCAGCCCGCCGGTGACTGCCGACGAGATCGACCGCCTGCTGTGCGTCGGCCATACCTACCCGGTCGGGCTGGGCGACGCCGCGCCGCTCGTCCCCATCCAGAACGACGGCATCCTGGATCGGCTGACCCACCGCATCTAGGCGAGTCGCCCGCGTGCGACGTGCCTGGCTTCGTGAGCAAGCGAGCAGGAACGAAGAAGCGTCCGCAGGCCGAACGCCCGACACTGGACTCATGTCCCACACCGTCGACTTCACCAACGTCTCCACCGCCGGCCTCGAATCCTCGCCGGTCGCTGCCGCCCTCGCCGGCCTGCGCGCCAACGAGGCCCGCTACTTCAAGAACAAGTACGACCACACGTTCGTCACCGAGCCGGCCGGCAGCGCGAAGGGGAAGAGGACGATCGCCTGGGTGCACAAGATCCTCGAGGAGGAGCGCGGCATCGTCATCGCCTCGCCGCCGCTGGAGACCAGCGACCTCGAGGTCGAAGGCATCCGCTGGCCCTACGTGTTCTACGAGAGCGGTCTGGCGATCAACGTGCTCTACACCCTCGACGACGCCGGGAAACGCGCCGTCGGGTTCAAGCTCTCTGACGGCATGGACGTCCCGGATGAGCTGAGTTCCTTCAAGTTCGTGCGCCAGAAGTCGAAGCTCGCCGGGACGATCCGCGGCTCCTACTTCGTGATCAAGGGCACGTACTGATATCGCCCCGGATCTAGCACACAAACGTTGCGCGAGTCCGCTCATGGGCCACCGCGAGTTGCTCAGGCGGAGACCCCCGCAACATTTGTGTGTTAGATCAGGGAAACTGCCGGGATGGACTCCGCCGCGCTCGCGACCGTCGTCGCTGACGCGCTGGGGGTCCCGGCGGTCGAGATCCGGGACCTGGTCCGGCTCTCCGGCGGCGCGAGCCGGCAGTCGTGGTCGTTCGAAGCGGTGCCTGGGGGCCGCGTCGTGCAGCTGGTACAGCGCCGTGCGCCGGATGGCACTGGTGTCGCCAAAGGAGCGACCAAGCTGCTCGAAGCCGACCTGATGCGCGAAGCCGCGCGGGTCGGCGTCCCGGTTCCCGAGGTGCTCGCGGCATCCGCCGGATCCGAGCCGCTCGGTGCGCCGTACGTCGTGATGCGCCGGGTCGCCGGCGAGACGATCGCCCGCAAGATCCTGCGCGACGAGCAGTACGCCGAGGTGCGACCGAAGCTGGCGATGCAGTGCGGGGAGATCCTCGGCAACCTGCACCAGATGGACCCGTCGGTGCTGCCGCCGATTGCCGACCCCTATCAACTCGACGGGCTTCGCGCCGTCCTCGACGGCAGCGGTGTCGTCTCGCCGATGCTCGAGCTCGCGCTGCGCTGGCTCGACCAGCACCGCCCGCCGACCACCCGCACCACCGTGGTGCACGGCGACTTCCGGCACGGGAACTTCATCATCGGGACCGACGAGCTGCGCGCCGTGCTCGACTGGGAGCTTGCTCACCTCGGCGATCCGATGGAAGACCTGGGTTGGCTGTGCACCCGGGCGTGGCGGTTCGGCGGCAAGGGTCCGGTCGGCGGCTTCGGCGACTACGACGACCTGTTCGCCGGCTACCAGAGGACCTCCGGCGTCGCGGTCGACCCCACGGTCGCGAAGTGGTGGGAGCTGCTCGGCACGGTGAAGTGGGGCGTCATCTGCATCGTGCAGGCCAACCGGCACCTGAGCGGCGGGCAGCGGTCGGTCGAGCTCGCGGCGATCGGGCGGCGCCTCGCCGAGCAGGAGTACGACGTGCTCAACCTCTTGGAGGGGCTGACATGACCTCCCGCTACCCGAGCGCCGCCCAGCTGGCGGAGGCGGTCGAAGGCTTCCTGCGCGAAGAGCTCATGCCGACCCTCGACGGGCGCATGCAGTTTCAGACGCTCGTCACCGCGAACGTCATGGCGATCCTCGTCCGCGAGCTCACCGACGGAGCGCAGGCGGCCGCCGGCCATGCGCAGGCACTGGCCGCCCTCGGGTTCGCCGACGACCACACGCTGGTCGCCGCGATCCGCAACGGCGAGGTCGACGACCGGATCGGCGAGCTGCTCACCGCGTTACGCCCCTCGGTCGAGGCCAACCTCAAGATCGCCAACCCGAAGCATCTGAGATAGGAAACGCGACATGGACTTCGCGCTCCCGGCCGACCTCGCGGCGTACTTGGACGAGCTCGACGACTTCATCGAGCGCGAGATCAAGCCGCTCGAGGCCGAGAACGACAACATCCGGTTCTTCGACCACCGACGCGAGGATGCCCGCACCGACTGGGACCGCGGCGGCCTGCCGAACCACGAGTGGGAGCAGCTGCTCGCCGAGGCCCGGCGTCGCGCCGATGCGGCCGGCCACTACCGCTTCCCTTATCCCAAGGAGTACGGCGGCAAGGACGGGTCCAACCTGGCGATGGCGGTGATCCGCGAGCACCTCGCGACGAAGGGGCTCGGCCTGCACTGCGACCTGCAGAACGAGCACTCGATCGTCGGCAACAACGTCGGCCTGCTGCTGATGCTGCACTACGGCAGCGAGGAGCAGAAGTCGACCTGGATCGACGACCTGCTCAACGGCCGCAAGTTCTTCGCGTTCGGCATCACCGAGCCCGAGCACGGCTCGGACGCGACCTTCATGGAGACCTCAGCGGTCCGCGACGGCGACGAGTGGGTGATCAACGGCGAGAAGACCTGGAACACCGGCATCCACATCGCCAGCCACGACATGATCATGGCCCGCACGTCGGGCAAACCAGGCGACGCGCTGGGGATCACTGCCTTCCTCGTCCCCACCGACTCCCCCGGCTTCAAGGTCGAGGAGTTCCTCTGGACGTTCAACATGCCGACCGACCACGCGCACATCAGCCTGACCGACGTGCGCGTCCCGCATTCGGCGATCTTCGGTGAGGAAGGGCGCGGCCTGGCGATCGTGCAGCACTTCTTCAACGAGAACCGGATCCGCCAGGCGGCGTCCAGCCTCGGTGCCGCGCAGTTCTGCATCAACGAGTCGGTGGAGTATGCCAAGCAGCGCGCGCCCTTCGGCAAGCCGCTCGCCTCCAACCAGGCAATCCAGTTCCCGCTCGTCGAGCTGCAGACCCGCGCCGAGATGCTGCGCGCGCTGATCCACAAGACCGCGTGGCGGATGGACACCGAAGGGGTGTTCGCGGCCTCGCGGGAGGTCTCGATGTGCAACTACTACGCCAACCGGCTGTGCTGCGAGGCAGCGGACCAGGCGATGCAGGTGCACGGCGGACTGGGCTACTCGCGGCACAAGCCCTTCGAGCACATCTACCGCCACCACCGGCGCTACCGCATCACCGAAGGATCCGACGAGATCCAGATGCGGCGAATCGCCGGATACATGTTCGGCTTCATGAAGCAGCGCGCCCCGAAAGGCGTCAGTGAATAGGTCGCGTCGGTGAGCGACGACGCGCCCACGGACGGGCGCAAGACGGCGTGGCAGCGCATGGCGCTGCGGCGGCTGCGCCGCAGAGCCGGCCGGGGCAAGGGCGAGCCGCTCCAGGCCGAGGACTGGGAGGCGCTCTGGCAGATCACCCATGACACCGGCCGGGTGATCAAGCGGCTGTGGATGACCCTGCCGAGCAGCCCGCGTTGCGGGATCTGCAGCGCGCCGTTCGCCGGCGTCGGCCAGTACGTCGCCCGACCGCTCGGGTACAAGTCGTCGCGCAAGAATCCGAACTTCTGCGCCAGCTGCATCGAGATGTCACCGCCGGGCGGGACCGCGATGGTCGTCGGTGTGCTGTTCGCCGACATCCGTGGGTTCACAACCGCCGCGGAGGACGCCGACCCGATCGAGCTCTCCAAGCTGCTACGGCGCTTCTACGGCTGCGCGGAGTCGGCGCTGTTCCCGGAAGCGATCATCGACAAGCTGATCGGCGACGAGGTCATGGCGCTCTACCTCACCCCGCTGCTGCCGGACAAGGACGTGCCGCAGCTGATGCTCGAGCACGCCCGAAAGCTGCTCACCTCGATCGGGTACGGCGGCAAGGACGGCCCGTTCGTCAACGTCGGCGTCGGCCTCGACTACGGCGAGGCCTTCGTCGGAAACATCGGCGACAGCGCGGTCTACGACTTCACCGCGATCGGCGACGTGGTCAACACGGCGGCCCGCCTGCAGGGCAAGGCCAAGTCGGGCGAAATCGTCGCCTCGACCCGGGTGGTCACCGATCCGAGCGTCGGGAAGCGGGTCAAAGTCGAGCTCAAGGGCAAGAAGGATCCTGAGGTGGCCTACCGGATCGCGGTCTGAGATTCGCAGGTTTGCCCGCGGCGGGGACGGGCAGATGCCTGGCGCGGCCGGATCCTCCGGTCGCGATGGCATGTGGCCGAGCGATCCGACGACCACGGGCGGGCTTCCCGGGATCGGTGGTCAACCTGGATTCGGCGGATCGCTCGGCCAAGCCCATCCCCTCGCCCCTGCCGGTGCGCAGGTCGAGGAGCGCACGTCGGGCACCGGCAGAGCCGTACGCTGCCGCGATGAGCGACTCTGCACAGCCCCCCACTGCAGCCGGCCGGCCCGCGGCCTGGTACGACGGGTATCTCGACGGCCCCGACGCGCCACTGGCCGGCAAGGTCGGCGACGTCGGTGAGCCGCCGTCGTACCGGACGATGACCTACGAGGTCACCGGCCGGATCGCGCGGATCACCTTCAAACGCCCCGAGCAGGGCAACTCGATCACCTACGACACTCCGATCGAGCTCGCCGACGCGGTCGAGCGGGCCGATCTCGACCCGCGCGTGCACGTGATCGTCGTGTCCGGCCGCGGCAAGGGGTTCTGCGGCGGCTACGACCTGGCGGCGTTCGCCGAGCGCATGGACGAGACCGGGCGCTCGCCGTCGGCCAGGCGCGCGGGCACCGTGCTGTCCTCCGGTGTGCAGATGGGCAACCACGACCCGAACGGCACGTGGGACCCGATGATCGACTACGCAATGATGAGCCGCTTCAACCGCGGCTTCGCGTCGTTGCTGCACGCGAACAAGCCGACGGTGGCGAAGCTACACGGCTTCTGCGTCGCGGGCGGGACGGACATCGCGCTGTACGCCGACCAGATCATCGCCGCGGACAACACGAAGATCGGCTACCCGCCGACCCGGGTGTGGGGCATCCCGGCGGCCGGGATGTGGGCCCATCGACTCGGCGACCAGCGGGCGAAGCGGCTGCTGTTCACCGGCGACACGATCTCGGGCGCCGAGGCGGCAGAGTGGGGCCTGGCGATCGAGGCTCCGGCGCCGGAGCAGCTCGACGAGCGCACCGAGATCCTGCTCGAGCGGATCGCCCGGATGCCGGTCAACCAGCTGATCATGGCGAAGCTCGCGCTCAACAGCGCGCTGCTCGCGCAGGGCGTCGCGACGTCGACGATGGTCTCGACGGTCTTCGACGGGATCGCCCGCCACACCCGCGAGGGCTACGCGTTCCAGCAGCGCGCGGCCGAGGTCGGCTTCCGCCAGGCCGTAGCGGAGCGCGACGACCCGTACGGCGACCGGGGCCCGTCGACCTTCAAGGGCTGACCCCTTGTGAAGCAAAGTGGCTTTACCCACCGCTATTGCGCTCAGCCGGCCCGTTTCGCGGGGGGGGTGTCCCTATGACCGCTGTCAAGCGGCGGCGCGCGCGGGCGGGGCGTAGGGGGTCTTGTTCTTGATCATGGCGTAGAGCACGTCGCAGCGGCGGCGGGCGAGGCAGATGAGGGCGGCGTTGTGCTTCTTCCCCTC
>CAZEAM010000168.1:0-1866 GCA_964510285.1 uncultured Frankiaceae bacterium | reverse complement strand
TTGCGGACGTCCGTATGGTCCGCGCCGACAAGATGAACGCGATCGACCCCGCGATGTTCCTTGCGCTGACTGCCGCCGGCGAGGATCTCAAGTCCCGCTCCGACGTCCGAGCGGTCGTGCTGTCCGGCGAAGGGCGTGCGTTCTGCGCCGGGCTGGACATGAACAGCATGACGCAGCTCGCGTCGCCGACCGACGACCGTGACACCGTCCTCTCCGACGCCGCCAAGCGGACCGAGGCGGGGGCGAACCTGGCGCAACAGGCTGGTTACGTCTGGCGAGAGGTTCCGGTCCCGGTGATCGCGGCGGTCCACGGGGTCGCCTTCGGCGGCGGACTGCAGATCGCGCTCGGCGCGGACCTCCGCATCGTCACGCCGGACGTGCGGCTCGCCGTCATGGAGATCAAGTGGGGGTTGATCCCGGACATGGCCGGCATGGTCCTGCTCCGCGACCTGGTGCGCGACGACGTGGCCCGGGAGCTCACCTGGACGGGTCGGATCGTCAACGGCGAGGAGGCCGTCCGCCTCGGCATCGCGACGCGCGTCGCCGACGACCCGTACGCCGAAGCGCTCGCCCTGGCACGGGAGATCGCCGGCAAGAACCCGCATGCGATCCGCGCCGGCAAGCGGCTGCTGAACCTCATCCGGACCGATGCCTCGCCCGAGGAGATCTTCCTGGCCGAGAGCAAGGAACAGCTGGCGCTGATCGGAACGCCCAACCAGGCCGAGGCCGTGATGGCGAACCTCGAGAAGCGTCCGCCCGCCTTTGCCGACTGACAGTGGCGCCGCCGCTGCCGAGCCCAACGACCTTGGCGTCTCGCCGGCCTGTTGAGGCCCAAAACGTTGGGCTCGATGTGGCTAGCGCTTGGTGAACTTGGCGCGGTGAAGCCGGCCGTCGAGGGTTGCCACGTAGAGCTCGCCCGACTGCGACAGCCCGAAGCCGCTCGGGTTGCCTGAGATCGATCCGATCTGCGCGTTGCGCCACTGGCCGTCGACGCGGCGCAGCGCCCAGACCCGGCCCGAGCAGTTGTCGGTGTAGACGTACGTGCCGCCCGCGACCGAGCGGTACTTCTTCCCGCGGTACACGTACCCGCCGACCAGCGCGCAGTTGCCGCCCGGGCTGTGCGCGATCACCTGGATCGGTGGCGTCAGGTGCCTTCCCGCGCACTTGGCGCGGTTGAACGTGACGTTGCCTTCCTTGCATGACCACCCGAAGTCGTGTGCGGAAGGTACGCCGACCCGGTCGACCTCCTCGTAGGCGTTCTGCCCGACGTCACCGATCCACAACTTGCCCGTGGGGCGGTCGTAGGAGACCCGCCACGGGTTGCGCAGGCCCCAGGCGATGATCTCGCGGCGATACCGCTTCGACGTCGCGTAAGGGTTGCTCTTCGGGATGCAGTAGGCCTTGGCGCCGCAGGCCTTGTCGACGTTGATCCGCAGGATCTTGCCGGTCAGGTTGTCGCGCGTGTCGGCCCGCCCGAACTGGTCGTTCTCCGCCCCGCCGTCTCCGGTGGTGACGTAGAGGTAGCCGTGGTCACCGAAGAAGATCTGCCCGCCGTTGTGGTTCGTGGCGCCGGGGTGCGGGACGACCAGGATGTGCCGCTCGGTCGATGCCGCCACCCGCTTCGCGTTCGCCGACGTCGCGCGGAACGACGACACCACCAACGCGCCGTCGCCGCGCGTGTACGCGGCGTACAGCAACGGGTGCTTCCGGAAGTGCGGGTGGAACGCGATGCTCAGGAAGCCCTGCTCGCCGCCGGCACGCACCTCGTCGCTGATGTCCAGGTAGGTGCCGGCCAGGACCTTCCCGGAGCGCACCAACCGGACGGTGCCGCCCTGCTCGACGACGAACAGCCGGCCCGAGCGGTCG
>CAZEAM010000167.1:0-13965 GCA_964510285.1 uncultured Frankiaceae bacterium | reverse complement strand
GAGAAGGACGGCGAGACGTTCGTCGTCACCCGCGGCGGGCGAGTGATCGCGCGTATCGAACCCGCGGCGGGGACCCCTGGGGCAGCGGTCAAGGCACTCCTCACGCGCTTCCGCCCGGATCCGGACTGGACGAGCGATCTCGGTGAGGTGCGCGATCTGCTTGCGCCGCAGGACCGCCAGTGGCCCGTCTGATTCTGGACACGACCGTCCTCATCGACGCCGAGCGCCGGGGTCAACGCCTCGACCGGCTGATCCACGACGACGACGACGTCGCGATCGCCGCGATCACGGCGGCCGAACTGCTCGTCGGGGTCGAGCTCGCGACCGGCCGCCGGCGACCGGCACGCGCTGCGTTCGTGCAGAGCGTGCTCGAGACGATCCCGATCGAGGATTACGACGCGCGCGTCGCCCGGACCCATGCCGGGCTGTTGGCACACGTTCGCCGGTCCGGTAGCCCGCGAGGGGCCCACGACCTGATCATCGCGGCGACCGCCGCCGCCCACGATCGGCTCGTCGTCTCGGCCGACCACACCGCGTTCGTCGACCTACCAGGCGTCGGCCTGCGCACCTGATCGCGGTTCGCGTTGACCCGCAACGGCATCGGGAGACCTGCGGAGCGAGATTGCCGAGCTATCGGGAACGGATCAGCCGGCGCGCTTACCCAGTTCGTGTTCGACGGCGCGACGGATCCAACTCGAGACGGACCTGTCCTCCTCGGTCGCCCGCCGACGAATCTCGTCCAGCGTCTCGGGGGGAAAACGCACGGGCACCAGCTCGGTCAACTTCGACCGGCGCCGCCTCGGCGGCCCGACGGGTACCTGATTCTCAGGCCGGGCGTAGAACGCCTGCTCCTCCGCGCGGGTCATCCTTCTAGCGCTCATCGGTCCTCCCGGTAACGACGGGCGAGCAATGCCGCGGCTTCGTAGATTCCGATCGGCCGGATGTCGAACAAGTTGGCCGCCTACCAAATGTAATACAGACGAATACAAGGACCACGCCGTTGTAGAGGGCCACGCACATTGGCATGGGCCTCTGACAAGAAGCGCCGACCGAGCCGTCCTGCGGGCGAATCGCCTGCCGAGACCGACGTAGGTTTCCCACCTCGCGACGACCAACGCAACCTGCGTTGGGCTCGACGCCTTACATCTGATGAACTCAGTGGGGTGAGTCCCAAGAGTCGCGGCCGACCGCCAGGTCGCGGTCGCCCGAAACGCGCCGCGCGATCCGGGCCGCCCCGCCCGAGGACGCCGGCCGACCTCGCGATCGCTGACGCCGTTCACCTCGTCGGCGAGTCTTCGCGTCTGTCGGCGGAGATCGCCGCCAGCACCTGGCTCGGGCAGGCATGGCTCGAGGCCGATCCGCTCGAGCGCGACCCCGAGCACATGCTGGTCCTCGGGGTGGTCGGTCGCGCACACAACAAGCCAGCGGCCCACCGCTTCGCCGCGGTCCAGGCGCTACGCCTGGTCGCGCCGGCCGACGACCACAGGACGCTTGACGAGTCGATCGCGATGCTCGGCGAGAACTTTCCGGCGCCGCTTTGGGCGACGAGCGAGCCACCGACTCCGATATCGGCGTACATCGCCCGCGACCCGTGGGGCTCTCAAGAAGGCCTGGCCATCGAGTTCGGCGGGGAGGAGCCGCACGGGCTGCTCGCCCAGGTGACGTATCCGGGCGGCACCATCGTGCAAACGATTGGGCTCATCGAGCCCGGCGTCGCGGAGCGGTGGGACGAGATCGACCGGGAGAGCGAGGTGCCGATGCCGCTCGTGGAGCACCCGATTGACGAGGTGCTCCGGCGGCTGGCGGTGGCGTTGCGTTCCACGGCGTCGCAATGGCCGAAGCACGATGACGATGCGTACGTCGACTTGCGTGCGCTCGCTGCTAGCCGTTGCGCCTCGGTGGTGTCCGACGACGAAGCGGCACCCGAGTGGGAGCCCATGGCGGACGCGGACCGGGCAAGCCTGATCGACGAGTTCATCAGGAAGTCCGGACTGCCCGACGACCTCGTCACGCGGCACGTTGCGGACCTCTGTGTCGACTACGGCGACGGGTACATCGCCGACGGTGTGTTCGCCTGGAGCCCGGCGGAGGTCGAGGTCTTCCTCGTCGACTGGCTGCCGCGCAAGGCGATCCTCGACGAAGAGACGATCGACGCCGTACCAGCTGTCCTGCGCGCGTGGGTCGCATTCGCGCTCGGCCGCACCGGTCTGGATGCGCGATGTATCGACCCGGCCGTCGGCGCCGTCGATGAGTACGCCGAGGCGTTCTTGGAGCTCAGCGGCGACGATTCGTCGTGGGGGCCGAGCAAGCAGATTCTTGCCGGCTTCCTCGCGCGTGGAGTCGACATCACCGACGAAGACCAACTCGCCGCGGCGATCGAGGAGTACAACGCCGAGATCGACCGGCAGATGCGAGAGGACTAGCGCGGTTCGCCACTTCCGTTGCGCTGTGGACAAGCGCCACCGGGGTCGGCTCGGGGCGCGACAATCGCGCTTCGCGTTGACCCGCCACGGCATCGGGAGCACAGTTGACGATCAGTGAGGCGCTGCGGCACCAGATGTACCAGCGCTTGGTGGAGACCTTTGGGCCCGAGGTAGGGGATGCGCTGATGGAGCACCTCCCACCGACCGGCTGGGCGGACGTCGCGACCAAGCGCGACGTCGACATGGTGCGGATCGAGCTCCGGGGTGAGATTGCCGAGCTTCGGGGGGAAACCCGCGCTGGCTTGGCCGAACTCGGCGGAAAGTTCGACCGGCTCTCCGGTGAACTGCACCGCAGTCTGGCGAATCAGACACGCGCCGTGATCGTCGCCGCGTTCGGGATGATGGCCACGTCGATCGGTGGCGTCATCAGCGTCGCGGCACTGGCCCACTAGGGGAGTAGCACTGCATCGAGCAGCTCCTCACGGACCTCTTCCTCGTAGACCGCGACGCGTTCGCGACTCATCGCGACTTGCAGGTTGGGGTCCCATGGCGTGGGTGGAACGGCGCCGCCGAGCGCTAGCGGCGACTGCAACCGCTGTGCCGCCGCCAGATAGTCAGTGGAGCTCATTCTCCACGGGATCGTGCCGGCGCGATCCGCCAGCCATGCGGTGATCGCCAAACCGCTGGGGTCAAAGTCGGCATGCTGTCGCATTTGCGCGCCCTGCGATGCGAGCTGGCGAAGGAGCGTCACGACCGCGACCGATGGCCGGCCGTAGCTGCAGATCAGTGGCGGGCCAGACCAGGAGCGGGAAGCGGCCTCCGAGATGAGTGATGGATTCTCCACGACGTACGCCGCCGCCTGCGCCGGCAGAGCAGGTGGTGGCCATCGGCGGAGCATCGCGAGAGTCAGCACCACCGGTTCACCGGCGCCCGCCGCAGCGTCGAGCCAGCGCCCGAGCGGGTCATTGTCGCTGCCGGGAAGGCCGAGCGCCAGCACGGATGAGGACAGCACATCCGGCGCGACCCCAACCGACTCCCACAGTGCGCGCGCGGACTCCGCGTCGGTAGCGCGGTCTGCTCCGGTCGCACAAGCGATCCCGTCCAACACCAGGGTGTTGAGCTGGTGTCCCGGATCCAAGGCATGCGGATCGCCCGTGACATCGTTCGCCAAGTTGGCAAGCGACACGCCGTTCCTGGGCAACGAGCGCAGCACCTCGAGTGCCGTCGCGAGGCGCTGCTGGTGCTTCGCGACCTCTCCGCGAACACCTGCGGACCGAACCGTGTCGACCCACGTCTCGAGATCACCCAATCGGACAGCAGCTGCTTCCGACCCAAGCCACACCCACATCGCCTCTCGCGACATGCGCTTCTCGGCACGCTCGGCACGCCGGTCCGGCAGCGGACCCCGCAACCGCTCGACCGAATGACGCAACTCCGCAGCTGAGGTGAGTCCCAGCACTCGGACCAGCTTCACGACACTGATCCGGACTGGGTCCGGGAGCGGCCGATCAATACCCAGCAAGTCTGCGAGGGCGCGGCGCGCATCTGGCGAAGACCCGCGAAGGGTGAGGGTCGTCGGCGCGTCCCCAGCTGTGTATCGCCGCACCAGCTCGTCGACGACGAAACCGAGTTCGGGTCGCTCAAGTCTGCTCGAGCGCGCGGCGCTCATCCCGTGGCCGGCTTCACTCATGCCGCGGTCGGATCGATCACCCGTCGTCGACCGTCCCAGGTAAAGCGGGTCGAGGTGACCGGCTCATCGCCGAGCGGCGGATGCAGATGGTGGATCGCGATGCCGTCGAGCGTTGAGTACTGACACCATTCGGCGTCACTGGTGAACACCGCGTCAAGATCCCATTCGGTGAAGGCACCGAACAACTGCGCCCGGTTTTCCGGGTCCACCCCCGCGAAGAGCTCGTCCAGCAGGATGAGCCGAGGACACACCGACCCAGCTCGGCCATCACCCTCATAGTGGGCCGCGACCGACGCGATCATGGGCAAGTGCAACACGATCGACCGCTCGCCGGTTGACAGCCGCTGCAGGCGCCGAGCGGTCGCAGGCTCGTAGCCTTCCCAGTCCCGGTGCGCGAGCTGGAGCCCGAACCGATGCCAGGCCCGGTAGTCCAAGGTTTCTCGGAGTCGGGCTTCCCAGGGGGCGTTGGCCTCCATCTCTGCGCGTGCTTGGTCGACCCGTGCCCGCACGAAGTCTTGCAGCGCTCTGCGGTCGGCGTCCGAGAGATCTGCCGGATCACGCAGCAACAGGGCACGGGCCTCTTTGACGGCCGGCGGCTGCTCGGAATCGACCTCCCAAAGCAGCCGAACCCCGACCCCACCGGCGGCACTGCGGACCGCGCCGAGCTGGGCGCTGATTGCATCGGTGAGCGCATTGGCCGCCCGGATCCGATCAGCGAGTGCGCGGCGAACGCCGCCGGCGAGAGTCCGCTCGAACAGTTGCTCTTCCTCGACAGCGAGCTCGGCTTGGCCCGCGTCGTACTGCCGCCCGATCATCGACATCAGCTCGGTGACCGTACGTCGCACCCCACCCGCGGTCGCACGAAGCACCCACCATCCGTCCGGCGTCAGTTCTCGGTCCAGGTCGACCCTTGCGCCGAGTGCTGACGTGGCCTGATGCACCTGGTTGTTGATCTGCTCGGAGAGCCGCTCGACCGCCTGGTCGTCTGTCGCGACCGCCTCGTTGTCCGCGGCGATCTCCCGCGCCGCGGCAAGGATCGCCGTCGCGTTGTCCAGCGGCTCGACCTTGCTGTCGTCGAGGTCGCCACCGAACGCGGCACGCGCACTGACGAGCAGCCCCTGAGTGCGGTCGCGCTCCACCTCCGCCACCACGCGTTGCTCGGCTGCGGTCGCGACCTGCCGCCCCAGGTCGCCGCTGCGCCTGGTGAGTTCGTCGAGCTCGGTGGTGACCGCGCGACGGCGCCGGTCGCTGGCATCGCGCTCCTGTCCAAGGCTCGTAATGCGACCGACGAGCGCCGCGTTTTCTGTGCCGACGGAGGACTCGAGCGTCTCCACCCGGCGCTGGAGATCCCGGGCCGCCCGTTCGGCGTCCTGACGGTCCTGGGCAGCGGACTCAGCAGCGGCCGTGGCAAGGGCCGCTCGCTCCGCAGCCTGCCGCGAGGCTTGAGCAAGTGCCGTCAAGTCGCGGCGGCGCCGACTCCACGTCACCAGCGCGTCACCCAGCCGGTCGAGCCGTCGACCGACATCGCGTAGGCCATCACGCTCAGCCGGCAAGCCGTGCAGGGCCGCGAGGTTGCTCAGGTTGCGGAGCGCCTGGCGCACCAGTTCCTCGGCGGTGCTTCGTTCGGCGCGGGCGACATCGAGGGTGCTTGTTGCCTCGGCATGGCGAATGACCGCGGTGTTCACCGCATCAATGGCATCCTCGACGGGCGCTCCGGAGGGAACCGCCGCAACCTCGGCGCCGATCGCCGCCCGGCGCCGCTCAAGCGCCGCGAGCTCGCGGTCGAGCTCGCCACCGCGGCGATCCACGTCATCGATGAGGCGCTCGATCTCCGCCAGCCGTTCCAGCCGATGGCGCTCGCGGGCGGGGGCGCCAAGCAGCATCGCGGGACGCGCGGGGCCGCGACCGGTGGCGGCACCGATCCGGTATGTGCCGTCGGTCCCGATCACGACGTCGGTGCCGTCGACCGGGCCCGGATCGAGCGCACTGTCGACCACAGCGATCGACGCCAAGACGTCGGCCACATCGTTGTCGGGGACGTCTGCACCGGCGATCGGTTGGAGCAGGGCGGCGAGGGTGCGGCCGTCACGAGTTCGGCGGGTGAGCACGACGTCGGCGCGCTCCGGACCGAGGTCGACAACGCCGCCGGGAGCGACCCATGCATCGATCAGCCCGGCACCGGTGAGTGCCGCCTCGAGCCCGTCCAGCTCCGCACCGTCGACGCCGGAACGAACATCGACGACAGACCACAACGCAGCACCGGGACGCCCAGTCCGGTCGGCGCGCCACGACGGAGCCTCTGGGTCGACAACCTCCCCGCGCTCCCAACGCGCCTGCTCCGCGAGGTGCGTCGCTCGCTCCTCTTCGAGCGTTGTACGGCGTGACGCAAGTCGCTCGCCGGCCGCGCCGAGTTCCTCGCTGAGGATCACGAAGACGGCGTCAATCGCGGCGCCCACCGCCGACGGATCCTCGGCCGGACGCGGGAGGCGCTCGGCAAGTCCTGGAGCGAGGTGTTGGGACCCGTCCGCCCAGGCGGCGACCGCTTCGTCGTAGCTTCGGCGGGCGTTGTCGAGTAACTGGCGTGCGGCGTCGAGCGCGGCGCGGTATTCATCCACGCGCTGCTCACCGGCAGCAACCTGCCGCTCGCTGCGCTCGCGCTCGACGACTGCTCGCTCGTGGCCGGCCAGCGCTAGTTCGATCTCCTCGATCCTTGTGCGTTGGCTGGCGATCCAGGCCCGTGCGAGACGTTCCCCGGCGTCGGGGTCTTCGCCGGCCGCCGCCTCGTCAACAACCGGGCCGGCGCCGAGGCCATCGGCCTGTGCGCGCACGTCACGGTCAGCCAGATCGAGGTTGGCGGCGGCCTCCAGCCGTCGATCTTCGGCCCGCTGCTCTTCTTCGGTCGCGCTGTGAAGCTCAGCTTCGCGCTGCTGGGCCGCTCGCTGCGCCCGGTCGGCCGCCGCGACCAACTCCGCCGCCTGGTGGCGAAGATCGACCAGGCCGGAACCTTCTCGGTACGCATCGCTGTCTTTGAGTGCCTCGACCTCTACCCGGATCGCTTCGCGGCGATCGTCGAGAGCTTCACCCTCCTCGCGCAATGCAGCCGCGTTGGCTTCTACTGCGGTGAGCGCGTCTCGAGCCTCTCGCTCACGGCGGGTGACCTGATCGCGGGCGGACTCGGCCGAACGCACATCGCGCGCGCAACGAACCACGATCGCGCGGGCGTAGTCGCGCTGCCTCCGAGCCAGCTGCTTCACCTCGGAAAGGTCACGTTCCAGCGCCGTCAGCTCGGCCCGGCGACGATCAAGCCGCTCGAATCCCTCGGCAACCGGGGCGATGTCCTGGTCGTCGAGCGACGGCAGCGCCTCCGACAGCACGTCGGAGACCTTGTCGAGATCAAGGTTCTGGGACAGCTTCTCCTTGCGCAGCGCGAGCAGGGCGGCGAGCACAGAGGCATAGCGATCGGTACTGAATCCTGGGAACAGCACCTCGCGGACCGCTGCCCGGTGCTCATCGGCGGATCCGTGTACCCGTCCGGTATCACCGATCGCCTCGACGAGTGCTCGCCGGGACAACGGCGTACGGGTCTCGTCAAGCAGACGCAGTTCCCGGCCAACCGCCAGCGAGGTCGTGAACAGATCCACGTCGACCTTGCCGCTGGACAGCGACGCCCGCAGCCGGGCGCCCGCAGTAAAGACCTCGTGGCCGCGGCATAGCTCGACCCAGGCGAAGCCGGTCCGCGACGAGTCGGTCACGCCCGACATCATCCGGTCGTAGAGCCGCCCGCGAGACTTCGCCGCTGAGGTCAACCTGGCCGGTGACGTGTCGCCGTCGAGGAGGAAGGGCAGCAACAGCTCGAGCGCCATCGACTTCCCGGCGCCGTTCGGGCCGCGCAGCAGAAGCCGGCCGCGGTGGAAGGTGAAGGTCTCGTCCCAGTAGCGCCAGAGCCCAACCAGGCCCGCCCGGGTGGGTCGCCAGCGAGCGGCTTCGGGTACGGCGGTCAGTCGGTCCGTCATGAGACCTCCTCGAACAGGGTCGGATCGCCGACCATCACGGGAGCGCCGACGCGGTATCGGGCGAGTGCGGGAAGCGGGACAATCGTGCCGTCGGGCTCTTGCCGGGTGAGCCCGAGTCCGGTGAGTAGCTCGACGGCCTGCCTGGTCAGCCGCTCGGCGCCGTCTGCCTCGCGGGCGACGCGCGCCCAACGTGGGAAGCGAGCCAGTGTCTCCTCGACCACCTCACGCAGCTCGCGGGCGTCGAGCCGGCACAGCCGCCGCCCGCCGGCGGGTTGTTCACGCACCATCCGATCGGCGAGCAACAAGGCGAGCTGATAGGCGTTGCCCCGCGGGGCCGGGAAGTCGTAGTCGGTCGCGACCCGATCGGGATCAACCGCCAGCAGACCCTCGCTGCGCTCCTCGAGCTCGAACCCTGCCTCGGCGACGCGGTCGCGGACCCATTTACGCCCGCTGATAGTCGCGAGGTAGTCGCGCTCGGTCTCGCTGAGGTCGTCGAGGTAGACGACGGGGTCGTCGAGCAGCCGCCGTCCGAGGTGGTGCCGCGCCCACCGATGCCTCGCCTCTTCGGTCGCGTCCTCGCCGGGGACGCCCGCCTCGCCGTACCTCGGCTCGGTCTGCAGGGCTCGCACGACCGCCGCGGTGCCGAGCTCGCCGGGCAACGCGCTTGGCGCGACGCCGCCCACGAGCAGCCGGTGCAACCGTGCCGTGTCAGCGGCCAGGATCGCGTTGGCGTGCTCGTCCTCTATATATGCGTCGAGATCTCCGACGCTCACCCGGACCACTCCCCACTCGACCAGTGCCCGCAGCGCGTCGACGAACGCGGTCCGCTCGCCGTAGCGGCTGCTGTCGAGGCCCGCTCCGACCGTGACCGCGGAGGCGAGGAAACCGACAGTGGTCACCGGATGGCGAACCAGCTCCGCGCAGAACACGCAGAGCAGCTGGTAGCGGCGCCGGTCGAAGGCCGCGCGATCGCCGCGAATACGCCGCAGCGGGCGGCTCGGATCCGGCACGCCCGCCGACCGCTTCGGGAGGCGGGCGAACCCCGACGCCGGGTCGACGACGAGCGACCAGCCGCAGGCCTGCTCGAAGTAGCTGATCAGCCATTCGGCGTGGCGAACGACTAGCCGGAAGGCCTCGGGGTCGTCCTCGCTGTCCATACACGGATTGGCCAGGAGGGCCCTGACGGCACGGCTGCGCTCGACCGCCAGCTCCTCACCGAGACGGCTGTCAGCCACTTTGCGCCACCTCCTCAGACAACGGGGCCTCACCATCCGCCGCCGGGGCGCTCTCGTCGACGAGGATGATCTCGACCCACAAGTCCGGGCCGCTGAGTTCGCCGTCGTCGCTGGCGATCACGGCGATCCGGCCATCGCCGGCATCCCGCAGCGTGACCTCGACTCGACCATCGATCGTCATCGCACGGCGCGCGCCGTCCTCGGCGAGCGGCGCCGCGAGACCCGCCGCGAGGATCCCCAGCAGCTCGGCGAACTCCGCGGCGGGCAGCTCGCCAAACTGCGACAAGCGAACTTCGCCGTCTGTGCTGAGGGAGGCGCGCAGCGAGTCGTGGGCAGCGAGCCGTTTCGCCTGTTCCCGCACCCTCGCCGCCCGCACCTGCGCCGGGTCAGCGATCGGGGTGGACCGGCCGCGGGTACCGAGAGTCCCGGTGGTGCGTAACGCAGGCGCAACGTCTACCGGCGCTGCGTCCAGCCAGGAGGTGGTGGGCGCCCTGGCCTCACCGTCAGGTGAGGGCAGGTGCGCGTGCCGGGCCGGCCACAACCCGAAAGCCGCCGCGAACAGCGCATGGGCCTCGGTCTCGCCGGGTGCGGCGGCGAAGAAGCTCGCGAGCGCGGTGAAGTCGTGGGCAATCGAGGCGGAGCGGCGCCTAGCGTCCCACCTGCGCTCGAGAACGCGCAGCAGCTCGATGATTGCGGTGCGTGCGATGTCGAGCAGACCGGCCAGCAGTGGTGCGGCCGCGTCGTACGGTGCGAACCAGGCGCGCAACGCCTGCCAGTGCCGCTCGCGCTCGGCCAACCAGCTAGGTGCCGGGTCGCCGCTCGCGACCGGGGCCAGATGCGCGCCGGACAGCGCACGGTCGAACACGGTGGACCTGCCGATCGCCTCAATGCGGTCCACGGCGGCAAGCAGTCGGCGCTGGGGGCGCTCGACCTCTTCGACGTACTCTTCGAGGTAGGTCACCGTCCGCTGCTTCACATCCGCGAATACCTCGTCGTCCGTCCCGTCGTCGCGAAGCAGTCTCTGCAGGTGACCGTTGAACTGCCGCACGCTGGCGACGAGCGCAGCGAGGTGACGCTCGACCTGGACGACGGCGACGTGAATGCGGTCGTCGGCGGCCTGTGAGCGGGCCTGGATGGCTAGTTCGGCGATCTCCGCCAGGTCGTCTCCGATCGCGTCGAGGACAGCGGTCTGCAGGCCGACCGTCTGGCGTAGCGCGTCGAGCGCGTGCAGCAAGCCCGCGATCGCCGCGTCACCGCGAGCAGTCAGCGACCACTGCAGGTTCTTGCGCTCGAACTCCTCCGGCGTGCTGTAGCGCGCCGAGTGATCCTGGGTCACATCGAGCAGCCCCCAGCCGGTCAGCTGCTCCAACGCCGACTGCAAGCTGCCGTCGGGAGTCGGCTCGTCCCAGCCGATGCCCGTCAGCGCAGCCCGGACCTGGTCGAGGTTCAGCGCAGGCGCCAGAACCGCCACCTGCTCGAACGCGGCCATCAGCGCCACGTACAGGCTCCGCAGATCGGTGGTCGCGAACCGGAACAGGTCGGCGTCCACCACCCGCCACGGCCGCCGCTCCATGGGCGGGACCCTACGACGAGGTCCAGACAGATTCACTGCCTCGGGCTGTGGACAAGGGCCGTCGTGGCGCTGGATCGCGGCGCAACACTTGGGGTGCGCGTTGACCCGTCACGGCATCGGGGAGCACAGTTGACGATCAGTGAGGCGCTGCGGCACCAGATGTACCAGCGCCTAGTGGATACCTTCGGGCCCGAGGTAGGCGACGCGCTGATGGAGCACCTCCCGCCGACCGGCTGGGCGGACGTCGCAACCAAGCGTGACGTCGACATGGTGCGGATCGAGCTCCGCGGCGAAATGGCTGAACTGCGAAGCGACCTGCGGAACGAGATCGCCGAGCTCTCGGGGCGGATCGACCGGCTCGAGGGCAAGTTCGACAGGCTCGATGGCAGGTTTGACCGGCTCGTAGGAACCTTCGACATGCGCGTCGGCGAGTTGCACCGGGGCATGGCGAACCAGACCCGCGCGGTGATCGTCGCGATGTTCGGGATGATGGCCACGTCGATCGGTGGCGTCATCAGCGTCGCCGCGCTGGCCCACTAAGACCCTGCCTGAGGAGGGCGCGAGCCCAACGTAGGTTGCCCAACTCCCGCCGCTCAACGCAACCTGCGTAGGGCTCGGCGTGGGCCGTCGGCTATCCGGCGGCGCCTTGCTGTAGACGCTTGCGCATAATGACGCGGCGCAGCGCCTCCAAGACGACACGCTTCGCGCGTCGTTCCTCGGGGAAGTCCGGCTCAGCGGGATAGCAGCGCGGCATGCCGACTCAGGTCGCCTGCTCGACGAAGGCGCACAGCGTCGAGATCAGTCGCATGTCGTCCACGTCTCGCGCCCGGCTGTTGAGCAACTCTTCGGTGCACACGAGGTAGGCGAGGCACTTCGCCCGACTGACCGCCACATTCAACCGATTGCGGGAGAACAGAAAGTTCGCGCCCCGCGAGATGTCCTCACCGGTGGAGGTCGCCATCGAGAAGAACACGACGGCCGCCTGCCGACCCTGGAAGCGGTCGACGGTCCCGACCGGTACGCCGTTCAGCGCGGGCTCCGCGGCCAACCGATCCGCGATCAGGTCGACCTGGTCGTTGTACGGCGCGACCACCATGAAGTCGGCCGGTCCCAGCGGCCGTTCGATGCCGTCGCCATCGGTCCACGCCGTACCCATGAGGCGCGAGATCTCGGCGACCACGATCTCGGCCTCCTCAGGCGAGCACGTCACGCACCCCTCGTGCACCGACGGAAGCCAACGCAGTCCGGTCCCCTCGACGGTCTTCTGCTGGGTACAACTGTCATGACTGGTCAGGCGTGCCTCGTAAATCTCGTTGGAGATGAAGCGGCACACGTCTGGGTGCATGCGGCGGGTTTCGGTGAGGAAGACCCCACGTTCCGCCGGGATCGTCACGTCACCGCCGAGGACATGCTCAAGCGCGCTGAGGCCACCGCTTCCCGGGTGCACGGCCTGGCTCACCTGCGGCAGCTGCAACTGGTCGCCGAGCAGGATCAGGTTGTGCGCCGCCCGAGCGGCCGCGAGGGTGTCCGAGAGCGCGAGCTGGCCAGCCTCGTCGACGAGCAGGACGTCAACCGGCGCGGCGGCGATGGCGTCGTTCGCAAACCACCAAGTTGTAGCAGCTACGAGATTGAAATCGGTAGATGCACACTTGGCATTGCTGTTCGTGTAGGTGACGCTGGGCAACGGACCGGAGGACGGCTCGCTCCCTCTCCGGACCCCGTTGAGCAACTCCAGCACACCCGCCTCAGTCATGACCTTGATGACTTCCCCGAGCGCATTGTCGATCGCATTGTGGCTGAACGCGGTGATGCCGACCCGCTTGCCCGTGCGCAGCAGCGCGAGCACGAGGTGCGCGAGCCGGAAGGTCTTGCCAGTTCCAGGCGGGCCCTGGATCGCGACGTACGAGCCGTCCAGCGCGGCCGCCCAGGCGGTCATCTCCTCGAGGTCATCGGAGAATCTCCCGCCCGGCGGTCCGGCACCGTCGATGAAGGCGGGCAGGTCGCGGCGGAGCAACGCCAACGCCACCGGGTTCGCCGCGATGGTGTCGCGTCCGAGCATCCGGTGGGCGAGCTCGGCGAGCGCCTCCGGCTTCGGCCTTGGGTGGAACCAGGGGTCACGGACCACGACGCTCGGAATCGGCCTTGGCTCGCCGTCCTCGGTCGGCTTCCACATCAGGTCCAGCGTGTGCGTGTCGGGGTCGAGCCGGTCGATCGTCGAATAGCACGGTCGACCGTCGGGCGCGCAGTAGATGACGCTGTCCCCTTCGGCGAGCTCGCCGAACTCCTGGTCGGGGAAGTGGAACCGCATCGCCGGAATCTCCAGGACGTTGCCCCTCACGCCGTACCGGGGCACCTCTCCTTCTGTGACCAATCCGGCAAGGGTGTCGGGCTCATCGAGCAGCGTCGTCGGATCAGATTGACTCATGACGAGTAGCGGCGCGTGAACGGCGAGCCACTCGCGCTTCCAGTAGCCGATGACATCGCCCAGCACGAACTCGGGAGTGCCCGGGCCGACAGCGTGAAGGGCCTCGACCAGCTCATCGAGCTCGACGTTCTCCTCGACGAGCTCGACGGTGGCGGCTCGCCACGGCAGGTCCTCCGGACGGTTGGCAACCAGCCAGTCGCGGAGGGCGAGGGTGGCGCGCACGTCGTCTTCGTTGTACGCCGCGATGGCTTTGAGCTCCGCCCGGTCGCGCGTCTTGCGGTATCGCTCATAGCTGACGACCGCCCCCGCGCCCGCGTCTATGTCGTGACCTCGGCGGTACTCGGCGAGCCGCTCGATCGCTTTGAGGCCGTAGGACTCGGTGCCGACCTGGATCGAGTTGCGGACCACCGCGAGCAGGTCGATGAAGGCGCCGGTTCCGATGAGGTGCGCAAGCTTCGCCTCGCGGGTGGCGTGATCCGTGGTCAGCCGCTCGAGTGAGGACCGCTCGGTGTGGTTGTAGTGGTAGACGTGCATGTCCGGGTACGTCGTACGACGGTCTGCGAGGTAGTCGACGAGCGACTCGACGGCGACCCGTTCTTCGTCGAG
>CAZEAM010000166.1:0-3707 GCA_964510285.1 uncultured Frankiaceae bacterium | reverse complement strand
CTGACCGTGGTGCCTGTGCCCAACGCGACGGTCTGGAGCTCGTCGCTCGACAGCGGCGAGACGACGATGCTGACCGGGGTGGCGGCCGCGGCAGCGGCCGCCGGCAAGGTCCCGGGTGGCGCACCGGCGAGGGTCCTGCACGGAACGACGGCGAAGCTGCCCGCTTCCGCGGCGTACCGGATTCTCGTCCTCGCCGAGCCCGCCGACTCGCGCTGGCGCGCGACGCTCAACGGCGCACCGCTCAAACGCACCACCGCCTACGGCTGGGCGCAGGCGTTCGTGCTGCCCTCGCGCGCCGGGACCGTGCAGGTCGGCTTCGACAGCGGGGGCCGGCACCGGTGGTTGGTGCTCGAGCTGATCGGCCTGGTCGGCGTGCTCGTGTTCGGCAGCGGGGCCGGGCCGCGCCGAAGCCGGCGGGAACCGTTGTGAGGCGGGCCGCGCCGGCCTTCGGGGCCGCTCTGGTGGTCGTCGTCGTGGTCTCGTCGTTCACCGGGTCGACGGCGGCTCGCCGCACCAAGCTGCCGGTGGGAACCGCGCCGATCGTCGCGCGGACGGTGATCTGCCCGGTCGTGAATGGCCTGCCCCGGCACACCGCGGCCGTCGCGTCGGTCGCCGATGTCGGTGCGGCGCTGCCGGCGCCGACGGATGGCACCGGCTCGGTGACCGCGACGATCCTCGAAGGCCGCAAGTCGAAGACGTCGGCGTTGAAAGTGCGTCCGTTCGCCGCGGTCCGAAGCCGCGACATGCGCAGCGCGGCCGTGGCCATCACCGCCAATGGCACGATCGCTGCCACGCTCGCCGCCGACATGGTGAGCGAGACCTCGACCGGACGCTATCGAGCACTCGCCGGCGGGTCCTGCCTGGAACCCGCAACCGACTGGTGGTTTTCCGGTGGCAACGGCAAGCTCGGGTTCACCGACCGCCTGATCCTCGCCAACGCGGCGTCGACCGACGCCGACGTGTCGGTCGACCTGTGGACACCGAAGGGGCCGGTCTCCTCTCCCCGTCTCGCGGCGATCCGGGTGCCGGCCCGCTCGCGGGTCTCGATGGGCATCTATGCCGTGGCGCCGGACATTCCCACGATTGCCATGCACGTCCGCGCCGACAGCGGCGCGGTGACCGCCGCGGTGTTCGACCGGCGCAGTCACGGGCTGCAGTCCAACGGCGGCGACCTCGTCCCGCCCACGCTGCCACCGTCGCGCGACCTGGTGGTCAGCGGGTTCCCGGCCGGACCGGGCCCACGGCAGCTGGTCGTGACCAACCCGGGTGCGTCGGATGCCACGGTCGCGGTCAAGGTCGCGACGCCGAGTGGAGAGTTCACCCCGTCGAGCCTGCGCGAGCTGGTGGTCCGGGGTGGGCGGACGGTCACCGCGGACCTGACGAAGGCCCTCAACGGGCTCAGCGGCGCGGTGCTGCTCTCGAGCGACCGAGCGGTGATCGCGTCGGGCCAGGCGATCGTCGTACCCGGGAACAGCCGGCTGCGTCCCGACTTCGTCTGGCTCGCCGCGACCGAGTCGATCACCACCCCGGTCGCCACTGCGGTCGGCCGGGACCCGGAAGGCGGCGACTGCCTGCTGATCCTCAGTGCGCCGGGAGCGGCTGGCGCGGTGCGGGTCACGACGCCGTCGGGCGCCAGCCGCACCATCAAGGTGGACGCCGGGCACAGCGTCGAGGTGGACATCACCGACACGGTGAAGTCGAAGAGCGGGCCGTGGCCGTTCGTCGTGACGTCGACCGGTGGCGGACCGGTGTACGCCGTGCGCGAGCTGCGCTTCCACGGCGCGCACGGCGCGCTGGTCACGTCGGCGCCGCTCTCCCCGCTTCCCTCACCCATCCCGCTCCCCGCGGTCCGGCACGATCCACGCCTCGCGGTGCGCTGAGCCGGTCAGTCGTCGAAGCCCGGGTCGACCACTCCCGGCTCAAGGCCGAGGAAGTTGGCGATCACCTGGACCACGATGTCGTGGACCAGGTCCTCCAGGTCCTCGCGGTCGCGGGCCCGCAGCTCGATCGGCTTTCGGTAGAGCACGATGTGCGCCTTGTGTACGGCGGTCGCCGGGACGATCTGGGCCAGCAGCACACCCCCGGACTCGATCGCGCCTTCGGTCAGCGCGGCGGCGCCGCTGCCGTCGGCGGGAGGCACCAGGTCGACGGCGAACTCGACGTCGGCGAGCTGCTTGCGCCAGCGGTGCTCGACGTGCTCGATCGCCTCGGCGGCCAGCCGGTCGAACCGGTCCGCCGCGGTAGCCACGATCGGCACGCTGCGCGGCGCGAGCATGCCGCGCGCGCCCCGGCCGTGGCGGTCACGCTTCGTCGGCACGGTGCTCACGCTTCGTCGCCACGGTGCGCCGTCGCATGCTCGGGAGGGTAGGCCCCGAAACGCCCGCGCGACACGTTGCGTCGGTGATGGCTTCCGGCCCGCACCGACGAGTACCGTCGCGGCGTGAGCCCTCTGCGCCGCTGCTCGCGGACCGCGTGCGGCCGCCCGGCGGTCGCGACGCTCACCTATGCCTACTCCGACTCGACGGCGGTCGTCGGGCCGCTCGCGACGTACGCCGAGCCGCACTCCTACGACCTGTGCGACGCGCACGCCGACCGGTTGACCGCGCCCCGCGGCTGGGAGGTGGTCCGCCTCGACGTCGACGCCGACGCGGTCCTGCCGGGCGAGGACGACCTGGCTGCGCTGGCCGAGGCGGTCCGGGAGGCGGCCCGTCCGCTCCCACCGGTTCCGGTGGTCGCCGAGCCCGAGCCGGCCGAGTTCGGCCGCCGCGGGCACCTGCGGGTGATTCCCCCGTCCAGTTAGCGGCGTTTGTCCGGTTTGCCCCGGAGTCTCCCTGTATTCAAGCCCTCTGGCGATTCCGCCGATGACTGTCCTGCTTCACCCACCCTTCCCCGTCCCAGCCGCGCTCCGGTGCCCACCTGGAGGTTTCCCCGCAATGAAGTCGATCGACGCCATCAAGGCCGTCGGGCTCACCATCCCCGACCAGCGAGACGTGACCCCGTCGTCGCTGACCCGTCCCGGGGCCCGGGCCGGGCAGCGCTGCCCGTCCTGCGGCAGCGAGCGGGTGACCGCGCTGGCAATGACGCTCACCGACGGCACGCCGGTGAGCTTTTGCTCCTGCCACGACTGCGAGCACCGGGTCTGGTCCAACGCGTCGGGCGCCATGGACTTCGCCGACGTGCTGACCCGCACCGCCAAGCCCAAGAAGTAGCCCGCCGCTGCGCAGGCCCGCGGGACACCGGATCCCGGGGACCTCATGGCCGGCGACGTACTGGGTAGCGTCACTTCGTGAGTCTTCGGGACATCGTCAAGGCCTACGACATCCGGGGCGTCGTTCCCGACGAGCTCGATCCGGCACTTGCCCGCGAGCTCGGTGCGGCGTTCGTGCGCTTTCTCGGCGCCGAGCGGATCGTCACCGCGCACGACATGCGGGAGTCCTCTCCCGGTCTAGCGGCGGCGTTCGCCGAAGGGGCGACGGCGCAGGGCGCCGACGTGGTCGAGGCCGGGTTGGCCTCGACCGACCTGCTCGACTTCGGCTCCGGCACGCTCGACGTGCCGGGCGCGATGTTCACGGCCAGCCACAACCCGGCCCGCTACAACGGCATCAAGCTGTGCAAGGCGGGCGCCAAGCCGGTCGGCATCGAGACGGGCCTCGCCGAGATCAAGGCGATGGTCGCCGACGGGGTGCCCGCCTATGACGGCGAGCCGG
>CAZEAM010000165.1:0-11521 GCA_964510285.1 uncultured Frankiaceae bacterium | reverse complement strand
GAACGGCTTCGGTCGGTCGCGGCCGCGTGGCGGGTCACCGAGTCGGCGGGCGGGAAGGTGGCGCTGGTCCTCGAACGGCTCGGCGAGGCGATGGACCGCGACGACGAGCTGCGCCGCGAGATGCAGTCCGCGCTCGCCTCGCCGAAGGCCACCTCGCTGCTGCTCGCCGGGCTGCCGGTCTTCGGTATCGCGCTGGGACAGGCGATCGGCGCCCACCCGCTGCACCTGTTGCTCTACCAGCCGCTCGGGTGGGGCCTGCTTGCCGGTGCCGCGGTGCTCGATGCGATCGGCATCGCGGTCACCCGCCGGATCTCGAACTGGGCGTTGCGGTGCTGAGCCGGCGCAACCGGGCGCGGCTCGACGTCGTCGTCGCGCGCCCCGCCGCCTCGGTGCCGCAACCGCGGATGGTGCTTCGCTGGACACTCGCGATCGCGACCGCGCTGGCCGGCTGGTTCGGGATCGGCGGCGTGCTCGGCATCGGGCTCGGACTCGGCGCCGCGGCCGGCATCATCGTGACTGCGGGCCTCGCGGTGCATCCGCCGACCGCGGAGCCGGATGCGGTACCGGTCGTCGTCGAGCTGCTCGCCGGCTGCCTCGACGCCGGTTTGACGATGCCGGACTCGCTCGACGCGGCGAGCGTCGCCGGCGACGCCGTGACCGCCGACGCCTGCCGGGTGGCCGCCGCTGCGCTGCGCCGCGGGGCGCCTGCGGCGGAGGCGTGGCAGACCTGGACGTCGGACCCGTGGCTGCAACCGGTTGCCCGGGCGACCGCGCGGGTGACCGAGAGCGGGGCGAGTGTCGCCGACGAGCTGCGGCGGGTCGCCAACCGGCTGCGAAGCCGGCGCCACGCCCGCCTGAAGCAGCGGGTCGAGCAGGCATCGGTGTGGGTCGTCATCCCACTCGGCCTGTTCTTCCTTCCGGCGTTCGTCCTGGTCGCGGTGGTTCCGGTCGTGATCGGGCTGTTCAGCGGCCTCAAGTCCTGAACCGAGCCTCGGTCCACATCGGCGCCGCGGTAGCGGCCGGATCCACAGCCCAGCAGTCACCGGTCGCGTTTCGTCGCAGCGATGCGCACTCTGCGCATCGCCACGGCGGTCGCCGCGGCCCGGGCCGGCAGGTCGCCGGCAGTGAGTAGGGAGGTCGACACATGAGCCGACTGCTGCAGGCACTGCGTGCGAGGGTCGGGGTGGCGGGCCGGGACAGCGGCATGTCCACGGCGGAGTACGCCGTCGGGCTCGTGGCAGCGTGCGCGTTCGCCGCCGTGCTGTACAAGGTGCTCTCCGGCAATTGGGTCGAGGGCCTGATCAAGGGCCTGGTCGAGCACGCACTCAGCCTCGTCGGGCTTTGATCCCGCGGTTCGGCCGGGCCCGAGTGATCGGGTCCGGCCGCGCCGACGAGGGGATGGTCACCGCCGAGTTCGCGGTGGCCATTCCGTCGTTGGTGCTGGTGGTCGCAGCGGCGATCGGCGGAGTGGTAGCGGTCACGGACCAGCTCCGCTGCGTGGATGCTGCGCAGATCGCCGCGCGGCTTGCCGCCCGCGGCGAGGCGCCCGCGACGGTCCGGGCGACGGCCTTGCGGGCGGCACCGCATGGCGCATCGGTGCACGTCGTGTCCTCCGCGACGACCGTCACCGCGACCGTCGTCGCGCACGTCGGCGGACCGGGCTGGCTGGGCCGGCTGCCGTCGTTGACGATCACGCAGCGGTCAGTCGCCGCGCGCGAGGGCATGCCGGGGGAACCGTGACCGGGCCGCGGTCGTCAGAGGGCAGTGCCACTGTCGCGATGGTCGCCGGCATCGCCGTCGTGGCGACCGCGACCGGGGTCGCACTCGCGCTCGGCGTCGGTACCGAGATGCGGCACCGGGCGCAGGGCGCCGCGGACGCGGCGGCACTCGCCACCGCCGCTGATGCGCTCGCCGGACAGGCGGGCGCGTGCGAACGCGGCCGGCAGCTGGCGCAAGCGAACGGAGCTCACCTGCGGACCTGTTCGCTGCACGACGCCATCGCCGACGTCACCGTCGAAGTCGATCTGCCGGGGGTGCTCGGGCCGCTGGGCCCGGTCGCGGCACGGGCTCGGGCCGGACCGGCCAGTGTCGGCGATCATCCGGACGGCTGAGTTAGCGAGCGGCGAAGCGGGCAACCGATACCTGCGGAAATGCTTTGGTTTTGCCCGGTTTGAGCCGAAACTTGAGCGTGGTGCCGTTTCGTGAAGCCAACGTAACCTTGCCAGTCGAGGCGTCGTTGGACTAACAGCCACCGCGCTCCCCAGCCGATCCGGAGGATCCGACCGTCATGTCCAGCCCAGAGCCGAACGGCGATTCGTTCCTGCCCCGAGCAGCGACGACTGCCGGCCGTCCGGTGGGCGGGCTCATGGGCGTGGTCCTGCGCCGCCCGGGCGGCCGCCGTGCCGTGTCCGGCCTGATCGGGCTGTTGTGCGTGTCGGCAGTCGGCGTCCTCGCTTTCCCCGCCGTGACCGACCTGCTCGGCGCGCAGCGGCAGCGTCACGCCCACTTCGACCCCAACGACCCGGCGTTCAAGAACGAGTTCCGCAGCGGTGCGGTCCGGGTCGGCCAGGGCCTGACCCGGCTCGAGATCCACAACGACCGGGTGCAGGTCAGCGTTGTGGTCGTCGAGGGCACCTCCGTCGCCGCGTTGCAGGCCGGCGCCGGCCACTACCCGGAGACGCCGTACCCGTGCGCGCGGGGCAACGTCGCGATCGCCGGTCACCGTACGACGTACGGCCGGCCGTTCAACCGGATCGACCAGATGCGCCCCGGGGACAAGGTGACGCTGATCACGCCGATCGGGTCGTGCGTGTATCAGGTGGTGCCGCCGTTCGCGCCGTACACGAAGAACCCGTTCATCGTCTCGCCGAACGACGTGTCGGTGGTCGGGCAGACCGGCAAGCTGGCGACTGGCCACTGGTTGACGTTGACCAGCTGTAACCCGCCGGGCTCGGCGTCGCAGCGGATCGTCTTGCGTCTGAAGATGATCAGCTCCACCGTGAGAGTCGCCCTGCCGAACCCGAACAAGGGATCGGGCGGCGGGCCGACGAGCGTGGATGGGGGTGTGTGATGCGTCCTCGGCGGGTGATGAAGGCGCTGCTCGCGGGTGGCGTGTCCGCCCTTGCCGCGGGTGGCTTCGCGCCGACCGTCGCTACCGCGGCGTCGGCTGCCGACACGGTCACGGTGGCCGGCGGCAGCTCCTACACCTACACGTTCAACCAGTCGCCGTCGATCCAGGCGACCGCCCAGCCCAACTGCCGGTCGGTGCTGAGCAGTCCCGGCCAGGTCACCTTGACGATCGCCGGGCCGGCGGTGAGCGACTCGACGCTCGCCTCGCACAAGGGCAGCTGCAACAAGGCGGTCTCGCTCAGCCCGTCGTCCAGCTCGGTCAACACGCGCCACGCGGCGTGGGCTGGTGGCGGGATCGCGAGCAACGGCGTCTACACGGTGACGCTGAACAACCAGGGCCGGACGACATCGGCGAGCTTCACCCTGCTGATCCCGCCGGCCCGCCCGACCGGCTTCACCGTCACGCCGAACAGCGCGACCTCGGCGACGTTCGCGTGGTCGGCGAACCCGGAGCCGGACATCGTCGGCTACGAGATCAAGAACTCCGCCGGCACTGTGGTCGCGAGCCCGTCCAGCAGCGCCTGCTCCGGCGGCTCCTGCTCGACCGGGGTGACCGATCTCGGCAGCTCGGTGTCGGGTCACGACGAGCGCTACTCCCTGACCGCTGTCCGCTCCTGTGGTGACGCCTCCTGCTCCGCCGGCCATCTTGCGAGCACCTCGACGGCCAGTGGGTCGGCCACCTTCCCGGCAGCGCCGACGCCCACGCCGAGCGCGACGCCGACGACGTCCACCGGCGGCACCGGCGGAGGCCACGACAGCGGTGGCGGCCACGGGGGCGACGGCACGTCGCTCGGCACCGTGCACAGCAACGGCGGTCCCGGACACGGCTCGGTGAACCTCGGCAACGCGGATGCGGCCGGTCAGGTGAGCCACAACCTGCCGCCGGTCTCGGTCGGCTCGGTCCCGCGGATCAACGCACCGCGGCTACCCGGTGTGCGCACCTCCATCAAGCCGCTCGACCCCGGGGCCCCTCCCGGCAAGATCAAGTACCCGTCCCCGTTGGTCGCGCAGCAGCACGCGGACAAGAGCCTCGCCGACGACATCAAGTCCGGGCTGAGCCTCCCGCCGCTGTGGCGCGGGATCGCTGCGGCCGCGGTGCTGATCCTCATCGCCGTACACCTGCGGGCATGGGTCGCCCGAACGGACGCCTTCTAGCTGCCGCGCTCACGCGGCAGTTCGCCCCAGCACGTCGAGACGACGGCGGAGAGCAGGCGCACCGCGCCGGCCTTGTCGAGCGGCTCGTTGCCGTTGCCGCACTTCGGTGACTGCACGCAGGACGGGCATCCGGCCAGGCACTCGCAGCTGGCGATCGCGTCGCGAGTCGCGGTGAGCCACTCCTGCGCCCGGTCGTACCCGCGTTCGGCGAAGCCCGCCCCGCCCGCGTGCCCGTCGTACACGAACACCGTCGGTGCACCGGTGTCCGGATGCTGGGCGGTCGACATGCCGCCGATGTCCCAGCGATCGCAGGTCGCGACCAGCGGCATCAGCCCGATCGAGGCGTGCTCGGCGGCGTGGGCGGCGCCGGGCAGGCCGACCGGCCCGACCGCGGCCGCGTCGAGCAGCGCGTCGTCGACCACCCACCACACCGCCTGGGTCCGCAGCTCGCGCGGCGGCAGGTCGAGTGGCTCCTCTCCCAGCACCTCGCCGGACCCGATCCGCCGGCGCAGGAACGACACGATCTGGCTGGTCACGTCGACGGTGCCGAAGTGCAGCTCCACCCCGGCGAAACGCTGCGCTCGCTGCGAGTCGACGATTCGGATGTCGGTGAGGTCGCGCGCGAACGTCGTCCAGTCCGGGTTGTCCGCCTCGACCAGCGCGACCGAGGACGCGACGTCGAGCTGCTGCACGACGTAGGTAGCGCCTTGGTGAAGGTAGACCGCGCCCGGGTGGACGGTGGCGTGCGAGGCGGCCGGGTCGACCGTGCCGAGCAACCGGCCGGTGCCGACCTCGCAGATCCGGACCGGGGCGCCCCCGGTCCCGCGCAGGTCGGCCAGGTCGGTCGCCCGCTCGCGGGCGGTCCAGTACCAGCCGTTCGCCCGCCGCCGGAGCAGGCCCTCGGCCACGAGCGCTTCGAGCACGCCGAGCGCTGACGGGCCGAATCCGGCGGCGTCGGCGTCGGACAGCGGGATCTCGGCCGCAGCGGCCGCGAGGTGCGGCCGCAAAACGTGCGGGTTGTCCGGGTCGAGTACCGCCGCCTCGACCGGCCGGCCGAAGACCGCCGACGGGTGATGAATGAGATAGGTGTCCAGCGGGTCGTCGCGCGCGATCAACACCGCGAGCGCATCGCGTCCGGCTCGTCCGGCCCGGCCGGCTTGCTGCCACAACGAGGCGTGCGTGCCGGGCCAGCCCGCGATGAGTACGGCGTCGAGCCCGCTGACGTCGACTCCGAGCTCGAGGGCGTTGGTGCTGGCAAGACCCAGCAGGTCCCCGTCGTGCAACGCGCGTTCGAGCTCCCGCCGGTCCTCTGCGAGGTACCCGGCGCGATAGGCCGCGACCCGGTCGACCAGCTCCGGGGCGGCGTCGTCGAGTGCTCGGCGGGCGCCGAGCGACACCGCCTCGGCGCCTCGGCGCGAACGAACGAACGCAACCGTGCGCACCCCTTCGGCCACCAGGTCGGCGAGGATCGCGGCGGCTTCGACGGTCGCCGGCCGTCGTACGGGCGCGCCGTTCTCTCCGTGGGCGTCGGTGAGTGGCGGCTCCCACAACGCGACGTCGACCGCCCCGCGGGGCGAGCCGTCGTCGGTGACCTCGGCGGCCGATGCGCCGGTCAGGCGCAAGGCTGTGCTCCCCGGGTCGCTGACCGTCGCCGAGGCGAGGATGAAGACCGGGTTGGCGCCGTAGTGGCGCGCGATGCGGCGCAGCCGCCGCAGCACCTGGGCGACGTGCGACCCGAACACGCCGCGGTAGTGATGGCACTCGTCCACGACCACGAACCGCAGCTTGCGGATCGTGCCGGCCCAGCGGGCGTGCGACGGCAGCAGGCCGTGGTGCAGCATGTCCGGGTTGGTCAGCAGGATGTCGGCGTGTCGGCGGGCCCAGTCCCGCTCCTCCATCGGGGTGTCGCCGTCGTACGTCGCGGCCCGGACGCGGTCGAGTCCGAGCCGGTTGATCGCGCGCAGCTGGTCGGCGGCGAGCGCCTTGGTGGGCGCCAGATAGACCGTGCAGCCGCTGCCGCCGGCGGCTGCGGTGAGCGCCGGCAGCAGGTAGCACAGCGACTTGCCGGATGCGGTCCCGGTGGCGACCACCACGGACTCCCCGGACCAGGCGAGCTCCGCCGCCGCAGCCTGATGGGTCCAGGGCGCCTCGATCCCGGCCTGCTCGAGCGCGCATCGCAGGTCCGCGTCGACCCACCCCGGCCAGGGCACGGCCCGGCCGACCCGGGCGTCAAGATGCTCCACATGGGTGATGCGGTCCGCGGTTGCGGCCGGCCCGGCGAGTGCTCCGTGCCGGAGCAGGAGATCCAACGGGGCAACCACGTTCAGCCAGTGTGCCAGCGGGGTATGACCCGGCCGGCGCGGCGTCCGATGCTGCCGCCGATGCGACAGCTTGGGGTGATGGTTGGATGGTGGTGCATATGAGATTGCACCGTGACGGCCCGCTGGAGGGTGACGTGGATCCCGATCTTTCGGTTGCGATTCGTTCGGAAGGGAGCCGCACGGTTGTTGCGGTGAGCGGGGAGATCGACGTCTACACGGCGCCGAAGCTGCGCGAGCACCTGATCGATCTGGTCGCCGGTGGCCAGTACCAGCTGATCGTCGACCTCGAGGCGGTCGACTTCCTCGACTCCACCGGCCTCGGTGTGCTGGTCGGTGGGCTGAAGCGGGTGCGCTCACACGACGGCTCGCTGCACCTGGTCTGCAGCCAGGACCGCATCCTGAAGATCTTCCGGATCACCGGGCTGACCAAGGTCTTCCCGATCCATGCCACCCTGGACGAGGCACTCGCAGCCAGCGCTGACTCCTAGTACGCGGGGATCTCGTCTTTCGCCCATGTCCACGATCGAGGTGCGGTTCTCACCGCTCACCGCCCACGTGCGGACCGCGCGGCTGATCGCGATCTCGGTCGCGCGCCGGGCCCGGGTCGACGAGGAGCAGCTCGACGAGATCCGGCTGGCGGTCGGTGAGACCTGCTCGCGGGCCGTCGGCGTCCACATCTCGCGAGGCAGCGACGAGCCGGTCACCATGCGGTTGTCCGACGACCTGAACCGGTTCACCGTCGAGGTGATCAACGTCGGGACCCTTGCCGACGACCCCACAGCGGCCATGGACCTGGTCGAGGCGTCCAGCCGCGCGCTCGCCGAAGGCGCGGTCGACACCGACGGGATGCCGACCGGTTTCGGGCTGGCGGTGGTCAGCGGGCTCGTGGAGGACCTGTTCGTGACCAGCGACGCAGGGATGACGACGATCCGGATGTCGTGGCCGATCGGCTCGGAGCTCGCCGAACTGGCCGAGCCCACCGCGTCGTAGCGCGCTTCCGCCCGCGCCGCCGCCCGGTCGGGTAGCGCCGGGTGCCCACGGCCGGGTCGTGGCGTTTGCCGCGTGGTGGGCTTATAGACTCTGCGCCCGAGACCTCCGCGCCTGGATCGTGCGCCGCCGTGTGATTCCTCGCACCGGCGGCAGGGGCGCACCGCTATATCGACCTGAAGGACGCGAACTTGTCCGTGCTTGCTGCTTCCGACATTACGCACATCTCCGGGGGTGACCTCGGGCTGGTAGGTGTCGTCGCCGCGGTCGCGGTCCTCGCCCTGCTCGCCTCGGCGTACTTCGCCCGTGAGGTGCTGGCTGCCGACCAGGGCACGTCGAAGATGCAGGAAATCTCCAAGGCGGTCCAGGAAGGCGCAAACGCCTACCTGCGCCGGCAGTTCACGACGCTGGCGCCGTTCGCGGTGATCATCTTCGGTCTGCTGTTCATCCTGCCGGCGGACACCACGGGCTCCCGGGTCGGGCGCTCGATCTTCTTCCTGATCGGCGCCGCGTTCTCCGCGTTCGTCGGCTACGCGGGCATGACGCTCGCCACGCGCGCGAACGTGCGGACGGCGGCCGCGGCTCGCGCGTCCGGGACCAAGGCGGCGACCCGCGTGGCGTTCCGCTCCGGCGGCACAGTCGGCATGCTCACCGTCGGCCTGGGCCTGCTCGGGGCGAGCGTGGTGACGCTGATCTTCAACGAGCACGCACCGCAGGTCCTCGAGGGCTTCGGCTTCGGCGCGGCGCTGCTCGCGATGTTCATGCGGGTCGGCGGCGGCATCTTCACCAAGGCGGCCGACGTCGGCGCGGACCTGGTCGGCAAGGTCGAGCAAGGCATCCCCGAGGACGACCCGCGCAACGCGGCGACGATCGCCGACAACGTCGGTGACAACGTCGGTGACTGCGCCGGCATGGCAGCTGACCTCTTCGAGTCCTACGCCGTGACGCTGGTCGCCTCGCTGATCCTCGGCCAGGTCGCGTTCGGCCAGTACGGCCTTGTCTTCCCGCTGCTGATCCCGGGCGTTGGCGTGATCACCGCACTCCTCGGCGTCCTCGTCACCGCCCCGCGTGACGGTGACCGCAGCGGTCTCACCGCGATCAACCGGGGCTTCTTCATCTCCGCAGTCGTATCGGCCATCCTCGCGCTGATCGTGTCCTTCGCCTTCCTGCCGTCGTCGTTCCACAAGCTCGGCGAGAAGGGCGCCTCGTTCGCCGCGTCGAGCATCGACGGCGACCCGCGCGTGACGGCATTCCTCGCCGTGCTGATCGGTCTCATCCTGGCCAGCGCGATCCAGGTGCTCACCGGCTACTTCACCGAGACCGAACGACGCCCGGTGCAGGACATCGGCCGGCAGTCGCTCACCGGTCCGGCGACGGTCATTCTCGGCGGGTTCTCGGTCGGCCTCGAGTCGGCGGTGTACTCGGCGGTCCTCATCGGTGGTGCGGTCTACGTCGCGTTCCTGCTCGGGCACGGCGTCGTGATCGTGTCGCTGTTCGCGGTCGCGCTCGCCGGTACCGGTCTGCTCACGACCGTTGGCGTGATCGTCGCGATGGACACCTTCGGGCCGATCTCGGACAACGCCCAAGGCATCGCCGAGATGTCCGGCGACGTGGAGGGGGAGGGCGCCGAGGTGCTCACCGCGCTCGACGCGGTCGGCAACACCACCAAGGCAATCACCAAGGGCATCGCGATCGCGACCGCCGTACTCGCCGCAACGGCGCTGTTCGGCTCCTTCGCGACCGCGGTCGAAAGCCACGGAGTCGCGTCCTTCGGGATCGACGTCAGCAAGCCGAACGTGCTGTTCGGCCTGATCATCGGGGCCTCGGTGGTGTTCCTGTTCTCCGGGCTGGCCATCAACGCGGTCGCGCGCGCGGCCGGCCGGGTTGTCATCGAGGTGCGCGACCAGTTCCGCAACAACCCCGGGATCATGGACGGCTCGGTGCGTCCGGACTACGCCCGCGTGGTGGACATCTGCACGCGTGACTCGCTGCGCGAGCTTGCGACGCCGGGCCTGCTCGCGGTGCTCGCACCGATCGCGACCGGGTTCTGGCTCGGTTGGGAGCCGCTCGGCGCCTACCTTGCCGGCGCGATCGCGGCCGGCGTGCTCATGGCGATCCTGCTCGCCAACTCCGGTGGTGCCTGGGACAACGCGAAGAAGCTGATCGAGGACGGCAACTACGGAGGCAAGGGCTCCGACGCGCACGCCGCGACCGTCATCGGTGACACCGTCGGTGACCCGTTCAAGGACACCGCGGGACCGGCACTCAACCCGCTGATCAAGGTCATGAACCTGGTGTCGCTGCTGATCGCGCCGACCGTCGTGAAGTACGGCGTGCACGGCGGCCACACCGGCGCGGTGCGGATCATCGTCGGCATCATCGCGCTCGGCGGCATCGTCGTAGCGGTCTTCGTGAGCAAGCGCGCCAAGGTGGACATGACGGCGTAAGCCGGGCGGGCCCCGGAAATAGAAGAGGCGGCCTCCGGCCGCCTTTTCTATTTGTCGGCGGCTTCGTACGGGCATCATCGAGGGCGAGATGAGCCAGCTTTCGTTGTTCGGTGCGATGGCGCGCGAGCCCGCGCTCGCCGACATCGAGGGTCTGCTTGCGGGCAACGGCCAGGTCGTTCGGCGCGACGACGTCGCGCGGATCTCGGTGGTCGTCGCCGACGACTGGCGGGTGCGGGTGCTGGTCGAGGAGATGCGCTCGGTGCTCGATCTCGCGGCGGAGGTCGGGCCTGCCGAGGCGGGGACCACGGTCGGCACCCCGTGGCTCGCCGGGCTCCGGGCAACCGCTGACGCCTGGACGCTCGGTGCGGTCAAGTGCCCTCCGGAGGGATGGGCGCTGGACGGGTCGAGGCTGCGTTGGTGGTGCCTCGCGTCGGGCTGGGCGGACAAGGGCATGTATAACCTGGCGCTCGGTGCGAACGACGAACACGCCTGGCTCGCGGTCGGGTCGGCGTTGTCGGCGCTCGGGGTCCCGGGTGTACTTGTCGGGCCGCGGGCCGATGGTCCGGCGTATCGCATCGTGGGCCGGCGCCGGCTCGCGCGGTTGCTCGAGCTGATCGGCGACCCGCCCGACGGCGTCCCGGTTCACGGATGGCCGCAGCCCTAACCGACGTACCTATAGATAAGGAAGGTCCAGCGTGGCGAGCGAGACGGACGAGCGCGCCGACGACAGCGTCGTCGACGGCGACGGCCGTCGTCGCCTCGTCATCGTCGAGTCGCCCGCGAAGGCGCGCACGATTGCCGGCTACCTCGGTGATGGGTACGTAGTCGAGTCCTCGATCGGGCACATCCGCGACCTGCCGGGCGCCGCGTCGGAGATGCCGACCGCGCAGAAGCACCTGTGGAAGACCTACGGCATCGATGTCGACAACGGCTTCGCGCCGGTCTACGTCGTCAACGCCGACAAGAAGCAGCAGGTGGCGAAACTGAAGTCGGCGCTGAAGGACGTCGACGAGCTCCTGCTCGCCACGGATGAGGACCGCGAGGGGGAGGCGATCGCCTGGCACCTGCTCGAGGTGCTCAAGCCTCGGGTGCCGGTGCGCCGGATGGTCTTCCACGAGATCACCCCCGCCGCGATCCGCGAGGCGGTCGACAACCCGCGTGAGATCGACCGGGCCCTCGTCGACGCGCAGGAGACGCGGCGGATCGTTGACCGGCTCTACGGCTACGGCGTCTCGCCGGTGTTGTGGAAGAAGGTCATGCCCAAGCTGTCGGCCGGGCGCGTGCAGTCGGTCGCCACCCGGTTGCTCGTGGAGCGCGAGCGGGCGCGGATCCGGTTCCGCTCGGCGGACTACTGGGATCTCGAGGGCACCTTCGACACGGGTGGCGAGGCTGGTTCCGCCGCCGCGCCGGACACGGCGACGCCCGGCGACCCGACGCGGTTCGATGCGACACTCGCCTCGGTCGACGGCAAGCGCGTCGCCT
>CAZEAM010000164.1:0-14426 GCA_964510285.1 uncultured Frankiaceae bacterium | reverse complement strand
GCCACGGTGGACGAGGCCGGTCAATGGCTCGCCAGCGCGCTGTCCGTCCTGAGCGGCGAGGCCCCGGAACCGCTCGACGCAACCAGCGACCCACCCGCACCGGACGTCGACGGTGCCGAGCAGTTCACCACGAGTCGCGAGGTCGAGCGTCCCAGCGGCGCCGAGCTGATCGACGCGATGCTGACCGACCGGATCGAGCTGCGCAGCGCGGACCGCGCCACGCGGGCGACGCTGGGTCGGCTCAAGGGCCGGCGCGTGGTCGCGGTCGCCCTCGCCGCTCCGCGCGGCGGCATGCCGACGCCGGCAGGCTTCGGGCTGGTGGGCCGCGCCGCGCGGCTGGCCGGCACGGTCGAGGCCGCCCTGGTCACGCTGATCGACACGCCGGGCGCGGACCCGCACACCGAGGCAGAGGGCCTGTCGGCGGCGATTGCCGAGGCGATGACCGACGTACTGGCGACGCCGGCACCGACCGTGGCGCTGCTGCACGGCGAGGGCGGGTCTGGCGGTGCCCTCGCGGCCGCGACCGCGGACGTGATCGGCGTCGCCCGGTATGCCTGGTTTGGCGCACTTGGCCCGGATGGCGCCGCCGCCGCGCTGCGATCCACCCCGGGGGAGGCCGCGCGCCTCATGCGCATCACTCCACGCGAACTGCTGCAGGACGGCTTCGCCGACGGGTACGTCGCGGACGGCGAGGAGGCCACCTGGGTCGCTACTGCGATTGACCGACTACGAAGCGTCCCTGCGGAGCAACGACTTTCGGCGCGCCGTCGCCGCTGGTCGTCTCCGCTGTGAAAAATGCCACCAGAAGTTCAAGGTCGCACCCGGCCCGACGATGGGAACAGGTAACGTCGGGTCGGCCGCCGCAAGGCTTCCCCGCCGAAGTGATCTTCCCCACGAAGACAACCGGAGGACGACGAAGTTGGGCATCAGCCGCGGCGTGCGCCACCTGCTGACGGTCGGCAGCGTGACCGGCACCGTCGTCGAGGTCGCCTGGCTTGCCGCGCACGTCGCCAGCTACCCGTTCGGCGTCGTCCAGGAGAAGACCCGCGAGGTCGAGGACCCGTACACCCTGGACGGTCTGCGTCCGGTGCAGCGCGGGCTGCTGATCCACGACGTCGAAGCGGCGGGCACGCCGATCCTGCTGTTGCACGGGATGGTCGACAACCGCTCGATCTTCACGCTGCTGCGCCGGCAGCTTCGCCGCCGCGGCTTCGGTCGGGTCGCGACGATGAACTACAAGATCTGGACCTCCGACGTGCGCACCGCCGCCAAGGAGCTGGGTGCGACGGTCGAGGCGATCTGCGAGCAGACCGGCTACGAACGCATCCACGTCGTGGGTCACTCGATGGGCGGCCTGATCGCGCGCTACTACGCGCAGCGGCTCGGCGGAGACGCGCGCGTGCACACGATCGTCACGCTCGGTACGCCGCACCGCGGCACGCACGCGGCTCGGCTGGTCCCGCGCGGCGTCTGCCGGCAGCTCGTGCCCGGCAGCGAGGTGCTCGAAGAGCTCGAAGCCCCGGCGCCGACCTGCCAGACCCGCTTCGTCTCCTTCTGGAGCGACATCGACGCGCTCATCACGCCGAAGGAGTCGGCCCGCCTGGACCACCCCGACCTGGTGGCGCGCAACATCCTGGTGCGCGGCGTCGGGCACTTGTCGCTGCCGATCCATCGCCGGATCGTGCACGAGATCGTCTCCACGCTCGCCCATCTCGACTCCGACGGCGCCACCGTCACTGCAGGCGTCACGCGCCTCGGCGCCCCGCCCGCTCCGGCCCAGCGCCGTACCAGGCTGCGGCCGACCCGCCGGGACGCCAGTACGGCCTAGCCGTAGGGCTTGCATTAACGTCAGTCGCCGAGGGGATCGGTTGACTGATGACGATCACTGAGCGGGAGCAGCGCACCGAAAAAGCGGTCGCGCCGGCCTTCCGGCGTCCGACCTGGTGGATCCAGGTCCTGATCATCGTCGGCTTCGCGGTGGCCTACGACGAGGTACGGGCGCTGCACGGAAACGTCGTCGCCGCCGCGGTGCGGCACGGTCGCGACGTCCTCAGCGTCGACAAGACGCTGCACCTCAACTGGTCGGAGCCGATGAACCACTGGCTCGTGCACCACGAGTGGGTGGGCAACGCGCTGTCCGGCTACTACGTGATCATGCATCTCGGCATGACGGCGCTGATGCTGCTGATCCTGTGGGTCAACGGCTCCCGGTACCGCTACCAGCGCAACGTCCTGCTCCTGCTGAGCCTGATCGGGCTCGGCCTCTACTGGGTGTATCCGACCGCCCCGCCGCGGCTGATCGGCGAGGGCTTCCACGACACGGTCGCCTCCACCCTCCCCTTCGCCTACACGGTCGAGACGGCGAGTGCGAACCTGTACGCCGCCATGCCGTCGCTGCACATGGCGTGGGCGCTGTGGGTGACCGCCGCGATCTGGGCGATCACGACCCGCTGGTGGCTGCGGGTACTCGGCGTACTGCACGCGATCGTGACTGCGGCGACCGTGCTGGCCACGGGCAACCACTACACGGCCGACCTGCTGGCCGGCGGTGCGCTCACCTGCGTCGGCTACCTCACCTACGAGCTGGTGACGCGGCTGCTGCGCCTTCGATGGGCCGATACAGGTAGGCCGCCAGCACTACGAAGAACAGCAGGAAGTTGAGGATGTGCACGCCCGTGCAGTACTCGCAGATCGCTTTGAGATGGATCTCGACGGCGATCAGGTAGATGACCATCCCCATCGCCCCGCCGGTCGCGGCAAGCCGGAAGCGATGCACCCACTCGTTACGCATCTGCCAGGCCCATGGCGTCATGAGCAGGGTCATCACGAAGAAGTAGGCGAGGCCGACCACCGCGACCGGAATGTGGCCGAAGATCTCCGAGAACGAGCTCGTGGTGACCTTCGTGCAGTCGACGTGCCCACCCGCGGCACAGCCGGCCAGCTTGTTGCCGTTGAAGTGCGTGTAGGTCAGGTACGCCGAGTCGCCGAGGCCGAGGATCGCGATCGGCAGGCTGTACCACCAAGCCCACCGGGCGTTCGGCCGCGCGGGTGCGTCAGGCACTGGGTTGCGGAAGCGTGACGCCGGAGACACCGGACGCGGAGCACGCCGACGACGGCTGACCGTTCGTCAGCTTGCAGAGCATCGCCGTGATGGTGTTCGCCTCACCGACGATGTCCTTCGCAAGCTGGCTGCTCGGGTCCTTCAGGTCGTCGGCGACCTGGGCCCAGGTTTTGCCCGAAAGATCGGATACCGCAAACCCGACCTGGGTCTGGACGTACTTCCCGCCGTAGTAGAGGAACGGGAAGCTGCCCTGGCCGGTGTACTTCTTCCACAGTGCGTCTTCTGCCTTCGAGTCCTGCTCGAGCACGTTCTGGGAGCCGTCCTCGTACTCGATCGGGTTGAACGACAGGTACTTGCTGGTGTACGAGGACTTGTAGAAGCTGAAGGTCGCGAGGTTGTCCTCCGACGAGCGGATCTGCTTGAGGCCCGAGAAGGTCCCGAATCGCGACAGCGCCTGCACGATTGCCCACCGCTCAGCCGCGCAGTACGGGCAGAACTCCGCCCCGATGAACAACACCTCGGGCTTGCCGTCCTTGGTCAGCGCCGGGTCGTTGATCGCCTTGATGGCATCAGTGCTGACGCCGCCTTGACCGATCGTGTCGACGTCGGTGGCGGAGACACCCGTCACCGTGTTGAGGATCGCGTCCTGGACGATCGGCCGCGCCGAGGAGCCGCCGTTGCCCCCACCTGAGTTGATCGCGAAGACCACGATCAACGCGACGACGACCGCACCCGCGACGACCGAGCTGAGGATGGCCTTCGCGCGGCGACGCTGGTCGACCCTGGCCTGGACGGCACGCGCCGCGGCGGCCTTCTCCCGCGCGGTGGTCGCCTGCCGTTCCCGGCGCTGCTTGTTCGTCTCGCGTCCCACGACAACCCTTTCGGCTCACTGTTGCGCTCAAGGCTAACCGGGAGTACGGGGCGAACCTGAGAGATGTTCAGGTCCCGGCCGTCCGGTTACAGCTTCGTGAGCGGCGCGTACCGCAACAGCAGTCGCTTGCGGCCGACCTGGTCACCGAAGTCGACCTCGGCTTCCGCCGAGCTGTCGGCGCCCTTGACCGCCACCACCGTGCCCATCCCGAACGCGTCGTGGGTGACCCGGTCGCCCGCCGACAGCGACGGAACCACCCGCAGCCCGGTCCCCGCACTGCGCCCGGCGCGGTTGGCTCGCGCCACCACGTGCTGGGTCGGCCTGACTTGCGGCTCCCCGTGCCACTCGACCAGCTCGGGCGGTACGTCGTCGAGGAAACGGGACGGCGGGTAGTACTCCGGCGACCCCCAGGCCGACCGGACGTTCGAGCGGGTCAGGTACAGGCGGGTCTCGGCCCGGGTGATCCCGACGTACGCGAGGCGGCGCTCCTCCTCGAGCTCCTTGGGGTCACCGAGCGACCGCATGTGCGGGAAGACGCCGTCCTCGAGCCCGGTCATGAACACGACCGGGAACTCCAGGCCCTTGGCCGTGTGCAGCGTCATCAGAGTGATCACGCCCTCGCCGCCGTCGTCGGTCGGCACCTGGTCCGCGTCGGCCACCAGCGCGACCTGCTCGAGGAAGTCGATGAGCGTCCCGTCCGGATGCTCCTGGTCGAACTCGCGCGCCACGGAGATCAGCTCCTCCAGGTTCTCCACCCGGCCCTCGTCCTGCGGATCGGCGCTGGCCCGCAGCTCCGCGACGTAGCCGGACCGGTCGAGGACGGCCTCGAGGATGTCACCGGCAGCGGCCCGCGCGCCGTCCGCCGAGTCCTCGGTCATCGCGGCGAGCTCGTCGTAGAGCTGCACGAACCCCCTGATCGCGTTGACGGATCGCGAGACCAGGCCTGGGATCTCGTCGACGCGGTGCATGGCGTCGGCGAAGCTGATCCGCTCGCGCTCGGCGAAGTTCGCGATCGCCGCTTCGGCGCGATCGCCGATCCCCCGTTTCGGGACGTTGATGATGCGGCGCAGCGACACGGTGTCGTCCGGATTCACGATCGCGCGAAGGTACGCGAGCGCATCCCTGACCTCGCGGCGCTCGTAGAAGCGGACTCCTCCGACGACCTTGTAGGGAAGGCCGACGCGGATGAACACCTCTTCGAACACGCGGCTCTGCGCATTGGTCCGGTAGAAGACGGCGACGTCGCACGCGCGTACGCCGTACTCGTCGTGCAGCCGGTCGATCTCGCGCGCGACGAACGCGGCTTCGTCGTGCTCGTTCTCCGCGACGTACCCCGAGATCTTCTCGCCCTGACCCTGGTCGGACCACAGCCGCTTCGGCTTGCGGTTCGGGTTGCGCGAGATCACGGCGTTGGCCGCGGACAGGATGGTCTGGGTCGAGCGGTAGTTCTGCTCGAGCAGGATCGTCGTCGCGTTCGGGTAGTCCTCCTCGAACTGGAGGATGTTGCGGATCGTCGCGCCACGGAACGCGTAGACCGACTGGTCGGCGTCGCCCACGACACAGAGTTCGGCGGCCTCCTGGCCGGGGTTGCCCCCGGCGAGCTCCTTCACCAGCACGTACTGCGCGTGGTTGGTGTCCTGGTACTCGTCGACGAGGATGTGCCGGAACCGCCGCCGGTAGTGGTCCGCGACATCGGGGAACAGCTGCAGCAGCGAGACCGTCGTCATGATGAGGTCGTCGAAGTCGAGCGCGTTGGCTCGCCGCAGTCTGTCCTGGTATCGCTCGTAGGCCTCCGCGGTGGTGCGCTCGATGTGGTTGGCGGCGCGGGCCTTGGCGTCCTCGTAGTCGATCAGCTCGTTCTTGAGGTTGCTGACCTGGTTGGCGATCCCTCGGGCCGGGAACCGCTTCGGGTCGAGGTCGAGGTCACGGCAGACCGTCGTCATCAACCGGCGCGAGTCGTCTGCGTCGTAGATCGAGAAGCTGCTCGTGAAGCCGAGCCGCTTGCCTTCCGCCCGCAGGATGCGGACGCACGCGGAGTGGAACGTCGACACCCACATCGCGCGCGCCCGGGGGCCGACCAGCTTCGCGACCCGGTCCTTCATCTCCCCCGCCGCCTTGTTGGTGAAGGTGATGGCGAGGATCTGGCCGGGCTGGACGTTGCGCTCGCCGAGCAGCCAGGCGATCCGGTGGGTCAGGACCCGCGTCTTTCCCGAGCCCGCGCCGGCGACGATCAGCAGCGGCGTGCCCTCGTGGACGACCGCCAAGCGCTGCTCGGCGTTGAGCCCCTCGAGGAAGGTCTCCGGATCGAAGTGACGCTGCTGCGCGCGCTCCGGCGGGCGATCCGGGTCGGGAGCTTGGTAGTCGAACAACGTCGTCATCGGCCCGTCGAGCGTATGTCCGCCGCCGACTGGGAGCCCACCCCGGAGTGGCCGGTGCGGATGGCCGAGGGTCCGCACGAGGACTGGGGCAAGCACGAGGTCGCGATGGCGGCGCGGTGCAGCCTGTACGCCGCCGATCGCAAGATCGCCTTGGCCAGCGCTCCCGATCGGCCGCGCCATCGCCGTCTGGCGACGCTAGAACGTGCTCAGACGGCAATCACGTGTCACAGAGCTGCCGCTCGCGCTCGTGGCTTGACGGCTCGCCATTTCCGTGAGAGAACTCCACGCACGGATTTAGATCGTGATGTTGGAGGGTCATGGCTCCGCGTCGGTATGAGATGCGCCACCGCGCGGTTGCCGTCGAAGCCACCCGGCAGCGGATCGTCGCGGCGGCGATCAATGTCTTCGCCGAGCGCACCGCCGCGGCGACCAACATGGAGGACATCGCGGCGGCGGCAGGGGTCTCTGCTGCGACCGTCTACCGCCATTTCGGGGACTTCGACGGACTTGCCGATGCGTGCGCCCAGACGGCGTTCAACATCGCCGAGATCCCTACCCCGGCGATTGCGGCGGCACAGTTCGCCGATGCCCCGACCCTGTCAGCGAAGCTCGAACGATTCATCGCAATCTCCTGCCACTGTTACGAGCGCGCCGCTGCATGGCTCGCCGCCGAGCGGCGGGAACGTCACCTGCCGGTCTTCGCGCGCACCGTCAGCCGAGAAGACGCCGCCCGAGACGCCATCGTGCGCGGTCTGCTGGAACCGGTCGGAAGCGACCCGACAACGATCGCGGCTGTCACCGCGCTGATCGACTTCCCGTTCTGGCAGCAGCTCGTCGCTGCCGGCGTCAACCACGAACACATCCCGCCACTGGTCCTGCGACTTGTCTTGGACACCCTGCGACATGCCGGAATCGGCGACACGACCGAGCCACATCGGAGGAGCAATGACCCCGCTCGCACTCGACGCTCTCGTCAGCGGCCCCAGTCAAGGTGACCTGCTATGGCACACCGACGCGCTGTGGACCATGAAGATCCCGTCTGCAGCAACCCGCGGAGCGTTCAGCCTCTGCGAGCAGCTCCTCCCCAAAGGATCCGCCCCGCCGCTGCACCGCCACACCCGTGAAGACGAGGCATGGATCGTCATCGACGGTGAAATCACCTTCTTCCTCGACGACACCGAACACCAAGCCGGACCAGGAACCTATGTCTTCGGCCCGCGCAACAGAGTGCACACATTCCGGGTCGAGTCGGACACCGCCCGCCTGGCCACCCTGTTGTTCCCCGGATCAGCCGAAGCGTTCTTCCACGCCACCGGTCGACCCGCCGCTGCACGTGAACTGCCGCCACCCGCCGAACCCGATGTCCAGGCCTTGCTCACCGGCATGCAAACCCACGGCATCGAGCTCATCGGGCCCCCACCTGGCCACTAACCGTCGGTGCCAACACCTCGTAGCTGCCAATACGCGATGCTCACGCGCATCGCTGAATCGAACGGCAGCAGCGGCGCGCCATCCGTAGAGTTGAAACGTGGCTTCGTACGACTACCGATGCCGTGAGTGCGACACCGCTTTCACGGTGCAGCGAGCCATGTCCGACGTCGCGACGCTGGTGCGCTGCCCCGCGGGTCACGAGGACGTCGCGCGCATCTGGTCGGCGGTCGCAGTGACCGGGCAGGCGCCGGCACCCCGCTCATCGGGCGGCTGCTGCGGAGGTGGCTGCTGTGCTTGAGGACAGCGCCGTCGAGCGGGTCTTGTGCGTCATGGCACATCCGGACGATGTCGACTACGGGCTGGCCGGGACGGTCGGCACCTGGACCGACGCCGGCATCCACGTGACCTACTGCATGGTCACCAGCGGCGACGCGGGCGGGTTCGACCCGAGCGTCCCGCGCGAGGAGATCGCCGGAATCCGCGAGCGGGAGCAGACCGCCGCGGCCAAGGAGGTCGGCGTCACCGACGTACGGTTCCTCGGCTACCCGGACGGCCGGCTCGAGGTGTCGCTGGACCTGCGCTGCGCCATCTCGCGGGTGATCCGTGAGGTCCGCCCGCAACGGGTCGTGTGCCAGGCGACCGAGCGCAGCTGGGACCGCATCTACGGCAGCCATCCCGACCACCTCGCCGCCGGCGAGGCCACCATGTGCGCGGTCTACCCGGACTCTCGCAACCCGTTCACCTTCGCCGACACGATCGGCCACCTCGAGGCGTGGACGGTCAACGAGGTGTGGGTCTCGTCCGGACCACGGGCGAACCGGTACGTCGACATCACCGGGCAGTTCGACCGCAAGAACCAGGCGCTGCTGCGGCACGAGAGCCAGATCTCCAGCGCCGAGCAGCTGCGAGAGATGCTCACGTTCTGGAACGGCAACAACGCCAAGGCCGGCGGCCTCCCGGAAGGCTCACTAGCCGAAGCCTTCTGGGTAATGGACGTTCGTTAGGCCCTCAGAGCTCGAGCAGCATCCTCGTGTTGCCGAGGATGTTGGGCTTGACCCGCTCCAGCCCGAGGAACTCCGCGACCCCCTCGTCGTAGGAGCGCAACAGCTCCTCGTAGACCTCGGGTTCGACCGGCGGCGCGTCGAAGGCGACGAAGCCGTGCGCGGCGAAGAAGTCCACCTCGAAGGTCAGGCAGTAGACCCGGTGGATGCCCAGACCTCGTGCCCGGTCGAGCAAGGCCTCGAGCAGGGCGTGCCCGATCCCCGACCTCTGGCACGCGGGGTCGACCGCGAGGGTGCGGACCTCGGCGAGGTCGGCCCACAGGACGTGCAGCGCGCCGCAGCCGACGACCGCGCCGTCGACCTCCGCGACGACGAACTCCTGCACGTCTTCGTAGAGGGTGACCGTCGCCTTGTCGAGCAGGATGCGCTTCGGCGCATAGAAGTCGATGAAGCGGCGGATCGCGCTGACGTCACTCGTCCTCGCGGCCCGGACCGTGACGGTCACGCCGGATCGGTGACGAGCGCGGCGTCGGTGAGAGCAGCCTCGGCGGCATCGCACTCCGCGGCCGCCACGGCCTCGACCTCCTCCGCCACCGCGCAGTCGCCCGTTCCCGACAGCCCGCCCAGCGCCTCGGCGACGGCCTCGCACTGCTGCGGGGTCAGGTGGTCGAGGAAGTGCTCGCGCACCCCCCGCACGTGAGTCGGGTACGCCGTCTCCAGCCGGCGCAGGCCGTCGGCGGTGAGCACCGCGTAGATGACCCGGGCGTCGGCGTCACACCGGTCCCGCCGGACCAGCCCGTCGCGGGCGAGCTTGTCGATCAGCCGGGTCAGGCCACTCGGGGTGAGTACGGCGTGCACGGCCAGCTCGCTCATCCGCAACCGCTGCCCGGGAGCCTCCGAAAGGTGAGCCAGCACCTCGTACGCCGGCAGGCTCAGCCCCTGCTCGGCCTCGAGCTCGGCCTCGAGGCGCCGGATCACCCGGTTGTGCGAACGGATCAGGGCATGCCACGCGCCCATCTCCCGCTCGTCGAGCGGTCGGGTTGCCTGGTCGGCCATGTGCCCAGGATACGACCGGAAGGCAGGTACTTGCGAATGCAATAAATGGCCAGTAGTGTTTGTTGCACGGACAACTACTAACCACCCACCAGATCCGGGAGCGCGCCATGACCGCAGAGACCCTCACCAACACCGACCCCGCCGCCCAGGCACTGACCGGCGACTACGACGTCGACCCGGCGCACAGCCGGATCGGGTTCGCCGCGAAGCACGCGATGGTGACCACCGTCCGCGGCGGGTTCAAGGACTTCACCGCGCAGGCGCACCTCGACGAGGACGACGTCGCGAACAGCTCGGTACAGGTCGAGATCCGGACCGCGAGCATCGACACCGGCAACGCCCAGCGCGACGAGCACCTGCGCACCGGCGACTTCCTCGAGGTCGAGGCCTACCCGACGATCACGTTCCACAGCACGCGGGTGGAGCAGACCGGTGACGACACCTACGCGGTCACCGGCGACCTCACCATCAAGGACGTCACGAAGCCGGTCACGGTGACCTTCGAGAAGACCGGCGCGGCCCAGGACCCATGGGGCGGCTTCCGGGTCGGATTCGAGGGCAAGACCGTGATCAACCGCAAGGAGTGGGGCGTGAACTGGAATGTCGCGCTCGAAGCCGGCGGCATCCTCGTCAGCGACAAGGTGACCCTCGAGTTCGACATCGCCGCGGTCCGCCGCGCCTGAGGCAGGGCTCCGCGAGGGCCGGCTCAGCCATGAAAGGCTCCATGCATGGCTGAGCTGGTCCTCACACTCGCCTGCCCTGACCGGCCGGGGATCGTCCATGCCGTCTCGGGGTTCCTCGCCGAGCGAGGCTGCAACATCCTCGACTCCCAGCAGTACGGCAGCCCGGTCACCTCGACGTTCTTCATGCGCGTGCATGTCGCGGCGCCGGTGGAGATCGCCTCGCTGCGCTCCGACTTCGTCGCGCTTGCGGAGCGCTTCACCATGGCCTGGGAGCTGCACGACCAGGAAGACCGCCCGACTGTGCTCGTGATGGTGTCCCGGGAAGGCCACTGCCTGGCCGACCTGCTGTACCGGTGGCGCAGCGGCTACCTGCCCGGGCGGCTTGCGGCCGTGGCCTCGAACCACGACGTCCTCGCGCCGCTCGCCACGTCGTACGACGTCGCGTTCCATCACCTCCCGGTCGACGCCGACACCCGCGCCGCCCAGGAGGCGCAGGTCCTCGACCTCGTCCGGCAGACCGACGCCGAGCTCGTCGTCCTCGCCCGCTACATGCAGATCCTCACGCCGGAGTTCTGTGCCGCGCTGCCCGGACGGATCATCAACATCCACCACTCGTTCCTGCCGAGCTTCCGCGGCGGGCGCCCGTACGAGCAGGCCTACCAGCGCGGGGTGAAGCTGATCGGCGCCACGGCGCACTACGTGACCGCCGACCTCGACGAGGGCCCGATCATCGAGCAGGAGATCGCCCGGGTCGGCCACCAGCAGGATCCTTCGGCACTCGCGGCGGTCGGCCGGGACCTCGAGTGCATCGCGCTGGCGCGTGCGGTGAGATGGCACCTCGAGCATCGGGTGTTGCTCGATGGCAGCCGGACGGTGGTGTTTGCATGACCGGGACAGAGGTCAGCTGGGAGGACCGGCGGACGTCGTTCGGCTCCGCCGCCGCGCAGTACAAGGCGGGGCGCCCGGGCTACCCGCGCGAGGTCCTGCTGCAGTGTCTGCCGGAGTGGGCAAACCAGGTGCTCGACCTCGCCGCCGGCACCGGGCCGCTCACGGCGAACCTGCTCGACATCGGCCTGTCCGTGATCGCCGTCGAGCCGCTGGACGAGATGCGCGCGCTGATCCCGCCCGAGGCGCAAGCCCTCGCCGGCACGGCGGAGGAGATTCCGCTGCCCGACGAGAGCGTCGACGCCGTCTTCATCGGTCAGGCGTGGCACTGGTTCGACGTGCCGCGCGCCGTCGCCGACATCCATCGCGTGCTGCGCCCGGGCGGGGTCGTCGCACCGATGTGGAACCTGCTCGACGCCGCCGACCCGGTCAGCCTGCGCCTCGCCGAGGTCGCCTCGCAGGACGAGTGCAGCGCCAACATGCTCGGCGAGGACGCCGAGCCACCGTTCGATCCGGCCGGCCTCTTCTCGCCGCCGGAGCGGTTGATCGTGCCCTTCGCCCTCCCCTACAACCGCGAGCGCGTCGCCGCGCTGATCTCGTCGGTCAGCGTGACCATCAACGCCCCGGCCGACGAGCGGGCCGCGATCATCGACGCGGCGACCAGCGTCGTGCCGGAACGCGACTTCTTCCTGTCCTGGATCTGCGAGGCCTGGCGGGCGGAGAAGATCTAGGAAGGCTGCAGCCGTCCGATAGCGTTACCGCGTGTCACGGCGCCGCATCTTTGCCGTAGTCGGCGCGCTCCTCGTCATCGCAGCGGTTGGCTGGGTGCTCAACGCCCTGGTGGGGATCGACACGAACCTGCTGTGGTTCCGGGCGATCGGGCACGAGGCGGCGTACACCCGCCGGATCTGGACCGAGGTCCTGCTGTTCGCGACCTTCGGCGCGCTGATGGCTGCTGCGGTCGCGCACACCCTCGTCGTCGTCGTACGGCAGCGACCCGACTTCGCGTTCGACCCGACGCGGCAACGCTGGCGTTACGTCTTCAGCCGGATCGAACGGCGGCTGCGCAAGCCGCTGTTCGTCATCATCGTCGCCGTGCTCTCGGTCACCACCGGATCTGCCGCCGCGAAGGGCTGGCAGACCTGGCTGCTGTGGCGCAACGCGGTGCCCACCGGCCGCACCGACCCGCAGTTCCACCGCGACGTCTCCTACTTCCTGTTCACCTACCCGCAGCACCGGATGGTGCTCACCCTGCTGTTCCGGATCGTGGGCACGGCGATCGTCGTGCTGCTCGTCACGGCCTACGGGTACGGCGCGTTGCGGATCCGCGGGAAGGGCCCGAAGCTCACCCGGGCCCTGCAGGTCCACCTGTCCGCGCTGCTCGGCTGCTACCTGCTGCTCAAGGTCTTCGGCTACTGGCTCGACCGGCTCGCGACCGCGACCTCCAACCGCGGCGTCGTGACCGGGCCCGGCTACACCGACGTGCACGCGGTGCTGCCCGGCAAGATGGCGCTGCTGGTGATCGCGGCGATCTGCGCCGCGCTGATGTTCGTCAACGTCGCCGCGCAGAGCAACAAGCTGATGCTCTGGACGGTCGGTGCGATGGCCGGATCCGCGCTCGTCATCGGCGTCACGTTGCCGCGCGTCGTGCAGCAGTTCTGGGAGAAGCCGAGCGCCGCGCTCGTCGAAGGGAAGTACATCCAGCGCACCATCGACGCGACGCGCGCCGCGTTCGGTGTCGACGGCAACGTCTCGGTGTCAACGCTCGCCGGCACCTCGACGCTGTCCGCCAAGGACCTCCTCCACGAGGTGAGGGACAGCGACCAGATCCGGTTGCTGGATCCGAACCGGATGTCACCGACGTTCACGGTGCTGCAGCAGCAGCGGTCGTTCTACGGGTTCAAGTCGACCCTCGACCTCGACCACTACCCGATTGACGGGCGCAGCCAGGACGTCGAGATCGCGCTGCGTGAGCTCAACCTTTCCGGCCTTCCGAAGTCGCAGCAGACCTGGACCAACCAGCACTTCGTCTACACCCACGGGTACGGCGTGGTCGCGGCCGCTACCGATCGGACCCACAACGGCCAGCCCGCGTTCGTCGCGGGCAACGTCCCGCAGTCCGGGGCTATCCCGGTCGAGCAGCCGAGGGTCTACTACGGGCTGAGCTCGCCGCCGTACTCCATCGTGGGCACGCCACACCAGGAGATCGACCGTCCCAGCACGCGCGGCTCGGGTGACGTCACCACGATGCACACCGGGGGTGGAGGCGTGCCGATCGGTGGGTTCTTCCACCGGGTGCTCTACGCCTGGAAGCTGCACAGCTCGAGCATCCTGTTCTCCAGCCAGATCAAGTCCAACTCGCAGATCCTGTACAACCGCAACCCGTTGCGCCGGGTGGCGGCCGTTGCGCCGTGGCTGACCCTCGACGGGAACGCCTATCCCGTGGTGGTGGACGGCCAGATCGACTGGGTGGTCGACGGCTACACGACCTCGAACAACTATCCGTACTCACAGCAGGTCAACCTGCGGTCGGCGACGGCGACGACGTTGAACCAGCGCGGGTCGTCGGTGCAGCAGCCGAACACCTCGATCAACTACATGCGCAACTCGGTGAAGGCGGTCGTCAACGCCTACACCGGCGCGGTCACGTTGTACGCCTGGGACGGCGTGCCCGGCCAGCGCGATCCGGTGCTCGCGACGTGGGAGAAGGCATTCCCCGGCCTGGTGAAACCGCAACGCGACATCCCGTCCGCGCTGCTGCCGCACCTGCGCTATCCGACCGACCTGTTCAACGTGCAGCGCACCGTGCTCGCCCGCTACCACCTGACCAACCCGAGCCAGTTCTACAGCGGCAGCGACTTCTGGAAGGTGCCCTACGACCCCACGGTCAGCGGCGGCACGAAGACCACCCCGACCGGGGCCGCGGTCGCCACCCCGCCCCCGCCGCAGCCGTCGTCGTACTTCACGATGACGCCGACCGGCAACCGCGTGGCACCGCCGCCGACCGTGGTCTCGCCGCTGGACCCGAGCATCCCCGCCTACTCGCTCTCGACCCCGCTG
>CAZEAM010000163.1:0-4200 GCA_964510285.1 uncultured Frankiaceae bacterium | reverse complement strand
ACGAGGTGTCGGTCATGGATGTCGACATGGCCGCTGCGCTGCTCGTGACCACAGCGGAGAAGGCCGACGCCCTCGGCATCCCGGTCGACAAGCGGATCTACCTCGCGAGCAGCTCGTACGCCGAGGACCCGACCGGCGTCGCCGAGCGCGACGACATGTCGGCATCCGCCGCTATGCGGATCACCAGCCGCACTGCGCTCGAGGCCGCGCGGATCGGACTCGTCGATGTCACCTGCTTCGACCTGTACTCCTGCTTCCCGTCGTCGCTGACCCTCGCCTGCGACGCGCTCGGTCTCGACCAGCTCGACCCCCGCGGGCTGTCGGTCACGGGCGGACTCCCGTTCGCGGGAGGCCCGGGAAGCGGCTACCTGCTGCACGGCATCGCGACGGCAGTAGAGCGGCTGCGCGCCGGCGGCGGTCCCGCGTTCGTGACGGGCGTCGGCATGCACATGCAGAGGCACATCGCCGCGGTCTACCGGACCGATCCCGGCTGGACCGCGACGCCGGACGTCCAAGCCGAGGTGGACGACGCACAGCCGCGCCGACCGCTGGTCGACACCTATGACGGCAGCGCGACGGTCGCGGCGTACACCGTCGCGCACGACCGCACCGGACCGCAGTCGGCGCTGCTCGTGCTCGACGTGCCGGGAGGTCGCACGCTCGCCCGCGCGCACGAGCCCGAGCTGCTGGCCGACGCCGAGTCGCGCGAGCTCGTCGGCGCCGAGGTGAAGGTCACGACGGACGCCGGAAAGAACACGGCCACCTGGTGATGGAACGCGACGACCTGGTCGATGTGATGCGGCGCGCGATGAAGCTGCGCGCCGAGAGCACCACAGACCTGGCCGAGTCGGAACGGCTCGAGCCGGCCGCGCACTACACGGACCCGGACCGCTTCGCCCGCGAGCGGGCCCTGGTGCGAGCCGCTCCACAGCTGGTCGGGTACGTCGGGGAGCTGGCCGGGCCCGGTACCTATCTGGTCAAGGACGTGATGGGGACGCCGGTGCTGCTCACCCGGGCCAAGGACGGTCGGGTCCGGGCGTTCCACAACATCTGCCGGCACCGCCAGGCACCGATCGCCGAAGGCTGCGGCGCCGCGCAGCGCCTCGCCTGCCCGTACCACGCATGGACCTACGACCTCACCGGCCGGGTGGTCGGCGTACCGGGCGACGAGGGGTTCAGTCCCGAGCGATCCACAGAGGCACGCCTGCCCGAGCTGCCCGCCGCGGAGTACGCCGGCTTCCTGTGGGTCGGCCTCGACCCCGGTAGCGCGCTGGACGTAGCCGGGCACCTGGGCGAGCTCGGGCCGCAGCTCGCGGCGTGGGACCTCGGGTCCTGGCATCCGGTCGGAGAGAAGCGGCTGGACGCGCGGATCAACTGGAAGCTCGCGCTCGACACGTTCGCCGAGAACTACCACTTCGCCACCGTGCACAGCACGACCTTTGCGCGGGTGGCGCACAGCAACTGCACCGTGTTCGACTCCTTCGGGCGCCATCACCGGCTGGTCTTCCCGCTTCGCGCCATCGACGAGGTCGGCGACACGCCCGAGTCCGAGTGGGCGCCGCTCGAGCGGCTCGTCGTGATCTACGCGCTCTACCCGAACGTCGTGCTGTCGGTGACCGCGGTCAACGGCGAGATCTTCCGGGTCTACCCGGGCGGCGAGGCCGGCGCCTCGACCACGTTCCACCAGAACGCGTGGCGCGCACCGCTCGACAACGACGAGACGCGACGGAGCGCGCAGGCCGTGTTCGACTACGCGCATCACACCGTCCGCGACGAGGACTACGCGCTCGCGACCCGGCTGCAGGAGAATCTCGAAACCGGCCTTTCTCCGCACCTGCTGTTCGGGCGCAACGAGCCCGGTCTGCACCATCGTCACGCTGTCATCACTGAAGCTCTCGAGGAGTCCCAGCTGTGAGCCTGACCCTGCTGCTCGACCTTGCGACCGGCATGGTCCCCGACCGGGTGGCGGTCGGCACCCTCGACGGGGGCATCACGTTCGCCGACCTGGACCGGCGCGCCCGCAACGCTGCGGCCCACCTGCAGGCATCTGGGGCGCGCACCCTCGGCTACGTCGGGCTGTCCGGTCCGGCCTTCCACGTCTCCCTGTTCGCCGCCGCACACGTCGGGATCCCGGCGGCGCCGTTGAACTACCGGCTCTCCGACGAGCAGCTCGCCGACCTGATCGGCCAGCTCGACACCCCGATGGTGGTCGCCGACGAGGCATACCTGGACCACCTGCCGGCCGGCGTACCGACCGTCACGACGACAGAGCTGCTCGCGCTGCCCGAGGCCGAGCCGGACTGGGTCGACGTCGACGACGAGTCGACGGCGGTGCTGCTGTTCACGAGCGGTACGACGAGCGCGCCGAAGGGCGTCGTCTTGCGCCACTCGCACCTGGTGTCCTACGTGCTGCAGACCGTCGACCCGGGGTCGGCCGACGAGCAGGACGCCGCCCTGGTGTCGGTGCCGCCCTACCACGTCGCGGGTGTGGGCACCGTCCTCACCAACACCGCGGCCGGCCGCCGAGTGGTACACCTGCCGGACTTCGCCGCCGACCGCTGGCTGGCCACGGTGGTCGGGGAAGGCATCACCAACGCGATGGTCGTGCCCACCATGCTGGCCCGGATCGTCGACCACCTCGATGGTGCGATCGCCGAGGCGCCGACGTTGCGCGCCATCGCCTACGGCGGCGCGCGAGTCAGCCATCCGGTGCTCGCCTCGGCGCTCAAGGCCTTTCCGGACACCGGTTTCGTCAACGCCTACGGACTGACCGAGACGTCGAGCACGATCGCCCTGCTCGACGCCGACGACCATCGGGCGGCGCTGACCAGTGACGACCCGGCGGTGCAGGCCCGGCTGTCGAGCGCCGGCAAGCTGATCCCGGGCATCGAGGCGCAGGTCCGCGACGAGGACGGTACGGTGCTGGCCACGGGCGAGGCCGGCGAGCTGTGGGTGCGCGGCCCGCAGGTGTCGGGTGAGTACCTGTCCGGCAGCGCGGTCGATGCGGACGGCTGGTTCCCCACGCGCGACCGGGCGTGGATCGACCCCGACGGCTACCTGTTCATCGAGGGCCGCGCCGACGACACGATCATCCGTGGCGGCGAGAACATCGCGCCGGCCGAGGTCGAGGACGTCCTCGTCGAGCACCCGGACGTCCACGAGGTCGCAGTCGTCGGCGTCCCCGATGACGAGTGGGGCGAGTGCATCGTCGCGGTAGTCGTGCTCCGCGCGCCGGATGACGGAGTCGCGCACCGCGAAGTGGACCCGGAGGAGCTGCGCGCGTTCGCCCGCAAGTCGCTGCGCGGAAGCCGTACGCCGGACCGGATCGTGTTCCGCGACGAGCTGCCGGTAACCCCGACCGGCAAGCTGCTGCGCCGAGTCCTCGTCGACGAGCTGAGCCGCTAGCGTCGCGGGCGTGAACGACGCGGCCGAGCGCAACCCGCAGGCTGCTGCCGTGCTGCGCTCCGTGCTCGCCGTGTCCGCTGCCCTCCCGGTCGCGGACGCGCTCGTCGTGGAGTCCCTCGCCTACTCCACCCTGCAGGCCGGCGCCGAGCACCAGAAGTGGCTGGCCAACCACTCGCGGCGCCCGCCCCTGCCCGTGGCCGAACCGGTGACGGTAAGCCGTGACGGCGACGTGCTGTCCATCACCCTGAACCGGCCGCAACGCCGCAACGCGATCGACGCCGCCACTCGCGACGCGCTCCTTGACGCGTTCGCAATCGCCGACGCCGACCCGGACGTCCGGGTCGTGTGGTCCGGGGCCGGGCCGTCGTTCTGCAGCGGGGGCGACCTCGACGAGTTCGGGACGCTCGAGGACCCGGCCAGTGCGCACCTGATCCGCACGAGCCGCAGCCTGGGCGCGGCGGTGCACCGGCTCCGCGAGCGGATCACGGTTCGGGTCCACGGCAGGTGCGCAGGAGCCGGCGTCGAGCTGCCGGCCTTCGCCGGTCGCGTGGTCGCCGATCCCGGTACGACGTTCCTGCTGCCCGAGCTCGCGATGGGACTGATCCCCGGTGCCGGCGGTACGGTCAGCCTGCCGCGCCGGATCGGCGCCGAGCGGACCGAGCAGCTCGCCGTATCGGGCCGGCCGATCGATGCCGAGACCGCCCTCGACTGGGGGCTGGTCGATGAGGTGGGCTAACGCCACCGACCCGGCCGCCGCCTACGCCCGCGGCTTGCTCGCGGCGCACGGCATCGACG
>CAZEAM010000162.1:0-2619 GCA_964510285.1 uncultured Frankiaceae bacterium | reverse complement strand
GTTCACTCGGCGAGGGCCTGGGCGTACCTCCCGACCAGGTACGGCTGTTCGTGGCGCTGCGGGAGGCCGCCCACCACCGGCTGTTCCGGCACGTGCCGTGGCTGCGCACGCACCTGTTCACGGCGGTGCGGAGCTACGCCGAAGGCATCACGATCGACACCAGCCGCTTCGAGGAGCTCGCCGGGACGGTCGACCCGAGCGACCCCGAGTCGCTGCAGCGCGCGATCGGCGAGGGGCTGTTCGAGCCGACCGCCACCCCGGCGCAGCAGGCGGCGCTGGGCCGGCTCGAGACCGCGCTGGCGCTGGTCGAAGGCTGGGTGGACACGGTGACGGAGGCCGCCGCGGGCGCCCAGCTGCCCAGCTTCGCGGCGCTGCAGGAGACGATGCGCCGGCGCCGGGCCAGCGGCGGGCCGGCCGAGCGCACCTTCGCCACGCTGGTCGGGCTCGAGCTGCGTCCACGCCGGCTGCGGGAGGCGGCGACGCTGTGGCAGCTGCTCGGGGCGCGGCGCGGGATCGAGGGTCGCGAGGCGGTATGGGCGCACCCGGACCTGCTGCCCACGGCGGCCGACCTCGACGACCCTCAGGCCTGGGCCGAACGCGGGCCCGACGACAGCCTCGACCTCAGCGAGCTGGAGTAGGCCGCCCGCTGTTCGCCGCGTCGAACCCCTCGAGGTAGCCGCGGGCCCGGTCGAGTCGCTCGAAGCCGGCCAGCTCGGCCCAGAACGCCGGACCGTGGCCGGGCACGAGCAGGTGGGCCAGCTCGTGCAGCAGCACGTAGTCCACGACGTACTCCGGCATCCCGCACAGCCGGCGAGACAGGCGGATCGTGCGGTCCAACGGGGTGCACGATCCCCATCGCGCGTTCATCGTGTCGACCCAGCGCACGCTGGCGGGCGTCGCCCGCCCGCCGAGGTACGCCGCGGACAGCTGCGCGGCGCGCACGGCCAGCTCCCGGTCCGACGGAGTCGACCCGGCCTCCTTTGCCAGCACCCGGGCGACCAGGTCCTCGACCATCTGCGCGGTCTCCGCGCGGGTCATGCGTGCCGGGACCGAGACGACGATCCGGTCACCTTCCCGGTACGCCGACGCGGTGCGCCGGCGCTTGGTGCTGCGCCGCACCTCCACCTCCGGCGCGGCGGGCGCCGACGGAGTGACCAGGTCGAACGGGAGGGTCTGCTCGGCCGGCACGCTCATGGACCGGACGCTAGCCAGCGGCAGGGACGCCGGTCGCAACGACGCGCCCGGTCGCGTCCGATCCGCCGGTCAGAACTTTCTGTGCACAGCCGGTGTACGACGTCTACGCAGGTCGCGGCGGCGTGGCGAGGCGGCCCGCGAAGCATGTCCACATCCGGTGGACAGCGACGTCCACAAGGACACCCCACCGTGTCCCCATCCTGTCCCCAGGCGTGTCCACAGGTTGGGGCGCACTGGCGTTGACGCTCGCGTCGCGGCTTCCGTACGGTCGTGCCAACGGAGCCCCCGTGGTCAACCGGGCGGACGTTCGCAAGGGGAAGGCGAACGGCCGTACGGGACGCCCGGGGGCTTCGTTATGCCACGGTCAGCTGCCTTGGAAGTTGGGCGTACGGCGTTCCTTCGCCGCCGCGAGCCCTTCGGTGAGATCCGCGCTGGCGAACGTGATCGGCTGGGCGAGCGACTCGTACATCAGCGCGTCGTCGAGGCTGCGCGGGGTTCCGTTGCGCAGGGCCGCAACGGTCAGGCGCACGGCGATCGGCCCGTTCACCGCAATCTGCTCCGCGGTCTCGATCGCCCGCTCCAGCACCTGCTCGGCGTCGACCACCCCGTTGACCAGGCCGATCCGCAGCGCCTCCTCGGCGTCGACCCGGCGCCCGGTGAACAGCAGCTCGCGGGCGGCGGCGATGCCGACCGTTGCGGGCAGCAGGTAGGTCGCAGCCATCCCGGCGTGCATGCCGAGCGCGGTGAACGGCGCGGACATGATCGCGCCGCGGGCGGCGTAGCGCAGGTCGCAGGCGAGCGCGACGCACAGCCCCGCGCCGATCGCGTGCCCGTTCACCGCCGCGATGGTCGGCACCTCGACGTCGCGGATCGCAAGCCACGCGCGGTAGAAGGGCAACATCCGGTCGCGGATCTTGGCCACGGTGAGATCGGGGGACTCCCCGATCCAGGACAGGTCACCACCCGAGCAGAACGCGGTCCCCTCGCCGGTGACGACGACCGCGCGCAGGCCGGGATCGGCCCGCAGATCGGCGATCGCGGCCGTCCAGGCCTCGGTGAGCTCGCCGGTCATGGCGTTGCGGCGCTCGGGGAGGGCGAAGGTGAGGACCGCCACCCCGCTCGGTCGCCGTTCCACCCGTAGTGGTGCGCTCATGGCCGCTCCCGCTCGAATCTCGGTCCGAATCAGATTCGGTTTCTGCTCCGTACGCCGACCCGGAGGCTAGCCGCCCACGCTCGGCGCACGCTCAAATACCGGGTTTTTGAGCGTGGCGACGGTAGCGTTGATCTCAGGTTCGGCCGGTCCCGGCCGGCGGCGATCGATCGAGGAGGACGAGATGGCCGACACCTACGAGGGCTACTGCGTGAAGTGCAAGGAGAAGCGCCAGTTCGAAGGCGAGATCCGCACCAGCGAGTCGGGCCGCCGGA
>CAZEAM010000161.1:0-7617 GCA_964510285.1 uncultured Frankiaceae bacterium | reverse complement strand
GTCACGGCGTCTTCGGTGGCCTGGTTCTTGCGAAGCCCGGACTGGAAGCCCATGAACAGCGGCGCGTCTGTAGAGACCGGGTGCCCGGAAGGGATGCCCTTGACGTCCTGTCGGGCAGCGGGCAGGCCGCGGGCGGTAAAGCCGGTGCGCGTCTCGCGCCAGGTCAGCGCCGACTTCAGCGAGAGCGAACCCTTCACACCGGGCAGCTTGTGGCCACGGACCAGGGCGGCCTCGATGCGCTCGAGCCGGTGTTCGTCGTCACTGGCGAGATGGATGCACAGGTCGTAGTTGTCGATCTCAGGGGTTTCGAAGCTGGACAGACCGGTCGCCTTCGGGATGGGCGAGTGGACCTTCAACAGCCGGAAGTAGCTGTGCCCCCAGCTGACGGTGAACAGCAGGCCTTTGTGGCTCCAGTGGAACCGCCGCTCGAGGGTGCGTAGCCGCGACTCGAGCAGCCGCGCGTGAGCCGGTGTCGGCGTACCGCGCACGTCGAAGAACAGCAGCCGGTCGAACTTTGGCGCGACGCCGTTGCCGTAGGCGTCCTTGGACACGTAGTCGCCCCACGCGTGCTGACGCTTGGGCAGCCCGTCCGGCTGGTGACCCAACGGCACCATCTTGGGGCGAGGGCTTGCGAGCGCGCGCCGGGCGCCCCGGCCGACCACGGCCCCTCCCGCCGCAAGGACGGATGCACCCGCGACAAATCGCCGGCGGGTCAGGCCGCGGCGGTCCTCCCAGCTCTGCGACATCGCGGGCACCATACCGGACAGCAGGTGAGGGTCGGTACGCTGCCCCGGGGGGCGGACCGACCAGGTGGGAGGCAGTCATGAACTGGCGGGACGCTCGGTGCGGGACCGCTCGCTGCGGGACCGCTCGCTGCGGGAAAAAGCCTCGTGGGCAGGTCGCGCTCGGATCGGCAGCGGCGGCGGTTCTCGCCGTCAGCACCGTTTGTGCCGCCACCCCGGCCACGGCGCGCACTCAGGCGCATCACGCCAAGCCCACGGTGCAGGTCGCCCGTACGGCGATCGGGCCCCTGCTCGTCAACAGCTCCGAGCACACGATCTACATGTTCGTGCGCGACAAGCGAAACAAGGACCTGTGTCGAAAGATCAAGCGGGGGCGCTGCGAGAAGAAGTGGCCCGCGGTCACGACCACGGGAAAGCCGGTCATCGGTCCGGGGGTGAAGAAGTCCTTGCTAGGGACGATTCCGTACCAGGGCAAGCTCCGTGAGGTCACCTACAAGGGCCACCCGCTGCACACCTACACCGGCGACACGAGCAAGCGCGACGTGCTCAACATCGGGATCAAGGACTTCGGCGGGGCGTGGTACGCGCTCAACGCCCACGGTGGAGTGGTCAAGGAGTCGCGATCGGTCCCGGGCTCGGATGGCTCGCCTCAGTGGAAGGAAGCACGCGGTGCAAGCGCTCGGACTGAAGGTTCGCCGCGTGCCGGCAGCGATCTGCTGCCTGCTCGCCGCGGGCGTGGGCACCTCGGCAGTGGCGAGCTCCGCTGCGTCGGCAAGCGCGTCGGTCGGCGCACGGGCCCACGCCTCCACACGGGCCGTCGCCTCTGGGGGTCGGGTCCTGCGAGTGGGCACCTATCACCACATCAAGGGCCAGTACAAGACGATCCAGGCGGCGGTCGACCATGCCCGGCGCGACGACTGGATCCTGATCGCACCCGGCGACTACAAGACCACGACGAGCCGGGCGCCGGCCGCCGCACCCGACATCCCGTCCGCGGTGCTGGTCACCAAGTCCAACCTGACGATCCGCGGCATGGACCGCAACACGGTGATCGTGGACGGGACCAAGCCGGGGTACGCCCCGTGCAGCCGCAACCCCAAGGCACAGAACTTCGGACCCGTGCGCGACGGATCGCACCAGGGTCTCAACGGGATCGTCGCCTGGCACGCCAACGACGTCAACGTCGAGAACCTCACCGCCTGCAACTTCCTGGACGGTTCCGGCGACACCGGCAACGCCATCTGGTGGGACGGCCTCAACGACGAGAACAAGATCGGCGGTTGGGGCTTCCTCGCCACCTACCTCAACACCACCTCGACCTTCTACGACGGCGTGGACTCCGCGGCGGCGTACGGGTTGTTCTCGAGCGCGTGGCAGGGCGGGCTGTTCGCCCACGACTACGCGAGCAACTTCGACGACGCCGGCTTCTACATCGGCGCCTGCCACCGCTTGTGCACCCAGATCATCAGGAACAGCCGGTCCGAGTACAACGCGCTCGGCTACTCGGGGAGCAACTCCGGCGGCACGATGCTGATCGCGCACAACCGGTTCGAGCACAACGAGGACGGCTTCGACACCAACAGCCAGAACGGCGACAACCCGCCGCCGCAGAACGGTGCGTGCCCGAAGGGCATCAGGCCGCCGATCAAGGGCGCGCCGACCTGCTGGGTGCTGTACAAGAACGTCTTCGCCCACAACAACAACCCGAACGTCCCCAAGTCGGGCTCGGCGGCGCAGGGCCCGGTCGGGACCGGCGTGTCCATCTCGGGCGGACGCAACAACACCGTCATGGAGAACAAGTTCATCGGCAACGGCGCCTGGGGGACGATCATCGTCCCCTATCCCGACAGCGGCGGGCCGTGCACCGGCGGCACCCCTGACTACATCCTGTTCGGGTCCGGCAGCTGCCTGTACGACGACTGGGGCAACGCGCTGATCAACAACACGTACAAGAACAACGGCTTCTTCGGCAATCCGACGAACGGCGACTTCGAGCAGCTGAACCTGCAGAACAACGAACCGACCAACTGTTACCGCGGCAACACCGACACGAGCGGAAAGCTCAGCGCAGGCTCGGCGGCACTGCAGTCCCAGTACTCGTCGTGCACCGGAAAGCCGGTCGCCGCCAACCTGAACCCGCTGTTCCTCGACGAGGTGCTGTGCGACACACAAGTCGCGATCCTCGCCGGGCAGAGCGTCCCGTGCCTGCCCACCGACCACTACCCCCGGCAGACCAAGGTGGTCATGCACCCGCTCCCCAACGACCTGGAGACGATGCCGAACCCGTGCAAGGGGGTCCCGACCAACCCCTGGTGCCCGAGGCGTTAGCGCTCGAGCGCCAGCTCGCCGGCCGCGACGACCCTCCGGACGCATTCGGCCAGTTCGGCGCGCACCGCCGCGCCGGTGAGCACCATGTCGACCATCGTGACCGACGAGTGCGTGTGGCCGCGGGCTCGCACGTGTGAGACCTCCACGCCTGCGGCCGACAGTGCGTCGGCGTAGGCGATGCCCTCGTCGCGCAACGGGTCGAAGTCTGCGGTCATGACCACGGCGGGCGGCAGGCCGTGCAGGTCGCCACGCAGCGGTGCCGCAACCGCCGACGCCCGGTCGGCGGGATCGGCGTAGTGGTCCCAGAACCACCGCATCATCGCGGTCGTGAGGACGTAGCCCTCGGCGTTCTCCTCGTACGACGGCCGGCTGAGGTCGCTGTCGGTGACCGGGCAGATCAGCAGCTGCCCGGCGAGCCGCGGGCCACCGAGGTCGCGGGCGCGCTGGGCCGTGACCGCCGCGAGGTTGCCGCCGGCGCTCCAGCCGGCGACCAGCAGCCGGTCCGGAATCCCACCGAGCTCGGGGGCGTGCGCGCCGATCCACTCCACGGCGGCGTACGCGTCATCGGCCGCCGCCGGGAACCGGTCCTCGGGGGCGTGCCGATAGTTGACCGACACCACCACGGCCCCGGTCCGGTCGCACAGGTCGCGGCACAGCGGGTCGTCGGAGTCGAGGTCCCCGAACACCCAGCCACCGCCGTGGAAGTACGCGATGACCGGGTGCGGGCCCGGTCCGGCCGGCCGGTACAGGCGATAGGACAACGGCCCGGCAGCGCCCGGCAGCGTTTCGTCGACGACCTCGCCGACCGCGGGTCCCGGCATCCGGGCCGCCTGCGTCGCGGTCACCAGCGCGCGCGCTTCGGCCGGCGACAACGTCTCGAACGAGGGCAGCGCGGCAGCCTCGAGCAGGTTGAGGACGATCGCCACGTCGGGCTGGAGCCGTCGTACGACGCCGTCGTTGCAGTCCGTTCCGCGCGGACCGGTCAAGGCGAAGCCGAGGTAGCGGCGGCCGGTCACCTCGTCACACGCGGCGCGGTAGGCGTCCACCCCGCCGACGTACGGGTAGAGCAGCCGCGGCTTGCCCGGCACGTTCGCACCCATGTACCAGGAGTTCGCGAGATCGGTGAGGGTCAGCGAGGCGCAGTCGGCGACGTGCTGGTTCCACCCGGCCTCCGCCACGGACGTCGGCTCGATCGTCTCGTAGCCGTTCTCGCGCAGCCATTGCAGGCAGTCGGTGACCCAGTCGACGTGCTGCTCGATCGACACCGCCATGTTGGACAGCACCGACGGGCTGCCCGGCCCGGTGATGAACAAGAGGTTGGGAAACCCGGTCGTGGTCAGACCCAGGTAGGTCGACGGGCCGTCCGCCCACTTCTGCTTGAGGGTCACCCCGTCGCGGCCGGCGATGTCGACGTTGACCAGCGGTCCGGTCATCGCGTCGAAGCCCGTGGCGTAGACGATCGCATCGAACGTCATCGACTCCGCGACGGTGTCGATCCCGGTTTCGGTCACGGTGGTGATCGGCGTCTTGCGGACGTCGACGAGCCGCACGTGCGGCAGGTTGAACGTCTCGTAGTAGTCGGTGTCGAGGCACGGCCGCTTGGTGCCGAACGGGTAGTCCTTCGGGCACAGGGCGTCGGCAACCTCCGGGTCGTCGACGCGGCTGCGGATCTTCTCCCGGATCAGCTCCGCGACGACGTCGTTCGCCTCGAGCCGGGACCCCTGGTCGTTGAACACCCCGAGGATCGAGAACAGCTCGCCCTCGGCGTACTTCTGCTCGAACCGGTCGCGCCGCTGGTCCGGCGTCATGAGCAGCGCGTAGTGCTCCTCGAACTCACCGGGAATCCCGCCTGCCGACCACTTCGCGTGGTCGCGGTACGTCGCGCGGTCGGCGGCGATTCGGGCGAGCCGATCCGCCGAGGCGGGACCGTTGCGCGCCGGGATCGAGTAGGCGGGAGTGCGCTGGAACACGGTCAACGCGGCGGCGTCCCGAGCGATGTGCGGGATCGCCTGGATCGCCGACGAGCCGGTGCCGATGACCGCGACCCGCTTGCCGGTGAAGTCGACCGGTTCGTGCGGCCATTTTCCGGTGAAGTAGACCTCGCCGGTGAACCGGTCCACCCCTTCGATGTCCGGCCGCTTCGGCAGCGACAGGCAGCCGCTCGCCATCACGTAGAAACGACACGTGACGTCGTCGCCCGTGCTGGTGTGCAGCCGCCACACGCGGGCCCCGTCGTCCCAGACCGCCCGCTCGATCCGGGTTCCGAACTCGATGCTGCGCCGGAGGTCGAACCGGTCGGCCACGAAACCCAGGTAGGCGAGGATCTCCGGCTGGGTGGCGTACTTCTCCGACCATGTCCACGCCTCCTCGAGATCTTCGTCGAAGCTGTACGTGTAGTCCGTGGTGGGGATGTCACACCGAGCGCCGGGATAGCGGTTCCAGTACCAGGTCCCTCCCACGTCCCCGGCCTCGTCGTAGGCCTGCACGTCGAACCCCAGCCCGCGCAGCCGATGGATCAGGTAGAGCCCGGCGAAGCCGGCGCCGACGACGACGACGTCGCGGTCAAGTGTTTCGGCCATGTGAGACATGATGCGCACCGTGTCCAGAGGCTCACGCACCGTCCTGGCCGCGATCGTGCTCGCCGGCTGCGTGGCCGCGGTCGCAGGGACACCGCCGGCGTCGGCTGCCGGCGTCCCCGCCCCCGCCGGCCTGAACGTCTTCGACCACCCCCTGACCCCGGCTCAGCCCGCCGTGGTCACGCTCCATCCGCAGCCGCAGCGGGCCCCGATTCGCCTGCGGGACGGGCTGTCGGACTGGCCCGGCCGCGACGCCCACATCGCCGGGCAGGCGCACTACGACCGGGGCGAGTGGATCTACGAGGACTACCCGTGGACGGCCTACGGCGCCGCGAACGCGGTGACGCTCGCCGACATCAAGGCGATGACCGGGCTGTCCTCGCTGGTGCCGTTGCTGCAACGGCTCTCGCAGATCTACTTCACGTTCGTCTCACCGAGTGCGGGCGCCGGTCCGTACGTCGACGCCGCCGACGTGTCGGAGCTGCGACTCGCCACGCGCGGCCACTCGCTGGACGTGCTCGCGCGCACGACGACCATGCACCGCCCGGTCTCAACGGCTCTGCTGCTGCTGTTCCACACCGGGCACGCAGACGCGACTGCACGGACGGTTCCATTCGGATCCGGCCTGACCACCCGGTTCGCCGACGTCGCCGTGCTGGTGACCGGGCACGGCGCGTTCGTCACCGACCTGAGGAGCGGCCGGACGATCCGTGCTCCGGCCGCAGCGGATCCGGACGGCTACCGCAACAGCTTGCAGACCCGCCTGCCGTTGTCGACGGTCGCGGACCACGGGCGGGTTCGCTTCGTCGCGGCGGCCGGCGTCGTACAGCCTGACGGACACACCCTCGTTGCCTCCGGCGATGGCGGCCCGCTCGCGAAGGTGATCCCCCGCTTCGGCGAGCCGGTCCAGGGCATCGCCGACCAGCGGCAGGCGGTAGCCCTCGCGATGCACGACATCGACCCGTTCGCCACCACGGTGAGCGTGCCGCGGATGCGGCGGGGCCGAAGCGAACGCCTGGTGTCCGGGATCGGCTACACGGTCCGCACCTACTGGGCGCCGAAGGAGCTCTCCCATGAGAACGGGATCGAGGGCCGCCTCCAGCAGTACGGCCTGTACCTGCCCAGGGGTTACCGGGGCGGACCCGTCCCCACCACCGTCGTACTGCACGGCTCCGACTACACGGCCAACTCCATGGCGGCGATCACCTCCGAGCTCTACCGACAGCTCGGTGACGACAACGGCGCGGTGCTGATCAGCCCGGGCGCGCGCAGCGGCATCAGCCTGTTCGAGGGCGCCGGCTACCTCGACGTCGAACAGGCCGTGCGCAACGCCGGCCGCCTGGTGCGGATCGATCCGGACCGGCTGAGCGTCGCCGGTTACTCGATGGGCGGGTACGGCGCGATCCTGTTCGCCGAGACCCAGCCCGACCGGTTCGCCGCCGCCTTCGACATCGAAGGTCCGATCGCCACCCGGGACCAGCTTCCCGTTGCCCTGCCGGTACCGGACCTGACGCGTGCCGTCGACAACCTGCGCTACGTCCCGACCGAGATCTACCAGGGCGACGCAGACGTCAACGTCGCGCTTCCCAACGGACTGGACCTCGCGAACCGGCTGCGTGACCTCGGTTACCGCTACCAGCTCAACGTGTTCCCCGCGCACACGCACTACAGCGCCGGCATCCACAACGACTACACCTACGGCGTGCGGCTGCTGAAGTCCGCGACCCGTACGGCCCACCCCGCCCTCGTCCGGCTGACCCGCGACATGTCCTTCGAGCGCGACGTCGACCGCGGGGCCGGCTCCGACCTGCCCGACATCGGGCACTCCGTCGGGCTGCGCTTCGACCGGGCCTGGTTCGTCCACGGTCTGCAACCGACGCACCGGCGCACCGGCCGGGCCACCGCGGTGGTCCGGACCTACGGTCGGCCCGCGCCGACGGTCCACCCGGTCCAGTCGGGCGGGGTCGATC
>CAZEAM010000160.1:0-8519 GCA_964510285.1 uncultured Frankiaceae bacterium | reverse complement strand
AGGCCGTAGGCGCCGGCGCACAGGCCCGCCATCCCGGTCAGCAGGCAGGCCGTGGTGGCCCGGCGGGTCCGCACCGGGACCTCGCCACGCCGGCCGTAGCCGCGGGCGTCCATCGCGGCCGCGAGCCGAAGGGAGCGCTCGAAGGCGTCCTCCACCACCGGGATCGCGACGGCCCGGACCGCTCGCCACCCGGACGAGTGCCCGGCCCGGAGCCGGCGCGCGCGCCGTACCCGTCCGATGCTTTCGACCAGCTGCGGGGCGACGCTCATGCAGACCACGACCGCCACCCCCAGCTCATAAAGGGCGCCGGGCAGGACCCGCAGCGCGCGTCGCGGGTTGGCGAGTGCGTTGGCGGCGCCGATGCAGCAGAGCAACACCGCGAGGCGCATCCCGTCTGCCGTCGCCGAAACCGTGTTCTCGAGCGACACCGGACCGCCGAGCTGGACGTCGGCGGCCCAGTGCGGGAGCGGAAGCTGCGGCAGCCGGAACAGGATGTGGTCGTCCGTCCCGACGGCGCCGCCGAACACCGAGCGGAAAACCACCCGGATCACGACGACCACCAGGGCGAGCCAGAAGTAGTACTTCAGGCCGCGGGCCCAGGGGGCGTCGGTGCGTCGCAGCGTGACCACGGCGGCGACCACGGTCAGGGCGACGACCAGCAGGAGCGGGTTGTCGGTCTGGCTGACCGCGGCGCCGAGCCCGATCGCCCACACCCACCACGCCATCGGATGGAGGGCGCGCGGGACGGTGTATGGGGCGCGGCGCACGCCTAACAGTCTGCCCAGGAGGCAAGACTGTGCCCGTGAGCACGCTGCCGCTGCCCCCGGAGGGGCTGGAGGCGCAGCCCGGGCGGGACCGCGGACGCACCACGGATCCGGCGGCGCGACGCGGCCTGTGGGCCCGGGCGGCACTCGCCGCGGGACGCCGAATCGAGTCCTTCTTCGGCGGCCCGGCGCGCACCCGGGTGATCGTCGTGTTCGGCGGCGTGCTCGCGCTTTCCAGCGCCGACACCGCGACGGTCGGGGCCTCCGCGACCCCGCTGCGGCACGCGCTGCACGTCACGAACTCCGACCTGGGGCTCCTGGTCGGGGTGAACTGCATCGTGGCGGCGGTCGCCAGCCTTCCGTTCGGAGTGATCGCCGACCGGTTCCGGCGCAAGACCGTGCTGGGCGTGTCGATCGTCCTGTGGGGCGTGTGCATGGTGTGGAGTGCGCTGGTCAACTCCTTCGACCACCTCCTGGTCAGCCGCCTCGCCCTCGGCGTCGTGACCGCTTCGGCCGGGCCGGTGATCGCCTCGATGCTCGGCGACTGGTTCCCGGGCGCGGAGCGCGGCCGGATCTACAGCTACGTGCTGACCGGCGAGCTGCTCGGCGGCGGGGTCGGCTTCGCGATCACCGGGGACGTCTCGGCGCTGTCCTGGCGGTTGTCGTTCCTGCTGCTCGCCGTACCGGCGTTCCTGCTCGCCCGGATGGTGTTCCGCCTCCCGGAGCCGCTGCGCGGCGGGCGCGGGGTGATCCTGCCCGGCGCGACCGAGATCCCCACCCGGCCGGTCGTTGCCGCAGACCCGCTCGACGAGGTCGACGACGCCGCGGACAACGTGGCTCACCACGTGTCGCGCAGCAAGGGCGTCGAGCCCGACCGCGACCAGGTGCTCGACGTCGAGCCGGGACGCATGGGTTTCTGGCAGGCGGTTCGCTACATCATGTCGATCCGCACGAACGTCGCGATGATCGTCGCGAGCGCGCTCAGCTACTTCTACCTGACCGGCGTGCAGACCTTCGGCGCCGAGCTCGTGCACCAGCAGTACGGCATCAACCAGGCACTGGCTAACCTGCTGCTGCTCGTCGTCGGGCTCGGCGCGGTGGTCGGGGTGCTCGTGGGCGGGCGGCTCGGCGACAGCCTGCTGCGTCGTCGCTTCCTGAACGGGCGGGTCTTCGTGGCTGCGGTCTCCGCGGCGATCGCCGCGGGCGCGTTCATCCCGGCGCTGCTCACCCACCACCCGATGCGCGCGCTGCCCTACCTGATGCTCGCGGCGTTCGGGCTCTCGGCACAGAACCCGCCGCTCAACGCGGCGCGGCTCGACATCATGCCGGCGCCGCTGTGGGGTCGGGCGGAAGGCGTGCGCACCTTCCTGCGGACCGCCGCGCAGGCGCTTGCCCCGATGCTGTTCGGGTTCACCTCCGACTACGTCTTCGGTGGCGGGCAGCACGCGTTGAAGTGGACGTTCCTGGTGATGCTGGCTCCGCTCGCCGCCTCCACCCTGTACCTGTTCCGGGCCCTGCGCAGCTACCCGACCGACGTCGCGACCGCGGCAGCGTTTCACGACGAGCGGCGTTGACCGCCGGTCCGGACTACGGTCGAGGAATGTGCCGAAGCATCAAGACGCTGCGCCCTCCGTACACGGAGGACGCCACAGCTGACGACGTCCGCGCGGCCGCCTTGCAGTACGTCCGCAAGATCGCCGGGATGCGCGCGCCGTCGGCGGCCAACCAGGCGGTGTTCGACGAGGCGGTCGACGAGGTCGCCGCCGCGACCGCCCATCTGCTGGCGCACCTGCAGCTGCGGCCGGCTCGAGCTAGCTAGCGCGGATCGTCCGGCCACACCCGGACAGGACCACCTTCACCGGTCCGTCACTCGTGACGTGGACCGCCGCGGCGCAGTCGACCCGGGCCCGTCGTACGTCGACGACGACGCGCGAGATGTTGCGGGCAGCGACGGCGAGCGCGTCGCGCTTGGGCGTCTTCGGGGTCTCGCCCCAGGTCTGCCGGAACTCGACGTAGGGGATCGCGGCCTTGGTCCCCCCGGTGAGCAGCCCGGCGCCCATTCGCATGCCTGACGGCTTGGGGTCACCCACCCCGAACCCGAGCGAGCGAACGTCGATCGTCCCGGGCGCGCCGGCTCTGCGCGGGGTCACCCCGGACAACCAGTAGGCATGGTTTGCGACCATGCCGGCCGACGCGTTGTCCTCGCCGTGGTCGACCACGTAGGTCACGTGGGCCGGGTTGCGGTTCACCCGGTGGGTGCCCAGCCACACCGCGCCGGGGCCGTACTGGTCGTTGGTCGCCAGTGTCAGGTGGTCGGCGGCGGTGAACACGTCCTCGATGTAGCGCAGCCCGTCAGCGGTCATCTCCTGGGTGTTCTCGATCGTCGAGTCGATCGGGACCAGCTCGTCCGCGGTCGCGTTCCAGGCGAGGATCGGCACGTTGCGAAGCGACGGCAGCCCGGACGCCGGGCTGGCCTCGCCGACGACGGAGAACCCCCGGGCGAACAGGTCAGGCCAGCGCTCGGCCAGCCGGTACGTGCCGTAGCCACCCATCGAGTAGCCGCTGACCACCGTCCAGTCCGGGTCGAGCGGGTAGTCGTGGGCGACCGTGTTCCACACCTCGAACGTGTCGGCCTCCGCGACGCCGGCGTAGCCGCCGTCGGGCCCCCGGCCGGCCGGTGTGACCACGATCGAGCCTGGGCCGCGGTGGGCGAGCTGGCTCTGGTTGTGGCTGGTGGCGTACTGGTTGTAGTTGCCCGACAGCGAGTGCAGCAGCAGCGTCAGCCCGTAGCCGTTGCGTGGCGTAGGGCCTGCCGGGACGTAGAGGTTGTAGGGCTGCAGCTGTCCGACCATGCGTCCCTTGCACCGCGCCCCGACCTGCATCGGCGGAACGATCCGGCCGCAGACCTGGCTCGGGTCGAGCCCCTGCCCGAAGGAGAAGTGGCTGGCGAAGATCCGGTCGGTCGAACCGAACCGCGGTATGTCGCTGTTGTCGGTGACGTGGTGGGCGAGCTTGGCGAAGTCGACGTTCGCGTAGAACGGCTGGACCGACCCGAGCACGCCGAGCTCGTAGGCCTGCTCGTGCTCTCGCCACATGAACGGCTGCACCAGCTCGCCGGCCGCGCTGTCGGCGATCGTTTCGGTGGGCTGGGCCAGGGATGGCCACGGCTCGTTGAGCCGCGGTCCGACGTTGACCAGCCCGACCGGCGCCGGCCCGCCGCCGCCCGGCGTGGACGCGGTCGCCGGGCCGAGGGCGGGCAACAGGTAGTGGTGGTGCGCGCGGTCCCACAACCCCACGCCGACCGACATCCGCACGGTGCTGCGGCCGGGGTTCCAGGCCGCGTGCGGAACCTCGACGGTGAACTGGCGGCGGCGCGTGCTGACCGTCACGCTCGGCGCCGGACCCAGCACCCGGCCGGTGCCGGCCTGGGTCAGCGCAGCGGTGTGCCCGTGCACCGTCACGAAGTACGCCGCAGGGGACGTCACGTCGGCGTCGGCCGGCCATTCCTGTGGCGTCGCCGAGGTGCCCAGCGCGATCGTGAAGCCGACCAGCGACGGGTCGGTCAGGCTGTTGAGCGTGACCCGGAAGGCGGTGGAGGAGGGCAGCGGCTTGGTGCGGAACTCGACCAGGTCGGCCGCGTTGTCGGCGTACCTGCGCGCGGTCGGGTAGGTGAAGGTGCCGGCGACCGGCGAGAACAGGAAGTCGGTCTCCGACCAGGGTGTGGTCGGGTCGAGCGCGCCGAGCGCGCCGTGATCGTCGTAGAGGTAGTCCTGGTACATCCATTCGCCGTCGCGGTAGGCCTCGGTGCCGGACACGAGTGTCGGCGGCGCCTTCCACACGCCGCGGTTTCGCAGTTGCGGCGACACTGCGGGCTTCGCGTACAGCAGGGCCGGGCCCGGCCGATGCCCGCTCGCGACCTGCGGCAGCGAGTCGGCGGCCCGGTGGCCGGCGGCCCGAGCGTGGGGTCTGGGCGCGATCGCGCCGTCCCGGCCGTTGCTCGCGCTCGCCGCGGCGGGGCCGACCGTGCCGAGCAGGCTGACGGCTACCGCCACTGCGGTGACCACGCGCCGGTTCACGGCGCGATCTTCGACGGTGGACTGCTCCGAACCTGCCGATATCGTCGCTCGGGTGAGCGCAGCAGCCGTCCCGGTGATCGACCTCGGACCGTGGCGGTCCGGTACGGCGGGAGGGCGCGCGCAGGTCGCCGCGGCGGTCGACCGGGCACTGCGGGAGATCGGCTTCCTGCTCGTCGTCAACCACGGCGTCGACGACTCGCTGCGCGACGCGGTGCGGGCGGCGTCGCGACGGTTCTTCGAGCTGCCGGTGCAGACCAAGCAGCGCTACCGCGCGCAGGTCGGGGGCCAGACGTGGATGCCGCGCGGCTGGTCTCCGCTCGGCTCGGAGGCCAACGCCAACTCCGACGAGGGCGTCAGTGCGCCGCCCGACCTCAAGGAGTCGTTCAACATCGCCTGCTTCGTCCCGACCGGCGACGCGGCGGTCGACCGCGAGTGGTTCACGGACAACGTGTGGCCGGACGAGGTGCCGGACTACCGCGCGGCGGTCACGGTGTACGTCGGGCAGATGCACTCGCTCGTCGACGTGCTGCTGGAGATCGCGGCCGTCGCGCTGGGGCTGCCGCAACGGCACTTCCTGGACCTCGCCGACCACCCGACCTGGTCGTTCTACACGCACTGGTATCCGGCGTTGCGCGACGTGGGCGAGCCGGAGCCGGGCCAGCTGCGGATCGGGTCACACACCGACTTCGGGACGTTCACGATCCTCGACCGCCAGCAGGGCACCGGCGGCCTGCAGGTGCTCGGCAAGGACGGCGGGTGGGCGGATGCGCCCTGGGTCGACGGCGCGTTCACCATCAACATCGGCGACATGATGGCGCGCTGGACCGGGGACCGATGGGTCTCGAACCGGCATCGGGTCCTCGCCCCCGACGCCTCCGCCCCCGACGAGGACCTCATGTCGCTCGTGTACTTCCACGAGGCCAACCCGACGGCGATGATCCGCAGCGTGCCGCCGCCGGTCGGTTCGGTCGTCTACGAGCCGGTCGCCGCGGGGGACTACCTGCGCGGCAAGCTCGCCGCCATCGCGGTCTACTAGCAGCCGCCTACGAGGTCAGGTCGTCTCCGGGATCTGGCTCCCTGAGGGGTTCTCGGCGTTCTCGGTGTGTTCGAGAACGATGGCGGTCACCTCTTCCTGCATCGCGTGCACGTTGGGTGACGAGTCGAGGAGGGCGACCCCGATCGTGGCCGCGGAGGCGGACAGCGCGACGCCCACCGCGCCGCCCGAGCTCAGGTCGAGCGTCTCGTGCAACGCGAGGACGGCCAGCAGCGAGGCGACGGCCGGCTCGCCGATGTCGATCACCGGTAGCGACACCGACAGCGGAGCGATCCGGAACGCGGTCTGCGAGAGCAGCAGGCCCGAGATGGCGAAGACCGCGAGGACGTAGCACTGCGGATGGGCGAGCGTGTCGAGCTTGTCGTGCTGGAACTGCCGGCCGACCACCTTGGTCATCACCGACAGCATCCCGAAGCACGCGCTGGCCGCGAGCGCGAGCCCGCTGGCGCGCAGCATGGGACGGGAGGCGAACGACTCGGCGACGAGGACGAGCAGGATCACGCCCGCCCCGACCACCACGGTCATCGCCACTGTCGCGAAGGTCGTGATGTGCGCGTTGTTGCCCGACGGGTTGCCGACGACGAGGAATGCCGTGATGCCGCCCGCGACCAGCGCGGCACCCACCCACTCGCGCGAATGCAGCCGGGCGTTGGCGTACCAGGCGGCGAGCGGCAGCGCGAACAGCAGCTCGGTGACGATCAGGGGCTGGACGAGGACGACGGGCGCGAGGAACAACGCGACGGCCTGCAGGCCGAAGCCGCCGACCGCGGTGGCCAGCCCGATCAGCCACTTCCGGCTGCGGGCAAGCCGGACCAGCAAGGTCGCACTGACCTCCGCCGGCGCCTCGGTGACGCGTGCCGCGCGCATCTGCTCGACATTGGCCACGGCGAACGCGACCGCTGCGCCCAGCGCACACGGCACGGCTACCGCGACGCTTGCCGTGCTAGCCATGTCCTCCCGATCTTAGGGAGAGCCAGGCCTCCCAATGCCTCAAGGAGCACTGTGCCGCGTTCGGTGACGGCTAAACCGCGTACGTTCAGTCCTTGCTGAACCGCTCCCGCGCCTTGTCGAACTCGCCCGACTGCACCAGGCCGTGTACGGCGATCCGGTCGATGTGTCGCTGCGTGGTGCGGTCGACATCGGCATACATGTCGACGGCGAGCTTCGTCACGCCCAGGACATCGGGTGAGATCGCCTTGAGCCGCTCGCAGAACGCGTAGACGTCATCGAGGAAGGACTCGGCGGGGAACACGTCGTGGACCAGGCCGATCGCCAGAGCGCGGTCGGCGTCGACTCGCATGCCGGCCATCGCGATGTACTTCGCCCAGGCCGGGCCGACGATGCGGGTCAGCCGGCTGGTCCCGCCGCTGCCGGCCATCACCCCGATGTTGACCTCGGGGAGCCCGAACTGCGCGTTCGGCGTGCAGAACCGGAAGTCGCACGAGACGGCCATCTCGACGCCCGCGCCGAGCGAGATCCCCTGGGCGGCGATGATCACCGGCTTCTCGATGGCTTCGATCTCGTCGTAGAGCAGATGGTGGCTTCGGTAGTTGCGCCGGAAGTTCCAGCCCGGGTGCTGCGCTTCGGTTTCGGGGTTGCCGGGGCTGGACCCGACCTGCGTGCCGAGGTCCATGCCGGCGGTGAAGTACTTCCCGGTGCCCGTGATGACGAGGCAGCGGAGGTCGTCGCGCAGCGACAGCAGGTTGAGCGCCTCCCACAGCGCCGCGGTCATCTCCGGCGTGATCGCGTTGAGCTTCTCCTCGCGCGTGAACGTGACGGTCAGGATGCCGTCGCGCTCGGTGATGGGCGCGTTCGCGCAGCCGGCCCCGGATTCGTGTGACATCGCGGCCTCAGCCTGCCACGGGATGCAGCATCTTCATGGCGAGGGTGGCCAGCGAGTCGATCATGGCGGCCCGGTCGATGTCGACGTCCCAGGTCCGCACCTGGTGCGCGGTCCGTTCGGTCATCGCGATGATCGCGAGTGCTGCCATCTTGGTGTCCACGCCGGTCACCCCGCCTAGGTTGAACCGCTCCGACAGGACGTCGGCGAACCGCGACGTCAGAAGCACCGCCCGCTCCCTCGGTCGCGGATCGGCCATCCGCGGTGCGTTGACCTCGTCGACGAGCACCCCCCATCGTTCGGTGATCGACACCAGGTCGGCGATCCAGTGCCAGAGCGTCGCCTTGCCGTCCGCGTCCGGGGTCACCGCGCCCAGATGCGCGGCGGTGTCGAGAACCTCGCTCGACATCAGCTCGATCAGCGCGTCGAAGACCTCCTCCTTGCCCTCGAAGTAGCGGTAGAAGGTCGCGCGGGAGATGGCGGCTTCGGCACAGATGTCGTCGATCCGGGTGGACGCGTAGCCGCGCCGGGTGAAGGCGGTGAGGGCGGACTCGAGCAGCCGCCGCCGGCGGTCGACGACGAGCGGTGAGCCGACCGCGTCAGTGACCACGGGCCCGCCTGCTCGTTAGGCTGCCGCGGTGCCTGAGCCGCCGAAATGGGTCCTGGCCGGTGCCTGCGCCGAGCCGCGCGCCGCGCGCGGGCGGGGTGAGGAGACGGTCCGGCGGATCCTGGCTGCGGGCCGCGAGTGCTTCCGGGCGTACGGGTACGCCGGTGCCCGCATCGAC
>CAZEAM010000159.1:0-10681 GCA_964510285.1 uncultured Frankiaceae bacterium | reverse complement strand
ATCATCGCCGTCGTCGCGTCGCTGCTCGCGATGGACGTCTCCAAGCTGTCACCGTCGGTCCCCGCCGGGCGGCAGCGCGGGCAGCTGGTCGAAGGCCTTCGGTACGTGCGCGGCGAGGTCGGCCTCGCGATCCCGCTCGTGATGATGGCGATCGTCGGCTGCCTGACCTACGAGTTCCAGGTGACGTTGCCGGTGGTGGCGACGCGCGCCTTCCACGGCGGGTCGCGCACCTACGGGTTCATGACGGCGGCGATGGGGGTCGGGGCGATCGTCGGCGGGCTGTACGCCGCGGCGCGCGGTCGTACCGGCCTGGCCACTCTGGTGCGCTCCGGGATGGTCTTCTGCGTCCTGCTCGCGCTCGCGGCGGTCGCGCCGGGCTTGTGGCTCGAGCTCGTTGCGCTCGCGGCCGTGGGCGCGGCCAGCGTGACCTTCATCTCCAAGGGAAACAGCACGCTGCAGCTCGCCGCCGCACCGCAGATGCGAGGGCGCGTGATGTCGCTGTGGGCGGTGGCATTCCTCGGATCGACGCCGATCGGCGGCCCGATCGCCGGTGCCGTCGCCCAGCACGTCGGGGCCCGCTGGGGGCTGGGGCTCGGCGCGCTCGCGTGCGCCCTCGCGTCGGCAATCGGCATCGTCACCTTGCGTAAGGTCCGGGTCGCCTCTGCCGTCACGACCGCGGAGGCGGTCGACTCCGAGGAGGGCCCTGTCATGGAGGTCGCTCGCTGATCTACCGTTGTCGCTCGTGGGGGTCCGGTCCGCGCTCAAACAACGCAAGCTCGAAGCGCAGTTCTTCTGGTCCTACGGCAAGCAGCGGGCCCGTGCCGACTGGTACCTGCGCAAGTGCAAGTCGGTCGGTGCGCAGGCCACGATGCTCGGGCGGCCGACGGTGGACGCGACCGACATGGAGGTCGGCGACCACTTCAAGATCTGGTCGACGCACAAGCGCACCCTGGTCACGGGTTGGGGGAAGCTGCGGATCGGTGACCGGGTCTTCCTCAATAACGGCGTCTTCCTCGCCTGCTGCAAAGAGATCACGATCGGCAACGACATCGCGATCGCGAACGAGGTCTACATCACGGACAGCGACAGCCACGGTGTCGAGGGCCGGCCGGTGCGCGAGGAGCCGGTGGTCATTAAGGACGGCGCGTGGATCGGCGCGCGGGCGATCATCCTGCCCGGCGTGACGATCGGCACCCGCGCGCTCGTCGCGGCCGGCGCGGTGGTGACCAAGGACGTACCCGACGACACGTTGGTCGCCGGCAACCCGGCGAGGGTGATCCGCCAGCTGGTCTACCCGCCGGGGGTCACCCGGGCCTGGCACGACGACCCGAACCTCTTCGTCCACCCCGTCTTCGCCACCGACCCGGACACCTGACCCCCGCAAACTTGCACTTTCCGACCGTTTTTCCGCGTGGAACGGTCGTTTTGTGCAAGTTCGGCGAGTCAGGTCTCCCAGGTGGTGGGGATGCCGTGGCCTGGTGCGGTGCCGAGGATCCGCTCCGTACCGCCGGGCCAGGTGCGCAGCCTGACGAGGAACTCGTAGTCGCCGCCCGGCGTACGGCGTTCGGGCTCCATCGTCAGGTAGCCGAACCGTCGCCGCCGGCTCGCCTCATCGCCCAGCGCCTCGATGCGCGCGGCGAGCGCGTCGCGGCTTTCGGCTGGCAGGTACTGGCGGAACACCGAATGCCAGACGACCGTCCACGTGTCGTCGGCCAGGTCGGTGCGCGCGAGGGTCTGCTCCGCGCTCTCGCGGCGGACCTCGACGGGTTGCCGGGCGGCGAGCTCGAACGCGCCGCGCAACCGCTCGAGGCGGGCGGTCTGGTCCGGCCACACGTAGGCGGTCAGCAGCAGCCGACCGGTCTCGCTCGACACGTCGACCGGATCGAGGTCACCGCCGTACCGGTCGATCACCTCGACCGCGGACGTCGGGGGTGCGACGCCGAGCCAGGCGGCGCCGAGCCGCACCGGGGAGGACGGATCGCCGTACGTCGCCACCTCGCCGTCGATCCGGAACCGGTCGGCGTGCAGGTTCAGCCCGCCGCTGGCACCGACCTCGACCAGCCGGACCGGGAGCCGCGCCTCGGCGCAGACGTGCCGCAGGCCGCCGATGAGTGCCGCGCCGCGGCCGACCTCGTTGGTCTGCGGCGGTCGTTGCAGCCACCCGCGCACCTCGTCGCGATGTGCCGCCAGGACGGCGGCGAACGGCGGCCACGCCTGCTCGGGTGCGCCGACGCCGTCGGGCGCAGCCGACGGGTAGAAGTCGGCGAGCTCCGGGGCCCGGCCGGTGAGCACGAGCGCGTGGACGCCGCCCATCATCCGCAACGCCAGCGCGCTCGGTCCAGGATCCTCCAGCCTGCCCGCCAAGACGGCTGCGGTCGGTCCGCCCGCGACGAGGTCGTCCGCGGCGGCGCGCAACAGCACGTCGTAGAGCGGGCTTCCCATCCGGGCGCACGCCTCAGCCTGCTGACGCAACAGCCGCGCGGTCCGCTCGACCGGGGTCAGCGCCGGGTGTTGGGTCACGGGGTCAGCGCCGCGAGGACCTCGTCGTGCAGCAACCCGTTGGTGGCGACCGCGCTGCCGCCGTCCACCCGCGCCCCGCCCGACAGGTCGGTGAAGCGCCCGCCGGCCTCCTCGACGATGACGCTCAACGGCGCGAGGTCCCACAGCGACACCTCGGGCTCGCACGCGATGTCGACCGCGCCTTCGGCGACCAGCATGTAGGACCAGAAGTCACCGAACGCGCGGTTGCGCCACACCGAGTCGACCAGCCCACGGAACTGCTCGCGCCGGCCGGCGGCGTCCCACCCTTCGAGTGACGAGTAGGACAGCGACGCGTCGGACAGCGACGCAACCTTCGAGACATGGCACGCGCGGCCTTCCGCCGCCGACGACCCGGTCCATGCGCCCGATCCGGACGCGGCCCACCACCGGCGGCCGAGGGCCGGCGCGGACACCACCCCGACGACGGTGCGCTCGTCCTGCTGCAGCGCGACCAGGGTCGCCCACACCGGAACGCCCCGCACGAAGTTCTTCGTCCCGTCGATCGGGTCGATCACCCATCGCCGGCTGCTCGTGCCGCGGGCGCCGTACTCCTCGCCCACCACGGCGTCCCCCGGCCGCTCGGCGGCCACCAGGCCGACGGCAGCCTCTTCGACTGCGCGGTCCGCGTCGCTGACCGGAGTCAGGTCGGGCTTCGTGTCGACGACGAGGTCCGCGGCGCCGAAGCGCCGCATCGTGACCATGTCGGCGGCGTCGGCGATGTGATGCGCCAGCCGAAGGTCGTCCTCCCAGCCGGCCACGAGTCGAGCGTAGTAACAGCCGTCATCGGATTAGTCGCCCACGCGGGTGCTTGACACGGGTGGCCTTCGTGTAAAGACTGCGAAGTGATGGCCGAAACTCGTTCCACTCGGGATGCGCTGCTGGATGCGGCGTACGACGTCATCGTGGCCGGCAACTGGCAGAGGGCCCGGATGGTCGACGTCGCGGCGGCGGCCGGGGTGTCCCGCCAGACCCTCTACAACGAGTTCGGCTCGAAGGACGCTCTCGCGCAGGCGCTCGCCGAGCGCGAGTCGCAGCGGTTCATCGACGGCACCAACCGGTTCATCGACGAGGTCCACCCGGACCGGCCCGTGGATGCGATCGCGGCGGCGACCGAGTGGACGATCCGCGAGGCGTCGAACAACGTCCTGCTCAAGGCCGTGCTGACCGACGACACGCACGACCTGCTGCCGTTCCTCACCACGCGCGGCGAGGTCGTCATCGGCGCCGCGCGGCGCAACATCGAGTCGTACTGGCTCTCGCACTGGCCGGACCTGCCGCGCGAGGACGTGGAGCTCGTCTCCGAGATGGTCGCCCGCCTGACCATCTCCTACCTGGTTCTTCCCAGCGATGGCCCCGACGGTTCGGCCGAGGCGATCGCTGCTCGGATGGCTCAACTAGTCGAACGACTGCTGATGAAGGGTGTCTCATGACCACTGCCGAGAAGTACGTCGTCCCGACGGACGTGACCGCGACCTGGGACGTCCCGGCCAACTGCGAGGCCCGCTTCAGCTGGGAGTACGACGACGGCCGCGACCGGCTGCTGTCGCTCTACCAGAAGGGCAAGGACAAGCAGTGGGACTCGACCAAGCGCATGGACTGGTCGATCGAGGTCGACTGGGCCAACCCGGTCGGGATGCCCGACGGGTACAACCCGTTCCTCGGCACGGACGTCTGGGAGAAGATGACCGAGAAGGAGCGCGACTCCTTTACCCACCACCAGGCGGCCTGGTCGTGGAGCCAGTTCATGCACGGTGAGCAGGGCGCGATGATCACCGCCGCTCGCATCGTCGAGACGGTCCCGGACATGGACTCGAAGTTCTACGGCGCGACGCAGGTCATGGACGAGGCGCGCCACGTCGAGACCTTCGCGCGTTTCCTTCAGGAGAAGGTCGGCACCGTCTTCCCGATGAACAAGGATCTGGCGGCGCTGCTCAACGACGCGCTGCAGGCCAAGGACTGGGACTTCGCCTACCTCGGCATGCAGGTTCTGATCGAGGGTCTCGCGCTCGCGGCGTTCGGCCTGCAGCGCGACCTGGCGCAGAACCCGCTCGCCAAGCAGCTGCTGGCCTACGTCATGCAGGACGAGGCGCGGCACGTCGCGTTCGGGCGGCTCGCGCTGAAGGATGCGTACGCCGACCTCACCCAGAAGGAGCGCGACGAGCGTGAGGACTTCGTGGTCGAGGGCTGCTGGTTGATGCGCAACCGGTTCCTCGGCACCGAGGTCTACGAGGCGCTCGGCCTGCCGGTGAAGGAGTGCCAGGAGATCGCCGACCACTCCGAGTTCCAGCAGATCTTCCGCACCCTGCTGTTCAGCCGGATCGTGCCGTGCGTCAAGGACATCGGGCTGTGGGGCGAGAAGGTCCAGAAGTGCTACGCCGAGATGGGCGTGCTCGACATGGCCGGCCACAACCTCGACGAGCTGATGAAGGCCGACGAGGACCAGGCCGAGGCGCTCGATGCGGAGCGGGCCGCGATGGAAGCGCGCATTGCCGAGGTCGACGCGACGATCGCAGCCGGCGCGAGCGCCTAGCGAGCGCCATGCGCATGTGCCATGCGCTCAGCTATGGCTAGGCGGATGGCACATCGGTATGGCAGTCGCTGCGCTACAGCGCGTCGCGGGTAACGAGCAGGCGGCGCAGCGAGTCGAGTCGCTCCGCCGCGGCATGACCGGCGGCGACCCACGCGTCGAGCTCGCACACGTCGACGTCGAGGTGGTCGCAGTCGCTCGGGCAGTTGACCGTGCCCGCGGCGAGATCCGGGAAGCACTCGACCAGCCGATCCCGCTCGACGTGCGCGAGCCCGAACGACCGGATGCCCGGCGTGTCGATCACCCAGCCGTCGCCGGCCAGCGGCAGCGCGATCGCCGCCGTCGTCGTGTGCTGGCCCTTGCCGGTGGTCGCGCTCACCGCTCCGATCCGTTGCGTCGCATCCGGCACCAGCGCGTTGACCAGGGTGGACTTGCCGACCCCGGACGACCCGACCAGCACCGTCACCCGCTCGCGCAGCAGTTCGCGTAGCTGCTCCACCGCGGCCTCGAGTCCCGGCCGGCCGCTGCGGATCACCCGCAGGTCGAGGTGGGCGTACGTCGCGGCGAGCTCCTGCGCCGGGGCGAGGTCGGTCTTCGTGATGCACAGGATCGGCGCGATCTCGGCGTCGTACGCCGCGACCAGGCAGCGATCGATGAGCCGCGGCTGCGGATCGGGGTCCGCCGCGGCGACCACGACCACGAGCTGCTCGGCGTTGGCGACGAGGACCCGCTCCACCGGGTCGGCGTCGTCGGCGCTGCGGCGAAGGACCGAACGGCGCGGCGCGAGGCGCACGATGCGGGCCAGGGCGTCCGGACCACCGGAGCGGTCGCCGACCACGTCGACCTCGTCACCGACCGCGATCGCCCGCCGGCCGAGCTCGCGGGCGCGCATCGCGATCACCAACCGCTCGCCGTCCCCCGCCTCGCCGGAGACCAGGCAGCCGAACCGACCGCGGTCGACGCTGACCACCCGGGCCGTCGTGGCGTCCTCGTGCCGCGGTCGCAGCCGGCTGCGCGGGCGCGAGGATCGGCCCGCCCGTGCCAGCCGGTCCTCGTCGTCGATCGGCTGACGGGTCAGCGGTCGGCTCCGTTGAGCGCCAGCCGTGACCACGCCTCGGCGAATCCGGGGAAGGTCTTCGCCGTGGTCGTCACGTCGTCGAGTACGACGCCGGGCACGACGAGACCCAGGACCGCACCGGCCATCGCCATCCGGTGGTCGTCGTAGGTCTTGAAGGTTCCGGCGTGCAGCAGCCCGGGGATGATCGCCAACCCGTCGTCGAGCTCTTCCACGTCCGCGCCCAACGCGTTCAGCTCGTGGGTGAGAGCGGCCAGGCGGTCGGTCTCGTGGCCGCGCAGGTAGTCGATCCCGCTCAGCCGGGACGGCGAGTCGGCAAGCGCCGCGACCGCCGCCAGGACCGGGGCGAGCTCGCCGGCCTGCCGCAGGTCCAGGTCCGTCCCGTTGAGCCGCTCGGGGCCGACCACCACGAGTCCGCGCCCGTCGAGCCGCGAGATCGCGCCGAACCGGTCGAGCAGCTCCGGCAACATCGCGCCCGGCTGGGTCGAGTGCTCAGGCCAGTCCGGGATCGCGACCCGTCCCCCGGTGACGGCCGCCGCCGCGAGGAACGGCGCCGCGCTGGACAGGTCCGGCTCGATCGCCTCCTGGGTTGCCGCGAGCCTGCCGGGCGCGACGCGCCACAGGTCGTCGCCCAGCTCCACGTTCGCGCCGCGACGGCCGAGCATCGCGACCGTCATCGCGAGGTGCGGGGCATTCGGGACCGGCCGGGCCCCGACGTGGCGGACCTCGATCCCGGCGCCGTACGACGGGCCCGCCAGCAGCAGCGCGCTGATCAGCTGGCTCGACGACGAGGCGTCGACGGCTACCCGCCCGCCCGCGACCTGGCCGGTTCCGCGCACCGTGAACGGCGCCGATCCCCTGCCTTCGTCCTCGATGGCGACCCCGAGCGAGCGCAGCGCCGAGATCAACGGGGACACCGGACGGCGCCGGACCGCCTCATCGCCGTCGAACTCGATCGACGCATGGGTGAGGGCGGCAACCGGCGGGACGAAGCGAAGCACGGTCCCGGCGTTGCCGACGTCCACGGCGGCGGATGCCCGCGTGAACGAGCGCCCCTCGACCGTCCACGTCTGCTCGTCGGAGTCGTCGATCGCGATCCCCAGGGTGCGCAGCGCCTCCACCATCAGCGTGGTGTCGCGGCTGCGCAGCGGGCGTTCGATCACGCTCCGGCCCTCGGCGAGAGCGCTGAGGACCAGCGCCCGGTTGGTCATCGACTTCGAGCCGGGCACCCGCACCTCGGCGTTGACCGCGCCGGCGGCGGTGGGTGCCGGCCAGTTCGCTACGGGTTGCTGTGACATTCCTTCAATCGTCCCATCGTGTCGAGGCGCCTGTAGGTGGGCACACATTTCGAACAGGACGGGGTTGACTGCGGCCCACCTCACGGTGGCCGGCGGACGCGACGACGACGGAGGCGACTGCACGTGAACACGCAAGAGGTCCGGGTCCGGCTCGAGACGCTGCTACGCGACCTGGATCGCTCTGCGGCCGCGCTCATTCACGCCCGGGACTCCGGCGGTGAGATCGACGAGCTCGTGCAGCACCCCGCCGACTACGCGTCCAACGTCGGCGAGGCCGATCGGGAGGAAGCCTCGCTCGAGGTCATCGCCGCACAGCGTGAACGCCTCTCGCGGGCACTCGAGCGGGTCGACGCCGGCAGCTACGGCAGATGCGTGGACTGCGGCGTGGCGATGCCCGAAGAGCGCCTCGAGGCCAAACCGGACGCCGACCGGTGCGTCCCCTGCCAGCAGCGCTTCGAGGCGGCCGTAAGAACATGAGCGGATGGCGCCCGGACGGCTCGACGCGCGCTCCCTCGACATCGAGACCCCCAGCGGTCCGGCGCAGGTCTCGCTGTCCAGGCGCGGCAAGCAGGGCCTGTACGTCGTAGGTCACGGCGCCGGGGGCGGGATCGACGCCGTCGACATCGTCGCCGTGTCGAGGGCGCTCGTCGGCCTGGGCTGGACGGTTGCCCGGGTGGTCCAGCCCTACCGGGTGAAGGGTCGCCGGGCCCCGGAGCCGCCGCCCCGCCTGGACGCGGCATGGACCGCCGTGCTCGACGCGCTGCGCAGGGAACGCAGCGGCCGGCTGGTCGTTTCGGGACGCAGCAGCGGCGCGCGGGTCGCCGTACGCACAGCGGCCGCAGTGGGCGCGGACGCGGTCGTCGCGCTCGCCTTTCCGCTCCATCCGCCGGGCCGGCCGGAGAAGTCCCGCGCCGACGAGCTGCTCGGGTTGCGCGTGCCGTCGCTGGTCGTGCAAGGCGAGCGGGACGCGTTCGGGACGCCGGCCGAGCTGCCGCCGGGGACGAACGTCGTCGCCGTCCCGGGCGACCACTCGCTCAAGCAGGCTCCGGACCTCGTCGCCGCCGCGGTCGTGCAATGGCTGGGCGCCGGCTAGCCCGTCCCGGGAATCGCAGCAGCGTCCGCGGCGTTCTTCAGGGCGTGAGCGTGGGGCTATTGTCGGCGCCGATGGCCGTCGAGGAGTCAGTCGAGGACCGCAGCGCGCGGTTCGAACGCGACGCGTTGCCCTTCCTCGACCAGCTGTACTCCGCTGCGCTTCGCATGACGCGCAACCCGTCCGATGCCGAGGACCTCGTCCAGGAGACCTACGTCAAGGCGTTCGCCGCCTTCCACCAGTTCACCGAAGGCACCAACCTCAAGGCGTGGCTGTACCGGATCCTGACCAACACGTTCATCAACAACTACCGGCGCAAGCAGCGACAGCCGCAGGAGTCCAGTGACGCCGACGTCGAGGACTGGCAGCTCGCGAGCGCCGAGTCGCACACGTCGAGCGGGTTGAAGTCCGCCGAGGCGGAAGCACTCGAGCACCTTCCGGACAGCGACGTGAAGGAAGCCCTCCAGTCGTTGCCGGAGGAGTTCCGCATGGCGGTGTATCTCGCCGACGTCGAGGGCTTTTCCTACAAGGAGATCGCCGACATCATGGAGACGCCGATCGGCACCGTGATGTCGCGCCTCCACCGCGGGCGGCGTGCACTTCGCGAAGCGCTCGAGTCGTACGCCGTCGATCGCGGCTACGTGCGGCCCGATACGGCTGGCGGGAGCGGGTCATGACAGGAGTGGACCGATGAGCTGCGGAAACCCGCACGACGTCGACTGCGTCGAGGTGATCCGGCAGGTCTACCTGTATCTCGACGACGAGATGGACGAAGCCCACCGCATCGAGGTCCGCCAGCACCTCACCGAGTGCGGGCCGTGCCTGCGCCAGTTCGACATCGAGCAGGAGGTCAAGGCGCTGGTCGGCCGCTGTTGCGGCGGGGAGGTGGCCCCCGACAGCCTCAAGGACAGGCTGCGGGCCAAGCTCGCCGAGGTCCAGATCGAGATCACCACGGTCGACTACCGCAGCGACTGACCTGCCCTCGAGCCGGTCCGGTCACGGGGGCGGCCCGGTGCGGACTATCGTCCGCGTGTGTCTTCCTGGCTGGTGACCGGCGGCGCCGGCTACATCGGCGCGCATGTCGTCAAGGCGCTGCGTGACCGGTCGGAGCCTGTGGTCGTGCTCGACGACCTGTCCACCGGTGCCGCTCACCGCGTCGGTGACGCACCGTTGGTGCGCGGCAGCGTCCTCGACGCCGAGGTCATTGCGGCCACGATCCGCGACCACGACGTCAGCGGGATCATTCACGTCGCGGCCAAGAAGCAGGTCGGTGAGTCGGTGGAGCGGCCGCTGCACTACTACCGGGAGAACATCGGCGGTGTCCTGACCGTGTTGGAGGCCGCCGTCGCCGCGGGCGTACGGTCGTTCGTCTTCTCATCGAGCTCGTCGACGTACGGCATGCCCGATGTCGACCAGGTGACGGAGGACACGCCGCTTGCTCCGATGAGCCCGTACGGCGAGACGAAGGTGGTCGGCGAGTGGGCCGCGCACGCCGTAGCCGCCGCCTCTGAGCTGCGGGTGATCTCGTTGCGCTACTTCAACGTCGCCGGCGCCGGGACCCCCGAGCTCGGAGATCCGTCGACGTTGAACCTCATTCCGCTCGCGCTCCGGGCGCTGACGAGCGGCGCGGCGCCGGAGATCTTCGGCGACGACTACCCGACTCCTGACGGAACGTGCATCCGTGACTACGTGCACGTCGCCGACGTCGCGGATGCGCACGTCGCCGCGCTCGCCCACCTCGACAGCGGCGGGGGGTCCGCGACGTACAACGTCGGGCGGGGCGAGGGGTCAAGCGTCCGCGAGGTGCTGGCGATGGTCGCGGAGGTGACCGGCATCCGCACCGAACCGGTCGTCAAGGCCAGGCGCCCGGGTGACCCGCCGCGAATCGTGGCCGCGACCGACCGGATCCGCGCCGACCTGGGCTGGTCGTCGCGCTACGACCTCGAAGCCATCGTCCAGAGCTCCTGGGCGGCGTGGTCGTCGACGGCCGGCTGACGCTCCGCCGGCCGCTTGCGCCGGGAGGTGACGACGATGAACTCCGCCAGGCCGGAGGCGACCAGCACGTCGCCGGGGCTGACCACCTCGGGTGCGCCGGGCAGCGGCACCGGGATCACGTCACCCAGGGTGCGCCACACCGACCCGCGGCCGGC
>CAZEAM010000158.1:0-2807 GCA_964510285.1 uncultured Frankiaceae bacterium | reverse complement strand
AGGATCGGCCGCCGCGGCCGCCGGAGCCGCCGCTCGCCGACGACATCTCGGCCCGCGACCTTGACCGGGCGGCGCGCGCCGGCCTGCGCTCGCTCAGCGACGGATTGGCCGAGAAGATCGCCCGCCACCTGGTCGCCGCAGGCCGCGCTCTCGACGACGACCCCGAGCTCGCGCTGTCGCACGCCCGGTTCGCCCGCGCGCTGGCGCCACGCCTGGCGCTGCTGCGCGAGGCGGTCGGGGTGGCCGCCTACCGTGCCGGGGACTATGCGACGGCCCTGTCGGAGCTCCGCGCGGTCCGCCGGATGACGGGGGATCCGTCGTACCTGCCGGTGCTGGCCGACTGCGAACGCGGCCTGGGCCGTCCGGAACGTGCGCTGGCCCTCGTGCGCGACCCGGACGCCCGGCGCCTGGCGCCGGCGGAGCGGGTGGAGCTCGCCATCGTCGAGTCAGGTGCCCGCCGAGACCGCGGCGAGACGGACGCAGCCGTCGTTGCGCTGCAGGGCCCCGCGCTGCGCCGCCAGGAGGTCGCGCCGTGGACCGTGCGGCTCTGGTACGCCTACGCTGCCGCGCTCGCCGATGCCGGCCGGGTGGCGGAAGCCAAGGAGTGGTTCGTCGCGGTTGCCTCGATCGACGAGGACGGCGAGACCGATGCCGAGGAGCGCATCGCGGAACTCGGCTGACCCTGGTCCGGACTGCAACACACAAACGTTGCGAGGGTTGCAGCTGAGCACCTCGCGCAGCCTCAGAACTGAACTGGCGCCACGTTTGTGTGCGAAATCTCGGGCTTATCGGGCTGCTTCGAGCTGGTCGAGCCAGCGGTTGATGCCGTTGATGTTTGCCGCGGTCGAGTTCAGCAGCTCGAACTTCTCGTCCAGCTCCGGGTCGGTGTAGAGCCGGCCATATCGCTGCGCGGTCCGTTGCCGCAGCATCGTGACGGCGTGGTCGAGGTCCAGCGCATCGGTCCGCGTCTCCTTCACCAGGTCGACCCAGGTGAGCAGCTCCTCCGCGGCTTCCTCGAGCGCCGGGCCGACGTGGGACACCGGCCCGAAGTGGCTGAACAGCAGCCGCTGCGGCTGCAGGTCCGCGAAATGCCGCAGCGACGCGAGCGCGGTGTCGAGGTCGAAGTCCGGCGGCGGCGTCGACGGCTTGATCGCGCCGATCTCCGGGATGAACACGCCGGCCGCGTCGCCGACGTACAGGTCGCCGCTGTGCGAGTCGAGCAGCCCGACGTGGTGCTGCGCGTGCCCCGGGGAGTAGTACGTCGTGAGGCTTCGCCCGCCGCCAAGATCGATCGTTCCCACCTCGTCGACGGCGCGGATCCGCCCGCCGTCGGTGGGTCGTAGCTCGCCGAACACCGTGTCCATGAGGTCGCCGAACACGCGGGTCGCGCTGTTCATCAGCTTGGTCGGGTCGGCCAGGTGCCGCGCGCCGCGCTGGTGTACGACGATCTCGGCGTTCGGGTAGGCCTCCGCCAGGTCGCCGACCCCGCCCGCGTGGTCGAGGTGGATGTGCGTCACCGCGATGGTGGCGAGGTCGTTGCGGCCGATGCCGAGCGCGTCGAGCGCGCGCTGCACCGCGGGGGCCGACCGGGCGGTGCCGGTCTCGACCAGGCACGGCCGGGAGCCGGCGATCAGGTATCCCGCCGTGATGCCCTCGTAGCCCGACATCAAGGTGTCCAAGCCGTACACGTCCTGCCCGAGGTCCACCGTCACGACGCGCTCTGTGTCCACGGGTCACAGTCTGCGCTGTGCCGTCCACCGGCCGGCGGCCAGGTCGGTTGCGATGTCAGCCCGCGCCGTGATCGTCGAGCCCGTTCGCATCCCCAAATCCCGACCTCCCCAAGTCCCGAAAGGAGCCACGGATGGCGGCCTCAGCCTCCGCGAAGCGGGCCATCTCCGATCACCGCAACGAGGTCTTCCTGACCGGGCGGTTGTCCACCTACGTCGACGAGCGCGCGTTGCCGAGCGGCGACGAGGTGGTGACCTGGCGCCTGATCGTCGACCGTCCGGTCGACGGCGACCGCGCCGGGATCGACGCCATCGACTGCGTCGCGTTCGCCACCCGGCTGCGTCGCGCTGCGGTCAAGTGGCAACCGGGCGAGGTGATCGAGATCGAGGGAGCGTTGCGCCGGCGGTTCTGGCGCACCGGCTCGGGGACGGCCAGCCGCTTCGAGGTCGAGGTCAGCCGCGCCGCCCGGGTGCGCTGACCGCGACAGCAGCCTCCTACGCGTCGGCGAACGCCCGGATCAACAGCCCGGTCGCCGGCTTAGGCACGAACAGGGTCGACTTGCGCGGCATCCGATCGCCGGCCGCCGCCACCGCCGCGACGTCCGCGACCGGCGTCGGGTTGAGCAGCAGAGCGGTCCCGCCGCTCGCCCTCGCCGCGGCGACGGCTGCCGGGACGTCGTGATGGAACTCGACGACCTGTTCGGTGTCGTCGAGCTGCCACAGCTCGCGGATCAGGAACGCGTGGGCGACCGCGACGTCGAGAGCCTTCCAGGCGGGGGAGCGCTCGGCCGGCATCGCCGCCGCGAGCTGCGCCGGGTCCGCGTCGGACAGCAGCCACGAGGCGGCGCCGTCGGTGAGCACGAACGCGGTTCCCGCCTTGCCGGCGCGCGCGAGCGCCTCGAGCGCAGCGTCGAGGTCGCCATCGACCGCCGTGACCGTGAAACCCTTGCCGGCCCGCTCGGCGGCCACTTCCGGCGAAAGCCCCGGGATCGCGCGATGAATCGCGTGCACCTCGGGGCCGAACGCCGACCCGTCCACGAGGAAGGCGAGTCCGTGGTCCCACGGGCCCGGTCCCTCGCC
>CAZEAM010000157.1:0-8090 GCA_964510285.1 uncultured Frankiaceae bacterium | reverse complement strand
GGCCCACTCGTCGAGCGCGCCGGCCTGCTCCTGCAGCGCCTCGGACGTCTTCTCCCGGTACTGGGAGGCGGCCGTGCGCTCGGCGTTGATCGACTGCAACAGCGCGGCAAGCCGATCGTCGAGGGAGGCGATCCGCGACTCGAGGCGCTCCGAAAGGGCGTCGACGGTGTCCTCGATCGCGGCGAGGCGCTCCTCGAGCTCGGTGATCTCGGCCCGCAGGCCGGTGAGGGAGGCCGCAACCACCGGTCCGACCGGAAGGCCGCTGTCTGCGTTGGCGGCGACCGGGCGGCCGACCAGCGTCTCGAGCCGGTTGATCAGGGCTGGTCGCTCACCGACCTGCGTCTCGGTCACGCTGACTCCCCTTTGGCACCTGATGTGGCGATTGCGCCCCTGCGTTGGCTCCGAACCCTACGCGCGATTGCGCACGGGCGCTCGTCGTACACCCCTCGGGGTGCGAAAGACTGCCAGGCGTGCGGATCACAGCACTGTGCGGCGGAATCGGGGGCGCCCGGTTCCTGCTCGGGCTGCGCACCATCGGCCACGACGTCACCGCGATCGCGAACACCGGCGACGACCTGACGGTGCTCGGACTACGGATCTGCCCCGACCTCGACAGCGTCCTCTACACCCTCGGCGGCGGCGTGTCCGGCGAGCGCGGCTGGGGCCGCGAAGGCGAGACCTTCCGGGTCCGCGAGGAGCTCGCGGAGTACGCCGCCGCGGTGACCGCCGCGCAGCCGCTGGTGCCGTCGTGGTTCGGACTGGGCGACCTCGACCTCGCCACGCACCTGCTGCGGGGCAGCTGGCTCGCCGACGGGGTGTCCTTGTCCACGGTCACGCAGTGGCTGAGCGAGCGCTGGAAGACCGGGATCCGGCTGCTCCCGGCCAGCGACGACCGGGTGGAGACCCACGTCCGCCTCGGCGACGGCGCCGTGGTGCATTTCCAGGAATGGTGGGTGCGGATGCGGGCGGCGGTCCCGGCCATCGGGTTCGAGCTGCATGGCGCCGACGCGGCCAAGCCGGCGCCCGGCGTCCTCGACGCGATCGGTTCGGCCGACGTGGTCCTGCTCGCGCCGAGCAACCCGGTCGTGTCGATCGGGACCATCCTCGGCGTACCGGGTGTGGCGGCCGCGGTGCGCGCGACGCCCGCCCCGGTGGTGGGGCTGTCCCCCATCATCGGCGGCGCGCCGGTGCGCGGGATGGCAGACGCCTGCCTCGCCGCGATCGGTGTGCAGACCGCCGCCGACGCGGTGGCGCGCCACTACGGCGCTCGCACGGAGGGCGGACTGATCGACGGCTGGCTGGTCGACGAGGTCGACGCCGGCGTCGTCGCGGCGCTGCGCGACGAAGGCTTCGCGGCCCGCGCCGTCCCGCTGCTCATGCGCGACGTCGAGGCGACCTCGGCGATGGCGGCGGCAGCCCTCGACCTCGCAGGCAGCATCACGTGACGGCCGCGATCGAGGTCTGGGCGCTCGACGGCATTCCCGAAGTGCGCGAGGGCGACGACATCGCTGCGCTGATCGTCGACACCGGCGCGCCGCTCACCGACGGGGACGTCGTCGTCGTGACCAGCAAGATCGTGTCCAAGGCCGAAGGCCGCCTGGTGCCGGGCAGCCGGGAGGACCACCTCGCGGCCGAAACCGTCCGCGTGGTTGCGCGGCGCGGCCGGACCCGGATCGTGCAGACCCGGCACGGTCTCGTGCTCGCGGCCGCCGGAATCGACGAAAGCAACGTCCCCGACGGGACGGTCGCGCTGCTGCCGACCGATCCCGACGCATCGGCTCGGCGGATCAGGTCGGGGCTGCTCGACCGGCTCGGGGTCGACGTCGCGGTCCTCGTCACCGACACGATGGGGCGGCCGTGGCGCGACGGTGTGGTCGACACGACGATCGGCGCGGCCGGGATCGAGGTCCTCGAGGATCTGCGCGGGACCCTCGACACGTTCGGCCACGTCCTCGAGGTCACCGTGACCGCGCACGCCGACGAGCTGGCCGCGGCCGCCGACCTGGTCAAGGGCAAGCTGTCCAACCGCCCGGTCGCGGTGATCCGCGGCTTCGCGGTGCGCCGGCCTGACCCCGACCTGGGGGCGAAGCCGCTGGTGCGCCCGGCCGAGGAGGACCTGTTCTCCGCGGGCACCCGCGACGCGCGCGCACAGCTGGTGCGCGACAGCGCGCCGCTTCCCGCCACGCCGCGCGGGCACGCCGCGCTCGAGGCGCCGGACCGCCAGGCGCTGCAACGCGCGGTCGACGCGATCGAGGCGCCCGCGGTCAAGCTCGACGTCGCCGCGGACGGCCGCGCGGTAATTGCGCTCGGCGAGCCGCTCGACGTCGGCTATGCCCTGGGTCGGCTGATGGCCGCGCTCGCCGCGGAGGGGCTGCGGGCGGGCGAGCCGGAACCGACCGCCGATGGCGCCCGGGTGTCGGTCACGGGAGCGGGCTGAACCGCATCGCCCCGTCCGCGATGACCGCGTCGTTCCAGATCCGGATCTCGCTGGTCAGCTCGTTGTCCGCGCCGATCGTGACACCCTCGCCGATCACCGCGTTGGCCACGACCGTGCGCTGGCCGATCTTCGTGCGCCGGCCCACGATCGAGTTGAACACCGTCGCCCCGGGCGCGACATGCACGCCGTCGGCGATCACCGACCGGGTGACCTGCGCACCGGCGTCCACCTTGGTCCGGGGTCCGATCACGGACCCCCCGTTGACCACCGCGCCCGAGTGCACCACCGCGTCCTCCTGGAGCAGTGCCTCCCCCGGCGGTGCGATCAACGCCGGGGACTCGAGGACCCCGGTGACGATGTCGGAGCTGCCTTTGACGAACGACGCCGGCGTACCGACATCGAGCCAGTACGACGTGTCGACGTACCCCAGCAGGATCTCGCCCGACTCGAGCAACCCGGGAAACGTCTCGCGCTCGACCGAGACCACGCGCCCCTCCGGGATCGTGTCGATCACTCGGCGGGTGAAGACGTAGCACCCCGCGTTGATGCGGTTGGTGACGGGCGCGTCGGACTTCTCGATGAAGCCGGTGACCCGGGCATACGAGTCGGTCGGAACGCACCCGAAGGCCCGCGCGTCCTCGACCTCGACGAGGTGCAGCGTCACGGCCGCGTCCCGCCGGCGGTGCAGCTCCAGCTGCGCGCGGATGTCGTGCCCGGACAGCACGTCGCCGTTGAGCACGAGGACCGGATCGTCCGGCCCGGACTCGAGCCGGCGCACGACGTTACGAATGCCTCCGCCGGTGCCCAGCGGCTCGGTCTCGGTCACGAAGTCGATCCGCAGCCCGAAGTCGCGCCCGGTGCCGAAGAACTCGTGGAACACCTCGGGTCGGTACGACGTCGCGAGCACTAGGTGCTCGACGCCCGCCGCGCGCAGTCGGCTCACCAGATGCGAGAGAAACGGTGCGCCGGCGAACGGCAGCATCGGCTTCGGAGTGCGCAGCGTCAGCGGCTGCAGGCGGGTGCCCTGTCCTCCGACGAGGACCACTGCCTCCACGAGCGTCAGCGCAGCGCTTCAGGCCTGCGACACGGCGCGGGCGTAGGCGGCGAGATGGGCCTCGGCGCTAGCCGCCCAGGTGAACTCCTGGGCTCGGGCGAGCGCGGCGTCGGCGAGGCTGCGACGACGCGCGGCGTCGTCAAGCAGCGCGGACAGCGCGGCACCGATCGACGCGGCGTCCGGCTCGGTGTAGGCGACCGCGTCGCCCCCCACCTCCGGCAACGACAGCCGCGGCGTGGTCAGCACCGGCGCACCGCAGGCCATCGCCTCCAGAACCGGCAGGCCGAAGCCCTCGCCGTGGCTCGGGAACGCGACCGCGATCGCGCCGCCGAGATAGCCGGGCAGGTCGGCGAAACGCAGGTAGCCGGGACGCACGACCCGCAGGTGGCCGGGTACCTCCGCGACCGCGGCGTCGACGTCCTCGTCCCAGCCGCGCCCGCCGGCGAGGACGAGCGCCGGCGGCTCGTCCCGCCAGCTCACCGCCTCGACCCAGCCGCGGATCAGGGCCGGAACGTTCTTGCGTGGCTCCAGCACACCGAGGAACGCGACGTACTCGCCGTGGATACCCAGCCGGGCGGCGACCCGGGCCTTGTCGGCGTCGGTCGGTGGGTGGAACAGCTGCGGGTCGACGCCGTGGTAGGCCACGTCGATCATCGTCGGGTCGGCATCGAGCACCCGCACCAGCTCGTCACGGGTCGCCTTGCTCGGCACGATCACGCGGGTGGCCCGACGCAAGGCGGTGCGGATCGCGGAGCGGAAGAAGGTCCCCTTGACGGCGGCGACGTCCTCCGGCGCGGTGAAGAAGGTGGCGTCGTGGATCGTGACCACCACGGGCCGGCCGGCCCGCAGGGGCATCGTGTAGTGCGGCGAGTGGATGACGTCGACCGACAGCTGCTGCGCCACCAGCGGCAAGCCGGTCTGCTCCCAGGCCAGCCGGGCCGGGCGATGCGCGATGGCAGCCGGGCCGGGCACCATCGTCGCCTGCGGCGCGACCTGCGAGTAGCGCTCGGCGTCGGCTCGTTGGCAGACGATCGCGAGGTCGGTGCCAGCGGCGCCCAGCGCGCCCAACAGGCCGTCGACGTAGCGCCCCACCCCACCACGGTCGGCGGGCACAGCGGTCGCGTCGACCAGCACTCGGGGGGCCACGAGCGGCTCCCTCCCCGTCTGATCTCGAAGTCGGTTCCTTGCGTGTTTTAGCGTAGCCCCGCTTGATCCTTCCTGCCCCCGAGATGTGATCACGACACGACCGGCAATGCTCTAGGTCATGCCCACTCCCGCCGACCTCCTCGACCGCGAGCTGCGCCGCGACGGGGCCCGGCCGTTCCTCACGGCCTACGACGGTGAAGGCGGCCGGGTCGAGCTGTCGGTGGTCACGACCGCCAACTGGGTGGCGAAGACCGCGGGCTACCTCGAGGACGACGTCGGCATCGAACCGGGTGAGCCGGTCACGGTCGCGCCGGCCCTGCACTGGCTGACCGCCGTCGTCCTCCTCGCGGCCTGGTCGGTCGGCGCCGAGGTCGTGCTCGACGGCTCCCGGCCGGCCCAGGACATCGCGGTGCCGCTGGACACCATGGGGATGGCGTACAGCCGGCTGGTCGCGGCCTATCCCGACCGCTACGTGCCGTCGTCGCCGTCCGGCGCGGATGCGGTCGCGGCGGCGCCGCACCTGCCCGAGCGGCTGCGCGTCCTGACGGCGCTGCCGCTCGACCGCGCCGGGATCGGCGTCGGCCTGCTCGGGCCGCTCGCCGCGGGTGGCTCCGTCGTCTACGTCGCGTGCGGCCCGGCGTACGACGCGATCGCCCGCGACGAGCACGTGACGCACACCGCCGGCATCGACTTGGCCGGGCTAGCCCGTCTGGCCTGATGCGTAGCCGACGAACGCGGCCATCGAGGCCGGGTCGGCCAGCGCCCCCCGCGAGACCGCCCTGTCCAGGGGGACCCCGGCGAGCACCCGTTTGACCGGCACCTCGCACTTCTTCCCGTTGATGGTGCGCGGCACCGCCGGCACGGCGATCACCTCGTCGGGCACGTGGCGCGGCGAGAGCTGCGACCGGGTAAGCCGGCGCACCTCGGCGCTCACCTCGTCGAGCGACGCGCCGTCGCGCAGCACGACGAACAGCAGCAGCCGTCCTTCGACGCCGACGGCCGAGGTGTCGATGACCAGCGAGTCGACGACGTCCGGCAACGACTCCACCACGCGGTAGAACTCGGAGGTGCCCATCCGCACGCCACCGCGGTTGAGCGTCGAGTCGCTGCGACCGTAGATCACGCATGACCCGTCCGCCGCGAACTTGACCCAGTCGCCGTGCCGCCAAGCCCCGGGGTAGGTGTCGTAGTACGACGCCCGCAGCCGCGAGCCGTCCGGGTCGTTCCAGAAACCGACCGGCATCGACGGCATGGGTTCGGTGATCACGAGCTCACCGACCTCGTCGACGACCTCGTGGCCGTCCTCGTCGAAGGCGGTCACCGCACATCCGAGCAGGCTGGCCGGGATCACGCCGGCCCGGACCGGGAGCGTCGGCGCGCCGCCGACGAACGCGGTGCACACGTCCGTCCCGCCGGACAACGACGACAGCATCACGTCGTCACCGACCGCCTCGTAGACCCACGCGAAGCCCTCCGGCGGGAGCGGCGCGCCGGTCGAGCCGACGGTCCGGATCCGCGACAGGTCGGCGTCCGCGGCCGGACGCAGCCCGGCCTTCTCGCACGCCTGGATGAACGGGGCGCCGAGGCCCATGCAGGTGATCCCGGTCCGTTCCGCCAGCCGCCACAGCGCCATCTGGTCCGGGAAGGCCGGGTTGCCGTCGTACAGCACGATGGACGCGCCGACCGCGAGGCCGGACACGAGCAGGTTCCACATCATCCAGCCGGTCGTGCTGAACCAGAAGAACCGCTCGCCTGGTCCGAGGTCGAGATGCAGGCTCAGCTGCTTGGCGTGCTCGAGCAGCATCCCGCCGTGGCCGTGCAGGATCGGCTTCGGCAACCCGGTCGTGCCGGAGGAGTACAGCACCCACAGCGGGTCGTCGAACGCCATCGGCTCGAACGCGATCTGCCCACCTTCGGCGAGCAGCTGCGACCACGGGGTCGAGCTCGGCAGCGTCGCCCCTTCGGCGAGGTAGGGCACGAGCACCGTGTCACGCAGGGTGGGGAGCTTCCCGCGCAGCTCCTCGACGGTCGCGGTGATCTCGAACTGCCTGCCGCCGTAGTGGTAGCCGTCGACGGCGAACAGCACGACGGGTTCGATCTGGGTGAACCGGTCGGCGATCGCGGTGGGCCCGAAGTCGGGCGAGCAGCTCGACCAGATCGCGCCGAGTGACGCGGTGGCCAGCATGGCGACCAGGGCCTCGACGCCGTTGGGCAGCAGTGCCACCACCCGGTCACCTCGGGTGACGCCGCGCTGCACCATCCAGTTGCGGACGCCGGCGACCTGCGTGCGCAGCTCGCGCCAGGTCAGCTCGACCTGCCGGCCGTCCTCCCGCACCGCGACCACCGCGACCGCGTCGAGGTCGGCGCGCTGCAACGGATACAAGAGGTGTTCGGCGTAGCTGGTGCGCCCGCCGGGGAACCAGGTCGCGCCCGGCATGTCGCGGCTGGCGAGGACGGTCTCGTACGGCGTCGACCAGCGGATCCCCGACCACTCGTCGAACGCGCCCCAGAACGCATCGAGCTGCTCGACCGACCAGCGCTGCAGCTGCGCGTACGAGCCGAAGGTCAGGCCGCGCTCGGCCTCCAGCCATCGCTGGAAGTCGCTCAGCCGGGAAGCAGCGACCCGTTGCGGACTCGGCGTCCACAGCAGATCGCCCTCGGTCACCACGACGCGCAGGCTAGCGACCCGGGACGCGGCAGCACCCGGCCGGGCAGACGTCGTGCGACGGGCCGAGAGAAGACAGCGCGCGGCGCGGCGCGGCGGGATCCAGCCGCTCCTGGACGAGTTCCCGCACCATCGCGACGAAGCGCGGGTCGCCGGCCGGCGGTTCGGTGCGGTGGAAGGTCAGGCCGAGCTTCGCGGCGGTCGCCGCGGCCGCCACGTCGAGGTCCCAGCGCACCTCGATGTGATCGCTGATGAAGCCGATCGGGACCACCACGACGTCGGTCGCCCCCGCCGCCGCGACCCGGCGCAGCGCCTCGTCGACATCCGGGCGCAGCCACGGCACCGACGGCGGACCGCTGCGGCTCGAGTAGGCCAGGTCCCACGGCACGCCCGGCGCGGCCGCCGCCACGAGGGCCGCCGCCGCCTCGAGCTGCGCGACGTACAAGCCGCCCGACGGGCCGGCCGCCACCGCCATGGCCTGCGGGACAGAGTGCGCCACGAAGAGCAGGTGCGGCCTGCGCTGGTCGGGGTCGATCCGGTCGAGCAGGTCGGCGACGGCGTCGAGCTGCGGGGCGATGAAGCCCGGATGGTCGAAGTAGTGGCGCAGCTTGTCCAGCCGGGGAGCCGCCGGACCGGCGGCGTCGGCCGCTGCCGCGAGGTCGTCCTGGTACTGCCGGCATGCGGAGTACGACGCGTACGCCGAGGTGACGAACACCAGCGCCGCGCGAACCCCGGCGTCGGCCATCTCGCGGACCACGTCACCGACGTACGGCGACCAGTTCCGGTTG
>CAZEAM010000156.1:0-8361 GCA_964510285.1 uncultured Frankiaceae bacterium | reverse complement strand
GGACAAGGCGAGCGCGTGACCGGATACCGGATCGGTGTCGACGTCGGCGGCACCTTCACCGACTGCGTGGTCATGCGGCCAGACGGCAGCCTGCTGCTCGAGAAGGCGCCGACCACCCCGGGGGACCAGAGCGACGGTGTGATCGACGCACTGACCCAGGCGGCGGCCGCCGAGGGACTCAGCCTCGACGCATTGCTGTCGCAGACGGACACGATCGTCCACGGCACGACCACCGGCGACAACACGATGATCCAGATGACCGGTGCGCCGACCGGGCTGATCGTCACGAAAGGCTTCCGTGACGAGATCGAGTTCCGGCGCTGCTACAAGGAGGACATCTGGGACCCGTCGCTCCCGGCGCCGTATCCGATTGCCCGCCGGCGGGTCCGGCTCGAGGTCGATGAGCGGATGACCGCCGAGGGCGAGGTCGAGACGCCGCTAGACGAGGAGGGCGTGCGCAAGGCGACGGCGCGGCTGCGCGCCTTCGGGGTCACCTCGATCGCGATCAGCTTCCTGCACTCCTACATCAACAACAGCCACGAGGTGCGGGCCCGCGAGATCGTGCTCGACGAGTACCCCGACGTCGAGATGGTGTCGCTCTCGCACGAGGTGCTGCCCAAGCCGCCCGAGTTCGAGCGGACCTCCACGACGCTGGTCAACGCCTACGTCGGTCCGCCGATCGCCCGGTACCTCGGCCGGCTGACCTCCCGGCTCGCGGCGGGCGGCTACGCCCACGAGCTGCTGGTCGCGACCTCGTCGGGCGGCGTGGCGACCGCTGACGCCGCCGCGCGCCGCGCCGTGGCGACCATCGGTTCGGGCCCGACCGGCGGAGTGACCGCGTCGGCGACGGTCGCCGGCAAGGCGAGCCTCGGCGACGTGGTCAGCGTCGACATGGGCGGCACCAGCTACGACGTGTGCCTGATCCGCGACGGGCGACCCGAGATCAAGATGGACTGGAACTGGTTCCATCGTTACTGCATCGGCATCCCGATGATCGACATCCCGTCGGTGGGCGCCGGTGGGGGCTCGATCATCTGGGAAGAGGGCGGCGTGCTGCACGTCGGGCCCCAGTCGGCGCAGAGCCAGCCCGGCCCGGTCTGCTACGGGCGCGGGGGCACCGACCCGACCGTCACCGACGCCGACCTCGTGCTCGGCCGGCTCGCTCCGGAAGGCTTCGCGAACGGCCGCATGACCCTCGACGTGGGCGCGGCGCGCAACGCGCTGGCCAAGGTCGGCGCCCGGGTCGGCCTGACGGTCGAGGAGGTCGCCGCCGCCGCCGTACGCATCGTCGACGCGAACATGACCGATGCCGTACGGCGGGTGCTCTCGCTGGCCGGCGCCGACCCCCGCAAGCTCAACCTCGTCGCGTTCGGCGGCATGGGCGGCGTCCACGCCAATGCGCAGGCGCGCTCGCTCGGCATGAGCCGGGTCGTCGTACCCGCCGCCGCGGCCGGGTTCTCCGCGCTCGGGCTGCTGTCGGCCAACCACGTGATCGACGACTCGCGCGGCTACATCTCACCGATCGCGCAGGTCGACCTGACCCACCTCGGCGCGCTCGCGTCCGAGCTCGAGGCCAACGCGCGGGCGGAGCTTCGGGTAGCCAACGTGCCCGACGAGCGGATCACCCTCGAGTGGTCGTTGCTGCTGGTGTACCCGGGCCAGACCTTCGACGTCTCGATCCCGGTGGAGCACTACGCCGACGTCGACGCCGCGGTCAACGAGTTCCATCGGCGCAACGCCGAGGCGCGGTTGATCGAAGCCAGGGCGCAGGACCCGATCCTGCGCGGCGTCCGCCTGGTCGCGGTCGGCGAGGTCGCCCAGCCGGCCGAGCTCGTCCTGGAGCGCGCCACCTCGGTCGAGCCGCAGAGCACGCGGCGGATGTGGATGGGCGGGGACTGGCACGACGACGTACCGGTCTACGCCATGTCCGACATGCGGCCGGGGATCACGTTGACCGGACCGGCCGCGATCGCCGGACCGTTCACGACAGTGATCGTCGGCGCAGGCGAACGCGCCCAGGCGACGCCCGAGGGCGACATCCTCATCGACCTCTAGCGGAGGCTGTCGAGCGAATGGACCACGTCGGGCTCTATCCCGCTGACTTCGACGCGTCGCTGCGGTTCTACGTGGATGGCATCGGCCTCGAGGTGATCTTCGACGTGACGCTCGACATGGACATGTACGACTTCCTCGGCGTGCGCACCGAGAAGGTCCGCACGTTGTTCCTGGGTGACCCCGCCAAGCCCGGTGTGACCCGGCTCGAGCTGCTCGACCTCTACGACGGCCGGGCGGCCGGGGAGCCGGTCGGCGACGGCCTGCCGCACCGCGGTCTGACCCTGATCTCGTTCCACGTCGCGGTCGAGCAGACCCTCGACCGGCTCGCGGCGCTCGGTCTCGGCGGGACGCCGCGCAAGATCCCGGCGCGCAAGGGCTTCGCCGCGACCGTCACCGACCCTGACGGGGTCATGGTCGAGCTGGTCGACGCGCCGGTCGCGTTCTGACCCGCCGGGCTCAGTCCTCGTCGGGTATGTAGATCGAGCGGATCGGGTTGACCATCAGTTCGCGGACCAGCGGCTCGTAGTGCTCCAGCGGCGGCGTGTCGTACGACGGGTCGAACGCGGGCGAGTCGTACTCGGCGCAGAACTCCTCGGTGAGGTCGAACTCCCGCAGGCCCCGGTAGCGCTCGCGCATGTCGCGGTCCAGCCCGAGGTGGTGGAAGAAGTAGTAGCCCTGGAACTCGGCGTGGTGCTCGACCATCCAGTGCAGCTCCGGCGCCACGAACGGCTTGACGATCGCCGCGGCGATGTCGGCGTGGTTGAACGAGCCGAGGGTGTCGCCGATGTCGTGCAGCAGCGCGCACAGGATGTAGCGGTCGTCGCGGCCGGCGCGCTCGGCACGTGCCGCCGTCTGCAACGAGTGAGTCAGGCGGTCGACGGCGAAGCCGCAGAAGTCGCCGTCGAGCAGTCGCAGGTGAGCGAGCACGCGGTTGGGCAGGTCGCCCATGTATCCCGCCTGGTGGCCGGCGATGATCTGCCAGTCCTGCAGCGTGCTCGCCGCCATGTCGGTGAAGGTGGCGCGGTCGCTAACTTGGGTCATCGTTCCTCCCGGCGTCGACCGCATCCTCTAACGAACGGTCTCGGCCGCGCTACGGCGCCCGGCGTTTCCTATGATTCGGGTTCGAAATGACACCGGCGTCAGGGATTGGGCTTCGGCAACGTGGACTATGACCTCGGTGCCGACGCCACCGCGCTGCGGACCCGCCTGCGTGAGCTGATCCACGCCCACATGCCCGAGGACTTCCTCGGCGCGTGCACCGACGATCCCGCCGACCTCGAGCTGTGCAACGCCTTCTGCCGCGTCCTCGCCGAGCAGGGCCTGCTCTGTCTCGCCTGGCCGCGCGAGTACGGCGGGGGAGGCGGCGACGTCTGGCACCAGACGATCGTGCGCGAGGAGATGTGGGCGCACCACGAGCCGCGGGGCCCGCAGTACATGGGGGTCAACTGGGTCGGGCCGGCCCTGATGCGGCACGGGACCGACGCGCAGCGCGCGAAGCACCTGCCGCCCATCGCCGCTGGTGAGGTGATCTGGTGTCAGGGGTTCTCCGAGCCTGAGGCGGGGAGTGACCTGGCCTCGCTGCGCACTCGCGCGGTCGCGGACGGGGATGGCTGGGTGGTCACCGGCCAGAAGGTGTGGACGTCGTACGCGCTGATGGCTCAGTGGTGCGTGCTCGCGACGTGTACCGACCCGCAGGCTCCGAGCGACCGGCGAATCACCTTGTTCCTGGTTCCCATGGACCGGCCGGGGATCGAGGTCCGCCCGATCCCGTCGATGCTCGGCCCGCATCACCTCAACGAGGTGTTCATCGACGGGCTCCGGGTCACTCGCGACGACGTCCTGGGTCAGGTCGGAGCCGGGTGGACGGTCATGCGTGACGCGCTGGCTTACGAGCGGGTCGGGATTGCCCGCTACGCGCGTTGCGAGTCGCTGATGCAACGGCTGCTCGAGGTGCTCGACGACGACGGCCGCTGGGAGGCGCTCGCGCCGGCCCTGCACGCGCGGTGGGTCCGCGCCCTCGTCGACCTGCGCGTGGCCCGGCTGCTCGCCTACCGCGCGGTCGGCGACAGCTCGGGCATCGACCCCGCGGCGGCGGCGGTCGCGCGCATCGTCACGACCACCTGCGACCAGAACGTCGCCGAGGTGCTCGTCGACGCGGCCGGCCCCGGGGCGCTCGACGCCGGGCCGGAGGCCGTGCTGCACGGCGCGATCGACGACCACTGGCGCTACGCCCAGGCCGCAACCGTCGCCTCCGGGACGATCGAGGTGCAGCGCATGCTCGTGGCCCGCTCGGTCCTGGGGTCGTCGCGATGAAGACCGACCTGCCGGCGGACGCGGTCGCGTACGGCGAGGCCGCGTCCGGGCGGCTCGAGCGGCTCGGTGGCGTCGACTTCGGGCTCCGCGCCGAGACCGACCGCGCGCTGCGCGAGCAGGCGGGGGAGGCGCTCGCCGACCTCGGCGCGGGCGAGCTCGACGTACGAGACGACCTCGACCAGTTCCTCGCCGCCGCGCAGCTGTGCCGGGTCGCGGGGGCGCTGTGCTTGCCGTGGCCGGTCGTCGAGGAGCTGATGGCCCTCGACGGGCGGCGCCTGGCGCTGGTCGACCCGTCCGCTCCTCGAGTCGACCACGGCGACCTCGGCGAGTGGGTGGGCGCCGACCTCGACGGCGCGACGCACGCGTTGCAGCCCGGCCCGCCGCCGGCCCGCGCGAAGCTCGGCCCGTTCCTCGTACCGGCGCAGCTCGGAGAGCCGCTCCCCGCGGTCGCCGCCGACGACGTCGCCCGCCACCTGGTACTCGGCGCCTGGCGGATCATCGGCGGCCTCGAGGCCGCGCTCGGGCAGGTCGTCGAGCACGTGAAGGCCCGCAAGCAGTTCGGCCAGGCGCTCGCCCAGTTCCAGGTCGTACGCTTCGCCGTCGCGGACGCGAGCGTCGCGCTGCGCGGCCTCGACGAGCTGGCCCGGTTCACCTCGTGGCGACTTCAGGTCGCCGATCCCGCGAAGCGCTCCGCGGACGCCGCCGCCCTTCGGTTGCACGCCGTCGACACTGCCCGTTCGGTGCTGCGCACCTGCCACCAGATGCTCGGAGCGATCGGCTTCTGCGACGAGCACGCCGTCTCGGTGATCGATCGCCACCTGCAGCCGTTGCTTCGCGAGCCGTGCTCCGCGGAACGCCTGGCGCTGCGCCTGGTGCCGGCCGTCCGGTCCGGCGAGTTCGAGACACTCTTCTCGTGACGGTCCGCAGCCCATGAGGCCAGGAGTCCCCGGTGTCCTCGACGCCGCGCTTCGGGACCGTCCGGACGCCCCTGCCGTGGTTGCCCGGTCCGGTCGGCTGACCTACGCCGAGCTCGACGCGCAGGCCGACGCGGCCGCGGCCGCGCTGTGGGAGCTCGGTCTACGCCCCGGTGCCCGGCTGGCCGCGACGCTGCCGAACGACATCGATGTCGTGATCGCCTTTCACGGCGCGATGCGGATCGGCGCGGTCTGGGTCGGGATCGGCGAGGCGCTCGCCGCTCCGGAGAAGCACCACCTGATCCGCGACTGCGCGCCGTCCCTGATGCTCGCCTCCGCCGACGTCCTCGCCGAGTGCGCGCCCGCGCTCGCCGACGTCGGCGCGCAGGGCGCCACGGTCGAGACCTTCCGGGCGGTGATCGCGGCCGCGGGCGCTGCGCCGGAGGTCGACATCGACCCGCACGCACCGGCCGGGATCGCCTACACGAGCGGTACCACCGGCGTCCCGAAGGGGATCGTGCACTCGCAGCACAACCTGCTGCTTCCCGGTGAGGTGCTGGTCGCGTCGCGCGGATGGGGTCCGTCGCTTCGCAAGGGCGACTGCCTGCCGCTGACCATCCTCAACCTGATGGTCCTCACGACCTTGCTCACGGCGCAGGCGCAGGGCTGCTGCATCGTGATGGACCGCCGGGACGCCGAGGGCATCGCGGACTGGATCGAGCGGGAGCACGTGACGCACTGGAACGGGGTGCCGGCCCAGCTGCACGACCTGGTCACGGTCAAGCAGGTCGACCCTGCGCGCCTGGCATCCCTGCAGGAGGTGTGGAGCGGTGGCGGCGACTGCCCGGACGCCCTCCGGGTCCGGTTCGCGGAGGTGTACGGGCTGCCGATCCGTGCGACGTACGGTCTGACCGAAGCGCCGACCGTCGTGTCGATCGACCCGGTCGGCGGCGAGCGCCGCCCCGGCGCGAGCGGGCGGGTGCTGCCCCACCTCTGGGTGCAGGCTCGGCGTAACGACGGTGCTCTGCTCCCGCGCGACGCGGAGGGCGAACTGTGCCTGTCGCCGCGCAGCGAGAGCGAGTGGGCCGGGCGATGGACGCCCTACCTCGGGGTCTGGCGGGACGGCTCGGTCGTGGACCCGCCGTCGGTGCCGGTCGCAACCGGCGACTTCGGCGTGGTCGACTCCGAAGGCTGGCTCACCGTGCTCGACCGGATCAAGGTCCTGATCGTGCGCGGCGGCGCCAACGTCTACCCGGCCGAGGTCGAACGGGTGCTGCTCGCACAGGAGGGGGTCGTCGGCGTCGCGGTGTTCGGCATCCCGGACGAGCGGCTCGGCGAGCGGGTCGCCGCCCTCGTCGAGCTGTCGGTGGACGTCGCGATCGACTCGCTGGCTGCCGCCTGCCGGCAGCAGCTGGCCGACTACAAGGTGCCCGAGCGTTGGGGCGTGGTGGAGAAGCTGCCGCGCAACGCGATGGGCAAGGTGGTGCGGACCGGTCTGGTCGATCTGCTGGAATCTGCGTCGTGAGTCCTGGGGCGCCGAAGACCGCGATCGTGACCGGCGGCAGCGGCGGGATCGGCCTGGCGGTCGCGGAGGGTCTGGTCGGGCGCGGGTACGACGTGGTGATCACCGCCCGCACCGAGGATCGGCTGCGTGCGGCGGCGCAGCGGATCGGCGCGCGGTACGTCGTCGCGGACGCCGCCGACGAGCAGCAGATGGCGACTGTGATGGAGGCGGTCGACGAGGTCCACCTGCTGGTCCACTCGGCGGGCATCCTGAAGGGGACGTTCCTGCGCAAGCTGTCGCTCGACGACCTCGACCAGGTCCTGAGCGCCAACCTGCGTTCCGCCTTCGTCACGACCCAGGCGACCCTGACCAAGATGCCGGTCGGTGGCCGGCTGATCTACATCGGCTCGTCCGCGAGCAAGGAGCCGATGAAGGGCCGCACGGCGTACTCCGCCTCGAAGGCCGGTCTCGACGCGTTCGCCTACGCGTTGCGCCGCGAGGTGAGCCGTGACGGCATCAACGTCAACGTGGTGATCCCGGCCCCGGTCGAGACGGAGATCCTCGAAGAGGTCACCTTCGAGATGGTCGCGTTGCAGGCGAGTGACGTGGTCGACGCGGTGCTGTTCCTCGACGGGCTGCATCCGCGGGTGGTGGTCCCGGAGATCTTCATGTACGCGAACCCGGAGGGACCGTTGGCACCACCCCCACTGCTGCCACCGGCGGCGAAGGCGAAGGCGGATCAGAAGAAGTGAGCACCGAGCAACCGGTGGACGTCCCGTTCGGCACGAAGCTCGGCCAGGTGGCCGCCGCCGACCCGGACGGCGTCGGCGCGGTCGTCGTGGCGCCGGACGGCACCGACCATGCGCTGACCTGGGCCCGCCTCGAGGCGGGCGCCAACCAGTGGGGCCGCGTGCTGCAGGCGCGCGGCGCGAAGGTCGGCGACCGGGTCGCCCTCGCCGTACCGAACTCGGTCGACCTGCTGCTCGCCGTACTCGGCTGCTGGAAGGTCGGCGCCGCACCGATCCCGGTGCGCTGGGACCTGCCCGACTGGGAGCGCGGCCGGGTGCTGGACGTGGTCGACGCGTCGGTCGTCGTCGACAGCGAGTCGCTGCCGGCGATGCGCGAAGCGGCGTCCGCCGCCGGCGACGCCGCGCTGCCCGAGGTCGTCCCGCCGCAGATCAACGGCATCTGCAGCAGCGGGGCGACCGGCACGCCGAAGGTCATCATGAGCACCCGCCCCGGGGTGTGGAGCCCGCCGCTGTCGGACCCGTTCATCAGCAACTGGCAGGGCGGCACCCGGCCGCAGGTCATCCTCGTGATGGGGCCGATGTACCACACCAACGGCTTCGCCCAGCTCAACTTCCTGCTGGGCGGAGACCGGCTGATCGTGCTCGAGAAGTTCGACGCCAACGTGGCTCTCGACGCGATCGAACGGCACCGGGTGACCACCTTCACCGCAACCACCACGATGCAGCAGCGGCTGTCTGCGGTGCCTGGCGAGGACCAGCGCGACATGTCGAGCGTCGAGTGGATCCTGCACGGCGCGGCGATGATGCCGCCGTCGTTTCTGCGCAA
>CAZEAM010000155.1:0-9286 GCA_964510285.1 uncultured Frankiaceae bacterium | reverse complement strand
AGCTCCGTCATGCCGGCACCTACCGCAACGCCACGCCGTACGTCGGCAAGGACGTGCTCGTCGTCGGCGCCGGCAACACCGGTGCGGAGATCGCGCTCGACCTCGTCGAGACCGGCGCCGGCCGGGTTCGGCTGGCGGTGCGCACATCCCCGCACGTCGCGCTGCGGATGAGGCGAATGGTCATCGGGGACCTCTCGCGCTACGGCCTGCCGGAGCCCGCCGATGGCCTGCTCGAGCGGGTCGTCCGCGACGACCAGATCCCGCTGGTCGACATGGGGTTCCTCGACGCCGTGAAGGCCGGGAAGATCACCCGATCAGCGGCATGTTTCGCGAGATGGGAATCGACGCGCGCCGGATCGCGCGCGCCGTGGCGAGAGGACGTGGATGAGCCGGATCACTCGGCGGGGACTGCTGCAGGGCGGTGCCGCGGCCTCGGTGGCGGCCGGGATCGGCGCGAGTGCCCGCTCGGCGTCGGCCGAACCGGCGAAGCGGCGGCACCGCGACGTCGACGTGGTCGTGGTCGGCGCCGGGCTGGCCGGCCTCTCAGCGGCCCGGCGCCTGCAGCAGCACGGCCATTCAGTCGTCGTGCTCGAGGCGCGTGACCGGGTCGGCGGGCGGACGCTGAACAAGCCGCTGCCGCACGGCTACCACGCCGACATGGGTGGCACCTGGATCGGCCCGACCCAGACCGAGATCGCGAAGCTCGCGAAGGAGATGCACGTCCACGCCTTCCCGCAGCCCGACGAGGGTCAGCAGGTGTTCTTCAACGGCGACGGCGTGATCAAGTACTCCGACACGACGCCGCTGCTGGGCACCGCGCCGCCTGATCCGACCATCCTTGCCGACATCGTCGCCGTCATCCCGCTGATCGACCAGCTGGCCTCGACCATCCCGCCGGACCGCCCGTGGGCCGCCGTCAACGCCGCGGAGTACGACCGCCTCACCCTCGACGGCTGGTTGCGCACGGTCGCGCCGGTCGCCACGAACAAGTTCATGAAGGTCGTGTCGGCGGCATTCGAGTCGATTGCGGGCGCGGAGCCACGCGACGTGTCGCTGCTCGACGCGCTGGCCTACGTGGCGACCGCCACCGCCGGTTCGACCGACGGCACCTTCGAGCGGCTCATCGACACTCGGGGCGGCGCCCAGGCGGCGCGCTTCGTCGAGGGTGCGCAGATGATCTCCATCCGGCTCGCGAAGCACATCGGCGACCACCGGGTGCTGCTGCGCAACCCGGTCCACCGGATCGAGCAGCATCGGCACGGCGTGACCGTGGTCGCCGAGCAGGTGACGGTTCGCGCGAAGTACGCGATCGTCGCGATCCCTCCGACGCTCGCGGGCCGGATCGACTACGACCCGCTGATGCCGTCGCAGCGCGACGGGCTGACCCAGCGCAACCCGCAGGGCGCGCTGATCAAGGTCGAGGCCTTCTTCGACCGGCCCTGGTGGCGGGACAACGGCCTGACCGGAGCCGCGGTCAGCACCCGCGGACCCGCCAAGACGACCTTCGACGTGTCGCCACAGGACGGCAAGATCGGTGGCCTGCTCGGTTTCGTCGGCGGGGATGAGGCCCGTAAGTACAGCGGCCACCCCGAAGCGCTCACCCGGGCCGTCCTGAGCAACTTCTCGCTGTACTTCAACGACGGCAAGCTGATCCCGAAGCCCACGTCGGTGCACATCATGGACTGGACGCGGGAACGATGGACGAGAGGTTGCCCGGTTGCCATCGCGGCGCCCGGGGTGCTGACCGAGTACGGTCCGCACATCGCGCGACCGGTTGGGCGGATCCACTGGGCGGGGACCGAGACCGCGACGTACTGGCACGGGTACATGGACGGTGCCGTGCGCTCCGGGCACCGTGCCGCCGCCGAGGTGCAGGCCAAGCTGTGAAGCGCGGCGCAGTCCCGGCCGCGGCTGTCTTCGCGGCGAGCGCATGCCTGGGCGGCGTGTCGGCGGGCGGGGAGAGCGCCTTCGGTCACGTCGCCGTCTTCGCCCGGGTCGGTGCGCCCGGCGAGCCGTCGTTGACGCTGGTCACGCCGAACCAGCACCGGGTGTTCGTCGGGACCTTTGAGGACGTCACCGGCAGTGACTCCTCGCCGTCGAAGGTCTTCGAGTACGACCCGCACGGCAAGCTGCTGAAGACCTTCGTGATCAAGGGCCAGACCCCGGGCAAGGCGCACGGCGTGCAGGTCGCGGCGCGAGACCGTAGCGGCCGGCTGTACGTCCTGGACCAGGCGCCGGCCCGGGTGGTCGTCCTGAACCCGAAGACCGGACGCCAGCACGGCTACGCGACGTTCGCCGACGTACCGACCTGCGCGGCAGCGCATCGCGCGACGGGCTGCAGCAACTCGGTGCTCGACAGCGCGCCCGAGCCCGACTACGCGGCCTGGCTGCCCGACGGCAGCATGCTGGTGACCGACTTCGCCCAACAGCTGATCTGGCGGGTGCCTGCGGGTGGCGGAAAGGCCCGCGTATGGTTCAACAGCGCGCGACTCGACGGGGAGCTGTTCGGCCCCGCGGGCGTGGTGCTGATGCCGAACCGGCGCAGTGTCCTGGTGACCGCGGCGACCGGCGGCGTCACGACGATCGACCTCGCCAACAGCACGACCCGCGGCCGGCTGTACCGGATCCAGCTCACGAAGCGCTACCGCGCCGGCGGCGTCAGGACATTGTGGTCGAGCGACGTGGCGCAGGCGCCTGACGGGTTCGCCGTCTCCGCCGACCACAAGCACGTGTTCATTGCGATGGCCGGCCCGGCCGCGAACTGCGTCGTCGAGATCGCCCGCCAGTATCACCGCTGGCGTCAGGTCTGGCAGGTCCCCTCGTGCCTGCACGGAACCGGCAGCGACTCGCCGGTACCGTGGGACACCCCCACCAGCGTCCAGTTCCTGCACCACAGCATCCTGGTCACGAACCAGGCGTACTTCACCGGCATCGCCTCGCACTGGGTGGTCTTCCGGGTCACCGAGCCGCTCCGCGGGATGCGGATCTACGTGCCGCGGCTGGCCGGCTTGCACGCTTCGTAGCCCGCCGCGGCGGGTCGAGCGGCCCGCCGCGCTTCGCCGACCAGGCCCGGTCCGCTCCGACCACCACCAGGTCGAGCAGGCGCGTGGTGGTCGGCTCGAGCCGGGCGGCCAACATCGTCCAAAGTCGCCGGTCCGTGTACGTCGGACGACCGTCGTTGCGATGTACGGCGACGAGCACTCCGGGAGCTGCCACGTCGGTGATCATGCGCTCGAGGTAGAGCGTGAAGAACTGGTCGGCACCGTTGGCCGTCTCGCTCGGTGTCTGCACGAGGCCGACCCGCCCGCCCTCCCGGACGAACAGCAGCCGGACGGTCCCGTCGGCAAGCCCGGCGCCCGACGCGCGGCGGATCGCTGCGAGGGACGGACAGCGGACGGCCACCTGACGAGCCTGGGGTCGCGGTCGCCCGGGTCGCCACCCCCAGCTTCGCGGTGTGGACAACACTGGCCTGATGCGGCGGGCGGAGGTGGTTCCGGCACCCGTGCTGGTCCTCGCCGCAATCGCCAGCGTGCAGAGCGGTGCCGCGGTGGCGACGAAGCTGTTCCCGCAGGTGGGTCCGGGCGGCGCGGTGTTCCTGCGGTTGTTCCTGTCCGCGGTCCTGGTGGCCCTCTTCGTGCGGCCGCGTCTGGCGCAGGTCGGCGACCACCTTCGGCTGATGCTGGCGTACGGCGTCGTACTCGGCGCGATGAACCTGTCGTTCTACCTCGCGCTCGACCGGATCCCGCTCGGCGTCGCGGTCACCATCGAGTTCCTGGGGCCGCTCGCGGTCGCCATCGCCGGCTCGCGGCGGGTGCTCGACCTGTTGTGGGTCGCGCTTGCCGGCGCCGGAGTCGCGCTGCTTGCCGGTAGCGGTGGGCACCTGTCGACCACCGGTGTCCTGCTCGCCGTGGTCGCGGCGGCGTGCTGGGCGGCGTACATCCTGCTGGCGCAGCGGGTCGGACGAGCCGTGCCGGGCCTGACCGGACTCGCGATCGCGTTGGCCGCCGGGGCCGTGCTGGTCGCGCCGTACGGCGTGGCCGACGGCGGCGCCGGTCTCGTCCACGCGTCGGCAGTCGGGAAGGGGGCGGCGATCGCGGTGCTCTCGTCGGCCATTCCGTACTCGCTCGAACTGGCGGCGCTGCGCCGCCTGCGGGCCGCGACGTTCGGCATCCTCATGTCCCTGGAGCCGGCGATGGCGGCCCTGTCCGGGCTGGTGTTCCTCGGACAGCACCTGCGGGCGCTGGAGTGGGTCGCGGTGGGTTGCGTGATCGTCGCGTCGGTCGGCACCACCTCGACGTCCGCGCGCGCGGAGCCGGTCGAGATGATCGACGGGTGAAGCTCGAGCTGCTCAGGGACGCCGAGCGGCCGGCCGGGTGGTGGCTCGTGGTCGGTGGCTCCGAGCAGTCGTTCGTCGATCTCGACGAGCCCTCGCATCTCGAGTTCGAGTACGTCCAGATGATCGGCTACGTGATCGAGACCGCGTTCCCCGACGACACGCCGCTACGTGCGCTGCACCTCGGCGGCGGGCTGTGCACGCTGCCCCGGTGGGTGGCTGACCGCTACCCGGGCTCGAAGCAGCGCGTGGCAGAGGCCGACGCGGAGGTGGCGCGGATCGCGACCTCGCTGCGCGCCATGCCGCAGGTCGAGCTCGTCGTCGCAGACGCGCGCGAGGCGCTCGAGCGCACGAGGCGGTCGTCGGTCGACCTGCTCGTCAGCGACGTGTACGTCGGTCCGGAGACCGTGATGTCCGTCTACCCGCTGCCCGCGCTGGAGGCGGCCCGGGCGGTGCTGCGCCGCGAGGGGATCTACGTGTGCAACATCTCCGATGCGGTGCCGTTCGCGCTCGCGCGGACCGTGGCGGGAATGCTGCGCGGCCTGTACGACCAGGTCGTGCTGCTCGCCGAACCGGCAGTGCTGCGGGGCCGGCGATCGGGCAACCTCGTGCTCGCTGCGGCCGACCGTGACCTCGACGTCGAACGGCTCGGCCGGCGGGCGGCGGGCGGGCCGCTGCGGGTGCGCCTGGTCGCGGGTGACGACCTCGACGAGTTCGTCCTAGACGCCGAGCCGGCCCATGACGAGGCCGCGCTGCCGCGCTCGGGGGAAGCCGCGGTCCGGCGGCTGCGCTAGGCGCGCCAGGCCTCGAGAAGCCGGAGCCAGACCTCACTCATCGTCGGGAACGACGGCACGGCGTGCCAGAGCGTGTCGAGGGTGACCTTGCCGACCACCGCGATCGTGGCGGCGTGGACCAGCTCGCCCACGTCGGGCCCGACGAAGGTCGCGCCGCGCAGGGTTTCGGTCTGCAGGTCGACGACCAGCTTCGCCCGTCCGGTGTAGTTCTCCCGCAGTAGCGCGGCGCCGGAGACGTTGCCGATCTCGTACTCGACGGTCCGGACGTCGTGGCCGGCGTCCCTCGCCTCGGCCTCGGTGAGCCCGACGGAGGCCACCTGCGGGTCCGTGAAGGTCACCTGCGGGACGGCGCCGTGGTCGCTGGTGGCTCGGAATCGTGGCGCGTCGACCGGTTCGCCCTTCGCCCGCGCCGCGATCACGTCGCCGCACACCCGGGCCTGGTACTTGCCCATGTGGGTCAGGAGCGCGCGGTGGGCGATGTCGCCGACGGCGTACAGCCACTCGCCGTCCACGCCCTTGACCAGCATTGTGTCGTCGGTCTCGACGTAGCCGCCGGGCTCCAGGCCGACGACGTCGAGCCCCACATCCTTGCTGCGCGGCGTGCGGCCGGCGGCGATGAGGACCTCGTCGGCTTCGATCTCCTCGCCGTCGATCACGACCGTGACCGGAGTGCCGCGCGTGCGCCCTTCGTGCGACATCTCGATCGCGCCGCGTCGTACCGCCGAGGTCTGCGCGCCGAGCCGCACGTCGACACCCGCCGCGCGCAGCGCGTCGGCGAGCAGCTCGCCGGCGAACGGCTCGTTGCGGGGAAGCAGCCGCTCGTTGCGTGCCGCGAGGACCACCTTCGCGCCGAGGCCGTTGAGCCACACGGTTGCCTCGCAGCCGACGACGCCGCCGCCGATCACGACGATTCGGCCCGGGACCTCGTGCAGGTTGGTGACGTCCCGCGAGGTCCACGGGTTCGCTTCACGCAGGCCGGGGATCGGTGGCACCGCCGCGGAGGTGCCGGTGGCCAGTACGACGGCGTGCCGAGCGCGCAGCGTGACGCTCGAGCCGTCGTCGCGCTCGACGGCGACCTCGCGTACGCCCGCGAGCCGGCCATGGCCCCGGACGACGGCGATGCCGGCACCCTCCGCCCATTTCACCTGTGAGGAGTCGTCGTGGCCGGCGAAGTAGTCGCGGCGAGCCAGGACCTTGGCGACGTCGAGGTGTTCGCCGACCGGCACGCCGGGCAGCGCCCGGGCGCCGGAGGCGACCTCCACCGGCCGCAACAGCGCCTTGCTGGGGATGCAGGCCCAGTAGGAGCACTCGCCGCCGACCAGTTCCGACTCGACGAGCGCTGCCGACAGGCCGCCCTTGCGGGCGTAGTCCGCAGCGTTCTCACCCGGCGGCCCGCCGCCGATCACGATGACGTCGTAGGTGTCGCGGTCCGCAGGGCTCACGCGTGTGTCGTACCACAATGGCCGGGTGTCGACGCTCCTCGTGGTTCATCACACCCCGTCCCCGGCTACGCAGGAGCTGCTCGAAGCCGTCCTGGCCGGCACCAACGACGAAGCCATCGAGGGTGTCGACGTCCGCGCGGTGCCGGCTCTGGTCGCCGGCCCGATCGACGTGCTCGAAGCCGACGGCTACCTGCTGGGCACGCCGGCGAACATCGGTTACGTCTCCGGGGCCCTGAAGCACTTCTTCGACACCGTGTACTACCCGGTGCTCGAGGCGACGAGGGACCGGCCGTTCGCGGCGTACGTCCACGGCAACCTCGGCGTCGAGGGCGCGGTGAAGGCGATCGAGACGATCACCACCGGGCTCGGCTGGAAGCCGGTCGCCAAGGTCGTGACGGTCGAGGGCGCGCCGAGTCGCGCGGACCGCGACGCGCTCTACGAGCTCGGGGCGACTCTGGCCGCGACCTTGGCGAGCCGCTGAACCGCCTCGTCGATCACCTCCGGCCGCTTGCAGAACGCGAAGCGCACGAACCGGCCGCCGACGTCAGGGGAGTCGCAGAACACCGCGGTCGGGATGCCGACGACGCCCGCGAGACGGGGCAGGTCGCGCGCGAACCTCTCACCGTCGGTCGTGCCGAGCGGCGACACGTCGGCCTGGATGAAGTACGTGCCCTGCGGGCGGGTCACGCGCATCCCGACTCCCTCCAGCCCCGCGGCGAGCTGGTCGCGCCTCGCTTGAAGCGACGAGCGCAGCGCGTCGACCCACGCCATCTCGTTGCGCAGCGCGTAAGCAACGGCATGCTGCATCGCCGGGTTGTGCGTGTAGGTCAGGAACTGCTTGACGGTGTTGACGGCGCGCAACAGCGGCGGCGGGGCGCACACCCAGCCGATCTTCCAACCAGTGACGCTGAAGGACTTCCCGGCGCTCGAGATCGCCACAGTGCGCTCTCTCATGCCGGGCAGCGTCGCGATCGGGATGTGTTCGATGCCGTCGTAGGTGAGGTGCTCGTAGACCTCGTCGGTGATGATCGTGAGGTCGTGTTCGATGCACACCTCGGCAACTGCTTCGAGCTCGGCGCGAGTGAGCACGGTGCCGGTCGGGTTGTGCGGTGAGTTCAGCAGCAGCACTTTGGTGCGCGGCGTGACGGCTGCCCGGAGCTCGCCGACGTCGAAGCCGAACCGGCCGACCGCGTCCGGACGCAGCGGGATCGGTACTCGCTGCGCGCCGGCGAGGGCGATGGTCGCGGCGTAGGAGTCGTAGTAGGGCTCGAAGACGATGACCTCGTCGCCCGGCTCGCACAGCCCGAGTACGGCGGCGCTGATGGCTTCGGTGGCCCCGACCGTGACGAGGATCTCCGACGCCGGGTCGTAGGTGAGCCCGTAATGGTGCCGGCGATGCTCCTCGATCGCCTCGCGCAACGCGAGCACCCCGGGCCCTGGCGGGTACTGGTTCTCGCCGTTGCGGATGCCCTCGACGGCGCGCTCCAGCATCGCGGTGGGGCCGTCGGTGTCGGGGAAGCCCTGCCCGAGGTTGATCGAGCCGGTCTCGAGGGCGAGGGCGCTCATCTCCGCGAAGATCGTCGTACCGAATCCCCGCAAGACCATCTGCTGGTCGCCTAGTCGCGCGGCCGGATGACGAGCCCGAGAATCCCGTCGACCACACTGGCCGGGCCCTTGGCGATCATCGCCTGGATGCGGGCGTCGGGACCGACCAGATAGCGCCCCCGCGGACGTCGCGCGGTCAGCGCCTTCTCGATGACCTTGGCGACCCGATCCGGCGGGATGGCCGCCTTCGACGACATCTCGGCGGCCTTGAGCGCGCCGTTGAAGTAGCGCTGGTAGCGGGCGCGCAGGTCCTCGGGAAGCTTGTCGAGTCGCTCCTGTGCCTCGCCGGTTCCCTTCTCCCACAGCGGCGTGTCGATCGCGCCGGGCTCGACCAGGATCGCCTGAACGCCCTGCGGGGCGAGCTCCATGCGCAGCGAGTCCATCCAGCCGTGCACCGCGTGCTTCGACGAGGTGTAGGGACCCATGTACGGCAGGGCCATCCGGCCACCGATCGACCCGACCGTGACGATGCGGCCCTTGTTGGCGAGGAGCGCCGACACCAGGTTCTGGGTGATGGCGATGTGACCGAAGAAGTTGATCTCGAACTGCCGGCGCCAGTCGTCCAGCGTCAGGCCTTCGAACGCCCCGCTGATGCTCATGCCGGCGTTGTTGATCAGGCCGACAAGCGAGCCGTCGGCGCGCGAGATCACTTCCTCGCAGGCCGGGCCGAGTGACGCCGGGTCGGTGAGGTCCAGCAACACCGGCTTGGCGACGGGGTCCGGCAGCGGCTCGTCGCGCCGAAGCCCGGGGATGACCGTGTAGCCGGCGTTGGCGAGGCGCAGCGCGGTGGCGTGCCCGATCCCGGTGCTCGCGCCGGTGATGAAGATCGTCCCTTTGCTCATGGCGGCAGCGTACTTAGATGGGGCCATGAAGGTCGCGGTGATGCAGATCGCAGCCAGCCTCGACAAAGCGGAGAACCTCGGGCGGCTGCGCGCGCGGATCGAGCATGCGGCCGGCCACGGCGCGGATCTGGTCGTCGCGCCGGAAGCCGCGATGCACGACTTCGGTACGCCCGACCTCGCGCTTGCTTCGGTGGCGGAGCCGCTCGACGGGCCGTTCGTGGCCGGGCTCGCCGATGCCGCGAGGCGGCAAGGTGTGACCGTCGTCGCGGG
>CAZEAM010000154.1:0-2382 GCA_964510285.1 uncultured Frankiaceae bacterium | reverse complement strand
GCCGGCGGGGCGGCAAGGTCTTCTCGACCGTCGTGCAGGTCGTGGCGATCGGTGCGGGTGTGGCGAGCTGGCCGATGTACGTCGTGGGGGCCGCCTTCGCCGGGATCTGGGTCTACTGGTTGCGGCAGTTCCATCTGTGAGCCTGGCCACAGCGGTCTCGGGCTAGCCTCTGCGCGTGGCTGAACGCACCCTTGTCCTCGTCAAGCCCGACGCCGTCCGCCGCGGCCTGATCGGGGAGATCGTCGGGCGGCTCGAGCGCAAGGGCCTGGCCATCGTCGCGCTCGAGCTTCGGACGCTTGACCGGGACACCGCCAGCCGCCACTACGGCGAGCACGAGGGCAAGCCCTTCTTCGGCGAGCTGGTGGACTTCATCACCGGCGGCCCGCTCGTGGCGATCGTCGCCGAAGGGCACCGGGCGGTCGAGGCGGTCCGGGCCCTGATGGGGGTCACCGACCCGATCGCCTCCGCCCCGGGCTCGATCCGTGGCGACTTCGCCTTGGAGATCGGCCAGAACCTGGTGCACGGCTCGGACTCGGCGGACTCGGCCGCCCGCGAGGTCGCGCTGTTCTTCCCGAACATCTAGCCGCCGCGAGGTCCGGCTCGACCGGGATCGCTCGTTTCGATCGAACCCGATCGACGGTAGAGTCTGTCTCTGCCCGTCGAGAGTGCCGGTTTCGTTGCCAGCGCTCGTTTTCCCCGTCTCGGAAGGCTTGACGCCGTATGGCGAACAACAGCGCAGGTTTCCTCGGTCGTGACATGGCGGTGGACCTCGGAACGGCAAACACGCTTGTCTATGTGCGGGGCCGGGGGATCGTGCTCAACGAGCCGAGCGTGGTGGCGATCAACACCAACACGGCCGGCATCCTCGCCGTCGGCACCGAGGCCAAGCGGATGATCGGCCGCACGCCGGGCAACATCGTCGCCATCCGCCCGCTCAAGGACGGCGTGATCGCCGACTTCGAGACGACTGAGCGGATGCTCAGGTACTTCATCCAGAAGGTGCACAAGCGCCGCCGTACGGCCCGTCCCCGGCTGGTGGTGTGCGTGCCCAGCGGCATCACCGGCGTCGAGCAGCGCGCCGTGAAGGACGCCGGCTACCAGGCGGGCGCCCGCAAGGTGTTCATCATCGAGGAGCCGATGGCGGCCGCGATCGGTGCCGGGCTACCGGTGCACGAGCCGACCGGCAACATGGTCGTCGACATCGGCGGTGGCACCACCGAGGTCGCGGTGATCTCGCTCGGTGGCATCGTGACCAGCCAGTCGATCCGGACCGGTGGCGACGAGCTGGACGCCTCGATCATCGCCTACGTGAAGAAGGAGTACAGCCTGATGCTCGGCGAGCGGACGGCTGAGGAGATCAAGATGGCGATCGGCTCGGCGTTCCCCGCGCCGGACGAGCCGCACGCCGAGATCCGCGGGCGCGACCTGGTCACCGGCCTGCCGAAGACGATCGTCGTGAGCGCGGACGAGATCCGCAAGGCGGTCGAGGAGCCGGTCAACGCGATCGTGGACGCCGTGAAGACGACGCTCGACAAGACCCCGCCGGAGCTGTCCGGCGACATCATGGACCGCGGCATCGTGCTCACCGGAGGCGGCGCCCTGCTCACCGGCCTGGACGAGCGGCTGCGCCACGAGACCGGCATGCCGATCCACGTGACCGACAACCCGCTGGACTCGGTGGCCATGGGCGCCGGCAAGTGCGTCGAGGAGTTTGAAGCCCTGCAGCAGGTGCTGATTTCTGAGCCAAGGCGCTAACAACCCGGCGAGTCTCGGCGGCGTCTAGCTGCCGATAACGTTCGCGTGATCATGAGGGCTGAGCTGTGAGGCATGGGCGCCGCGCGCGGCTGGTCCTCACCCTCCTGCTGCTGAGCGCCTTCACGCTGATCACGCTGGACTACCGCTCGGGGGCGCTCGGCGGAGTCCGCAGGGCGGCCTCGACGGTGTTCGGCCCGATCGAGGACGGCGTCGACCACGTCGTGCACCCGATCGGCTCGTGGTTCTCCTCGCTGGGCCATCTCGGTAGCTACAAGCACGAGAACCAGGACCTGCACCGCCGGATCGCCGAGCTCCAGACCCAGCTGCGGATGTCGGCCGTCGAGCGCCAGGAGTACCTGCAGGAGCAGAACCTGCTGCACCTCGCCGGGCTCGGCCAGTTCACCTCGGTTGCGGCCCGGGTCACGGCCTACGGCGCGGCGTTCGGCTTCGAGTCGACGATCGAGATCAACCGCGGCTCGGTGAACGGCATCCGCAAGAACCTGACGGTGATCAGCGGGGCGGGCCTGGTCGGCCGGGTCGTGGGCGTCGGCCGGACCCCGCCCCCCCGCCCGCCCGCCCCCCCCACCCCCGACACCCCGGGCCCCCCCCGGGCCCCGCCCCCCCACA
>CAZEAM010000153.1:0-10412 GCA_964510285.1 uncultured Frankiaceae bacterium | reverse complement strand
TGACCCTGCTCGGCGTGACCGGCACCAACGGCAAGACGACGACGGCGTACCTCGTCGACTCCGGCCTGCGGGCCGCGGGTCTGCGGACCGGTCTGGTGGGCACCATCGAGACCCGGGTGGTGGGCGAGGTGCTACCCAGCGCGCGCACCACGCCGGAGGCCACCGACCTGCACGCTCTGCTCGCGGTGATGAAGGAGCGAGGCGTCGACGCGGTGGCCATGGAGGTGTCGAGCCACGCGCTCGCGCTCGGCCGGGTCGACGGCGTCGTGTTCGACGTGGCCGGCTTCACGAACCTGTCGCAGGACCACCTCGACTTCCATCACGACATGGCGGACTACTTCGCCGCGAAGGCCGAGCTGTTCACTCCGTCGCACTCGCGTCGCGGCGTCGTCTGCGTCGAGGACGAGTGGGGGCTGCGGCTGACCGCACAGGCGCAGGTGCCGATCACCACCACCGGCTCCGCCGTCCCGGGCGGTGACCGTTCACAGCACGACTGGCGCCGCCTCGACCCGTCACCGGCCACCGCGACCGAGCCCGGATCGGTACGCCTTGCGGCAGCGGACGGCCGTGAGGTGGTGGTCGGCTGCAGCCTGCTCGGCGGGATGAACCTGGCCAACGCGGCGCTTGGCTATCTCATGCTGGTCGAGGCCGGGATCGACCCGGCGGCCGCGCGGGACGGGGTTGCGGCGCTGCGCAACGTGCCCGGCCGGCTGGAACGCGTCGACGTCGGTCAGCCCTACCTGGCACTCGTCGACTACGCGCACACCCCTCGCGCCGTGACCGCGGTGCTCGAGGATGCGCGCGCGATCGCCGAGCCGGGTGCGCGGGTGCTGGTGGTCCTCGGCTGCGGCGGCGACCGTGACCGCGACAAGCGGCCGCTCATGGGCCGGGCCGCGGCGCTGGGCGCGGACTCATGCGTGTTCACCAATGACAACCCGCGCTCGGAAGACCCGGCGGAGATCCTCGACGCGATGCAGCGCGACCTGCCACCCGGCTCGCGGGTCGCGGTGCAGCCCGACCGGGCCCGCGCGATCGAGATCGCGGTCGGGCAGGCCCGTCCCGGCGCCGTGCTGGTCGTCGCCGGCAAGGGCCACGAGCAGGGCCAGGAGACCGGTGGTGTCGTCGTACCTTTCGACGACCGCGTCGTGCTGCGGGACGCGATCGCGGCGAGTCTCGGGACGGCGTCGTGATCCCGATGCGCGCCGACGAGGTGGCCGCGCTCACCGGCGGTCGCCTGCACCGGGTCGACCCGGCCGCGGTCGTGCGCGGGCCGGTGGTGATCGACTCGCGCGAGGCGTCTGCGGGAAGCCTGTTCGTCGCGTTGCCCGGCGAGCACGTCGACGGCCATCGCTTCGTGGGTGACGCGATCCGGCGCGGCGCGGTCCTCGCCATGACGTCCGGTGCCGTGGACGAGCCGGTGGTTGTCGTCCACGACGTCGAGAAGGCGCTCGGCTTCCTCGCCGGCGGGCTGCTGCGGCGCCGGCCGGCGGTCGAGGTCTGCGGTGTCACCGGCTCGTCCGGCAAGACGTCCACCAAGGACCTGATCGCAGCCGTGTTGCAGTGCAGCGGGCCCACCGTCGCCGCGAAGGGGTCGTTCAACAACGAGATCGGCCTGCCGTTGACGGTGCTGGCGACCGACGAGTCGACCCGTCACCTCGTCCTCGAGTACAGCGCCCGCGGGGAGGGCCACATCAGCTACCTCGCCGGCATCGCCCGGCCGGACGTGGCGGTAGTGCTCAACGTCGGTCAGGCCCACCTCGGCGAGTTCGGCTCGCAGGAGGCGATCGCGCGCGCGAAGGGCGAGCTGGTGGAGGCGCTGCCCCCCGCGGGGGTGGCGATCCTCAACCGGGACGACCCGCTGGTCGCCGCGATGGCGCAGCGGACGACGGCGCGGGTGGTCACCTACGGCGAGGACGCCGCCGCGGACGTCCGGATCGAGGAGCTGGCCGAGGACGACTCGGCGCGGGCCCGGTTCCGGCTGGCCACACCGAGCGGATCGGCCGACGTCGCGCTCGCCGTGCACGGCCGCCACCAGGCGAGCAACGCGGCCGCCGCCGCCGCGGTCGGCCTCGAGGCGGGCTTGACGCTGGCCGAGGTGGTCGCGGCGCTCGCAAGCGCCGGGCCGCAAAGCCCGCACCGGATGGCGCTCGCGCGCCGCGCCGACGGCCTGGTCGTGGTCGACGACGCCTACAACGCGAACCCGGAGTCGACGTACGCCGCGCTGACCTCGCTCGTGCGGCTGGCCGCACCGCGGGGCGGGCGGACCTGGGCCGTGCTCGGCGAGATGCGCGAGCTGGGCGAGCAGTCCGACACCCTGCACCGGGCGACCGGCCGCGCGGTCGCCGACCTCGGAGTGGATCATCTTGTGGTGGTCGGAGCGGGCGCGCAGGACATTGCGGCCGGCGCCTCCTCGGCGCCGGGCTGGTCGGGCAGCTGCGTGCTGGTGGGCACCGCCGACGAGGCGGCCGCCACCGTCGCGTCGGGCGCGGGACCGAAGGACGTCGTGCTGGTGAAGGCGTCCAACGCCGTGCAGCTATGGCGGGTAGCGGAGGCGTTGGTCGGGTGAGGAACGTCTTCGTCGCGGCTCTGGTCGCCCTCGTCATCTCGCTGATCGGTACGCCGTTCGCGATCCGCAGCTTCCGTCGCCACGGCATCGGCCAGCTGATCCGCGACGACGGTCCGACCACGCACCACACCAAGCGCGGCACCCCGACGATGGGCGGCACGGTCATCATCGCGGCGACCGTGCTCGGCTACGCCGCCGCCCACCTGGTCTTCCTGAGCGGGCCGACCGCGTCGGGCTTGCTCGTCCTGTTGCTGATGACCGGTCTCGGCCTGGTGGGCTTCGTCGACGACTTCATCAAGATCCGCAAGCAGCGCAGCCTCGGCCTGACCAAGCTCGCGAAGTTCGCCGGGCAGGCGGTCGTCGCGGTCGTGTTCGGGGTGCTGGCCACCCACTTCGTGAACCGGCACCATCTGGCTCCCGCGTCGACGCACCTGTCCTTCACCCGCGACTACGGATGGGCGTTCGGCACGATCGGCTTCGTTATCTGGGCCTACCTGATGGTGACCGCGACCTCCAACGGGGTGAACCTCACCGACGGTCTCGACGGCCTCGCCAGCGGCACGTCCTGCATGGTCTTCGGTTCGTACGTGGTCATCGCGTTCTGGGAGTACGGCAACAACTGCGTGACGGTCACGTCCGGCGCGTGCTACTCGGTGCGCGACCCGCTCGACCTCGCGATGATCGCCGCTGCCGCGATGGGCGCCTGTTTCGGCTTCCTGTGGTGGAACGCTTCGCCGGCCCGCATCTTCATGGGCGACACCGGCTCGCTGGCGATCGGCGGGCTGCTGGCCGGCCTCGCGGTCACCACCCGCACCGAGCTGTTGTTGCTCATCCTGGGTGGGCTGTTCGTGATCGAGACGCTGTCGGTGATCATCCAGGTCGCGTCGTTCCGCACCACCGGGCGGCGGGTGTTCAAGATGGCGCCGTTCCACCATCACTGGGAGCTGGCCGGCTGGTCGGAGAACACGGTGATCGTGCGGTTCTGGATCATCGCCGGGCTCGCGGTCGCCTTCGGCCTCGGCGTGTTCTACGCCGCCTTCCTCAACTTCAAATGAGCGAGCCGGGCCGCTTCGTCGTACCCGGCCGGGTTGCCGTCGCGGGTGCGGCGGTGTCGGGGCTCGCGGTGGCCCGGGCGCTGCTGGGTCGGGGCAGCCGGGTGCTGGTCGTGGACGCGCGCGACGACGAGGCGTTGCGCGATGCCGTCGCGCCGCTGGCGGCGGCCGGTGCCGAGGTGCGCCTCGGCGACGCCGAGTCGCCGGTCGACGCCGACCTGGTGGTGACCTCGCCGGGCTGGCGGCCCGGTCAGCCGATGCTGTCCGCGGCACAGCGGGCCGGCATCGAGGTGATCGGCGAGCCCGAGCTGGCCTGGCGGATGCGGCCCTGGCGGGGCGCGGCCGGCCCGGCGCCGTGGGTCGCGGTCACCGGCACGAACGGCAAGACCACGACGGTCGGCATGGTCGAGTCGATCCTGCAGGCCGCCGGGTACCGCGCGGTCGCGGCCGGCAACGTGGGGCGTCCGCTGATCGACGTGGTGCTCGACCCCGATCCGTACGACGTGGTCGCGGTCGAGCTGTCCAGCTTCCAGCTGCACTGGAGCCGCGAGCTGGCCCCGGATGTCGGGGTCGTGCTCAACATCGCCGAGGACCATCTCGACTGGCACGGCTCGATGGACGCCTACGCCGCGGCGAAGGCGGCGGTCTGGCGCCACGGCGGCTGCCAGCCGTACAACGCCGACGACCCGCTGGTCACCCGTCTTGCCGAGCAGGCCAACGACGAGCCGCATCCGTTCACGGTCGGCGAGCCGGCCGGTGGTGGGTTCGGGGTGGTCGACGGGGTGATCGTCGACGCGATGAGCGGCTGGTCACCGGACTACGAGCCGGAACCGGCGCGCCGCGGACCGGGCTGGGAGCTCGTGCCCCTGGCCGAGCTGGCCGTGTCGGGACCGCACAACGTGGCCAACGCGGTCGCCGCGGCGGCGAGCGCCCGGGTGCTCGGCCTGACCCAGGAGCTGCCGTGGACCGCGGTGCGCGACGGGCTGCGGGCGTATCGCCCCGGCCGGCACCGCAACGAGGTGGTCGGCCAGGCCGGCGGCGTGACCTGGGTGGACGACTCGAAGGCGACCAACCCGCACGCCGCTGCCGCCAGCCTGTCGGCGTACCCCTCCGTGGTGTGGGTCGCGGGCGGGCTGCTCAAGGGCGCCGACGTCGGGCCGCTGGTCGCCGAGCAGGCCGGCCGGCTGCGCGGGGTGGTCCTGATCGGGCGGGATCGGGCGCAAATCGCCGAAGCTCTGGCGCGACACGCGGCGGATGTGCCAGTTGTGACGGTCGTGACAGAAGACACTGCAGGGATGGATGAGGCAGTGGAGGCGGCCGCGGAGCTGGCCCAGCCCGGGGACACGGTGCTGCTCGCTCCCGCCGCGGCGAGCATGGACATGTTCCGTGACTACGCCGACCGTGGGGACCGGTACGCCGCTGCCGTCCGCCGGATCATCGAACACCTGAAGTGACCGCTGCCCGATGAGCGTCACCACCATCGCGACCCGGCGCCCGCGCGCCCGCAAGCCGGCCGGTCCGGCCTCCTCCCTGGCCAACCTGGTCGCGTTGGCCGGCCGCCCGCAGGCGTCGTACTACCTGCTGATCGGCACCGCGTCCGCCCTGCTGATCCTCGGCCTGATCATGGTCCTGTCGGCGTCGAGCGTGACGTCGTTCACCTCGAGCGGGTCGTCGTTCACCATCGCCGGGCGGCAGGCGCTGTGGGTCCTGATCGGTATCCCGGTCCTGCTGCTCGGCGCGCGGCTGCCGGTCCGGGCCTACCGCGCGGTCGCCTACCCCCTGATGCTGCTGTCGCTGGTCCTGCTGTGCGCCGTGCTGGTGCCGGGCATCGGCCAGAACGTCTCCGGCGCGACCCGGTGGATCCCGCTCGGCGCGGGCTTGCAGCTGCAGCCCTCGGAACCGGCCAAGCTCGCCCTGGTGCTGTGGGGCGCGGACCTGCTCGCCCGCAAGGAGAAGCTGCTCGCCGACCCGAAGCACCTGTTGGTGCCGCTGCTGCCGGTGGCGCTGTTGATGGCCCTGCTGGTCATGGCCGAGCCGGACATGGGCACCACGATCGTGCTGATGCTCGTGCTGCTGGCGCTGCTGTTCACCGCCGGCGCGCCGCTCGGGCTGTTCGCCAAGCTGGGTCTCAGTCTCGGCGGGCTGGCCGCCGTGCTGGCGATCACCGAGCCGTACCGCATGCAGCGGCTGGTCGGCTTCCGCGACCCGTGCGCCCAGCAGCACGCGCTCTCGATCGGCTACCAGGCCTGCCAGGGGCTGTACGCGCTGTCCTCCGGCGGTTGGTTCGGGGTCGGGCTGGGCGGCAGCCGCGAGAAGTTCGGCTACCTGCCCAACACCTACACCGACTACATCTTCGCGATCATCGGCGAGGAGCTCGGGCTGCTCGGCACGCTGCTCGTGCTCGCGTTGTTCGGGCTGCTGGCGTACGCCGCGATCCGCACGGCCCAACGCTGCCGCGACCGGTTCAGCCAGCTCGCGGTCGCCGGGATCACCGCGTGGCTGCTCGGGCAGGCGCTGGTCAACATGGGCGCGGTCGTCGGGCTGCTGCCGATCACCGGTATCCCGCTGCCGCTGGTGTCGTTCGGCGGGTCGGCGCTGCTGCCGACGATGTTCGCGATCGGGATGCTGATCTCGTTCGCCCGCAACGAGCCGGCGACGGCGCGGGCACTGGCCGCGCGCCGCTCGGCCCGGCGCGGATCGCGGCCGGCGCGCAGCGCGAAGGGCGCCTCCCGACCGGCCCGCGCCCGGTAACCGGGGAGACTGCCCGGGTGAAGGCGGTGCAGGCGGGTGGTGGCAGTGCCGGTCACGTGTCGCCGCTGCTCGCCCTCGCCGACCGGCTGGTCGCCGACGATCCGGCCACCGAGATCGTGGCGCTCGGCACGCGGTCCGGACTCGAGGCCCGGCTCGTGCCGGCCCGCGGCTACCGGCTGCACCCGGTGCCCAAGGTGCCGCTGCCGCGCCGCCCCTCGCTGAACCTGGTGCGGCTGCCCGGCAACCTGCGCGGGGCGGTCCGGGCCGCCCGCCGGGCGATCGAGGAGATCGGCGCCGACGTGGTGGTCGGCTTCGGCGGTTACGTGGCCGCCCCGGCCTACCTCGCGGCCCGGCAGGCCAAGGTGCCGATCGTCGTACACGAGCAGAACAGCCGCCCCGGCTTCGCCAACCGGCTCGGCGCGCGGCTGACCCGCTACGTGGCGGTGAGCTTCCCCGGTACGCCGCTGCGGCACGCGGTGCGCACCGGGCTGCCGTTGCGCTCGGAGATCGTCGCGCTGCGACCGGAGGCGATCCGGCCCGCGGCGCGGGCGTCGTTCGGGCTCGACGCCGCGCCGACCACGCTGCTGGTGTTCGGCGGGTCGCTGGGGGCCCAGCGGCTCAACGAGGTGCTGCCCGAGCTCGCCGCCGACCTGCGCGCGGCCGGCGTACAGGTGCTGCACGTTTCCGGCGCCGGCAAGCAGGTCCGGGTCGCCGACAGCGGGTCGCCACCCCGCTACGTCGCGGTGGACTACGTCGACCACATGGAGCTGGCGTACGCCGCGGCGGACTTCGTGGTCGGCCGGGCGGGGGCCAACACGGTGAGCGAGCTGACCGCGCTCGGACTGCCGGCGGTCTACGTCCCGCTGCCGGTCGGCAACGGCGAGCAGCGGCTCAACGCCGAGCCGGTCGTCGCGGCCGGCGGCGGCCTGCTGGTCGCCGACGCCGAGCTCACCCCCGGCTGGTTGCGGGCCAACCTGCTCCCGCTGCTCGCCGACGAGCAGCGTCGCCGCACCATGGGGGAGGCCGCGCGCGGCTTCGGCCGCCTCGACGCCGACCGGGAGCTGGCCGACCTGGTGCGTGCCGCGATCGCTGGAGGTTCTCGATGAGCGGCCTGGTCGACTCGCCGGCCGAGATCCCCGCCCCGGCCGAGCTCGGCCACGTTCACCTGATGGGGATCGGCGGGGCCGGGATGAGCGGGATCGCCCGGATCCTGCTCGCCCACGGGCTGACCGTGAGCGGCTGTGACGCCAAGGACTCGGCCGCGATCGCCGCCCTGCGCGCGGTCGGCGCCGAGGTCAGCGTCGGCCACGACCCGGCGCACGCCGACCTCGCCGACACGGTCGTCGTGTCCAGCGCGATCCGCGCGTCCAACCCCGAGCTCGAGCACGCGCGGGCGTCGGGTCGCCGGGTGCTGCCGCGGGCCGCGGCGCTCGCGTCGGTGATGACCGACCGGATCGGGCTCGCGGTCGCCGGGACGCACGGCAAGACCACGACCACCTCGATGCTGGCGGTCGCGATGCAGGCGTGCGGCCGCGACCCCAGCTACGCGATCGGCGGCGACCTCAACGAGCCCGGGTCGAACGCGCACCACGGCAGCGGTGAGTACTTCGTCGCGGAGGCCGACGAAAGCGACCAGTCCTTCCTGCTGCTGTCCCCGCAGGGCGCCGTGATCACCAACGTCGAGTCCGACCACCTCGACAACTACGGCGACCCGGGCGCGGTGCGCGCCGCGTTCGAAGGGTTCGTGGCCCGGATCGACCCGGGCGCCCCCGTCCTGCTAGGAGCCGACGACCCGGGTTCGCGGGCGCTGGTCGACCTGGCTCGGGCCCGTGACCTGGAGGTGCGCACCTTCGGCCGCTCCGACGACGCCGACGTCCGGGTGGACCGCCTCGAGCTCGCCGGCACCGGCTCCACCTTCGACCTGGTGGCCGGCGGGCGGCGGCTGGGGCAGGTGGCGCTGCGGGTGCCCGGGCCGTACAACGCGGTCAACGCCGCGGGTGCGCTGGGACTCGGGCTTGCCGTCGGCCTGCCGTTCGCCGACATGGCGCGCGGCCTCGCCGGCTTCTTCGGCGCCCGGCGACGCTTCGAGCTGAAGGGCATCGCCGGGGGAGTGCGGGTCTTCGACGACTACGCCCACCATCCGACCGAGCTGTCCCGCGGCGCGCTGGTCGCGGCCCGGGGGGTGGCCGGCAACGGCCGGGTCGTCGCGGTCTTCCAGCCCCACCTCTACAGCCGGACCGAGGCCTTCGCCGCCGAGTTCGGCGCCGCGCTCGGCGCCGCCGACCTGGTCGTGGTGATGGAGGTCTACGCGGCCCGTGAGGACCCGCTGCCGGGGGTCACCGGCGCGCTGATCGCCTCCGCGGTGCCGTTGCCGCCCGAGCAGGTCCACTTCGAGCCGTCCTGGTCGGCAGTTCCGGCGCTGGTCGCCGGCCTGTGCCGCCCGGGCGACGTGGTGGTCACGATCGGCGCCGGCGACGTGACCATGATCGGCCCCGCGGTGCTTGACGAGCTTGCGGGTGGGGCATAGGCGGCGGACAACTCGCGCGCGACGGGTCGCTCGCCCAAGGCCTTGGGCTCGCTCCTTAGTGTCGCGCCGCGACCTGTCCGCCGCCTATGCCTGGCGGTCTCGGTCGCGCATCTTGGCCGAACGTGATGGTGATCTTTGAGTTGAGGTAGAGACTCCAGGGAAAGTGAACTTATGAGGGTGTTGAACGGGGACGGGTAGATCCGGCCTTGACCGCCGTTGCGGATCCGGCCTAATGTCCCCGGGCTTCGAGCGGGGTGAGCCCAACCCTGAAGTCGAGGTTGAGAGTGGCCGCAGTGTCGGCGACACCTTCCCCGGGTCGCCGGCGTGCGGCCACCGCTGAACACCGCCGAACACCCAGGCAGTGCCCGATCTATCGGAGGACGAAGAGCTCATGGCTGCACCGCAGAACTACCTGGCCGTCATCAAGGTCGTCGGCATCGGTGGCGGTGGCGTCAACGCGGTGAACCGGATGATCGAGGTCGGCCTCAAAGGGGTCGAGTTCATCGCGGTCAACACCGACGCGCAGGCGCTGCTGATGAGCGACGCCGACGTCAAGCTCGACGTCGGGCGCGACCTGACCCGTGGCCTCGGCGCCGGCGCCGACCCGGCGGTCGGCCGGCAGGCCGCGGAGGACAACGTCGAGGAGATCGAGGAGGTCCTCAAGGGGGCCGACATGGTCTTCGTCACCGCCGGCGAGGGCGGCGGCACGGGCACGGGCGGCGCGCCGGTCGTGGCCCGGATCGCCCGCGAGCTCGGCGCCCTGACGATCGGCGTGGTCACCCGCCCGTTCGGGTTCGAGGGCAAGCGGCGCTCGGTGCAGGCCGAGGAAGGCATCGCGGCGTTGCGCGAAGAGGTCGACACCCTGATCGTGATCCCGAACGACCGGCTGCTGTCGATCAGCGACAAGCGGGTCAGCGTCCTCGAGGCGTTCCACTCCGCCGACCAGGTCCTGCTCTCCGGTGTGCAGGGCATCACCGACCTGATCACCACGCCGGGGCTGATCAACGTCGACTTCGCCGACGTCAAGGGCATCATGTCCGGCGCGGGCACCGCGCTGATGGGCATCGGCTCGGCGCGCGGCGACGACCGGGCGCTGGTCGCGGCCGAGGGCGCGATCGCCTCGCCGCTGCTCGAAGCATCGATCGAAGGCGCCCACGGCGTGCTCATGAACGTCTCCGGTGGCAGCGACCTCGGGCTGTTCGAGATCCACGAGGCGGCGCAGCTGGTCGCCGAGGCGGCCCACCCGGAGGCCAACATCATCTTCGGCGCGGTCATCGACGACGCGCTCGGCGACGAGGTGCGGGTCACCGTCATCGCGGCCGGCTTCGACGGCGGCCAGCCGCCGAGCAAGTCCAACCGCGAGAAGGTGCTCGGCTCGTACACCGCCCGCGAGGAGTCCGCCCCCACCGGCGGCTCCGGGCCGTCGGGCGGCACCACCCCCCCGACTCCACCGCGGATCGGCGCCGACGCGGCCCGGCCCACCCCGTCGTTCACCGGCATCGGCAGCGTCCCGGCC
>CAZEAM010000152.1:0-7140 GCA_964510285.1 uncultured Frankiaceae bacterium | reverse complement strand
GGGGCGTACGCCGCGTTGAGCATGCCGAGGGCGGCTGCGGCTGCGAGCGGTTGCTTGTCGCCGGCCGGAGCGCGCAGCGGGCTGCCCGCCTGCTCGCGGACGAGTGCACCCCGTGCGCCGGTGGCGATCGTCATCAGGCCGATGTCCTCGTCGAACACCACCAGGGTCGGGACGCCCGGGCGCCGCAGCGGCAGGACGTACTCGCGCACCAGGCAGGTCATCGCGCGGCGGAAGGTCGCGTAGCTGGCGACGTTGCGCACCTGCTGGTGGTACTGGATCCCGATCACCCGCAGGTCGGCATGCCGCGACGCCGTACCGGTCGCCGGAGCGTGCGGTGCCGGCCGAGACGCCGCGCACCCGCCCGGCGATCGTGCGGAGGCCGGTGCCGGTGCGAGCCCGCCCCCGAGGGCCACGACCACCCCGCAGGCGACGAGCAGGACCCGGCGGCGAGGCACCGCGCACCCTTCGCGTTCGCTCGCGGCTGATCCTGCCGGTTGTTAGACTTGGCACTCAGGCCCCGGGAGTGCCAGTCGGCGAGGAGGTGCGGCGGTGGTCGAGGATCGCAAGCTCGACGTGCTGCGCGCCATCGTCGAGGACTACGTGTCGACCAACGAGCCGGTCGGCTCCAAGGCCCTGGTCGAGCGGCATCGGCTCGGCGTGTCCCCGGCCACGATCCGCAACGACATGGCGGCGCTCGAGGACGACGGCTACATCACCCAGCCACACACGAGCGCGGGCCGGGTGCCCACCGACAAGGGGTATCGGCTGTTCGTCGACAAGCTGTCGACGGTCAAGCCGCTGAGCGCCCCGGAACGACGGGCGATCGAGGGGTTCCTCGGCGGGGCGGTCGGTCTCGACGACGTGGTCAACCGCACGGTGCGGCTGCTGGCTCAGCTCACCCGGCAGGTGGCCGTCGTCCAGTACCCGTCACTCTCGCGATCCGCCGTGCGCCACATCGAGCTGGTCGGCCTGTCCGAGACGCGGGTGATGGTCGTGCTGATCACCGACTCGGGCCGGGTCGAGCAGCGGATCGTCGAGCTTCCCGGGATGCTCGGTGAGGAGGACATCTCTGACCTGCGAGCGCGGTTCAACGCGCGGATTGCCGGGCACCCGCTGGCGGACGCCCCGACCTTGCTCGCCGACCTTCCCGAAGCGGTCGCCGCTGACGCCCGTGCCAACGTCACCGCCGTGCTGGCCACCGTGCTCGAGACGCTGGTCGAGCACGTCGACGAGCGGGTCGTGATGGCCGGTACGGCGAACCTGGCGCGCGGCACGGCGCTGGACTTTCCCGGCTCGATCCACCCGGTGCTCGAGGCGCTGGAGGAGCACGTCGTACTGCTCCGGCTGTTCGGCGAGACCGGGGACCGTGACGTGCACGTCAGCATCGGCGAGGAGAACCCGCACGAGGGCCTGCACACCGCGTCGGTCGTGTCGACCGGGTACGGAACGGAGGCCGCGTCGTTCGCCTCGTTGGGGATCGTTGGGCCGACCCGCATGGACTATCCGGGGACGATGGGAGCGGTGCGTGCGGTGGCTCGCTACGTCGGCCAGATCCTCGCCGAGAGCAGCTGATGGCGAGCCGCGACTACTACGCGATCCTCGGGGTTTCGCCGACCGCGACGGCGGATGAGATCAAGAAGGCCTACCGCAAGCTTGCTCGCGAGCTGCACCCGGATGTCAACCCGAGCGCGGAGGCGCAGGAGCGCTTCAAAGAGGTCACCGCGGCCTACGAGGTGCTCTCCGATCCGCAGAAGCGGCAGATGTTCGACCTCGGTGGCGACCCGCTGTCCTCCGGCGGTGGGGGAGCCGGTGCCGCCGGGCCGTTCGGCGGGTTCGCCGACATCATGGACGCCTTCTTCGGCGGGGCGAGCGGGATGGGCTCGCGTGGGCCGCGGCCGAGGGTGCAGCCAGGGGCCGACGCGCTGATCCGGATCGAGCTCGACCTTGCCGACACCGCGTTCGGGACGACCCGCGACATCACCCTGGACACCGCCGTCCGCTGTACGAAGTGCAACGGCGCCGGCACCGCCCCCGGAACCCACCCCGAGACCTGCCACACCTGCAAGGGCCGAGGTGAGGTGCAGTCGGTGCAGCGGTCACTGCTCGGACAGCTGGTCACGTCGCGCCCGTGCCCGGACTGCGGCGGCTTCGGCACGAAGATCCGCAACCCGTGCCCGGACTGCGCGGGCGACGGGCGGGTGCGGGCTCGCCGTACGGTCACGGTCAAGGTGCCTGCGGGCGTCGAGGACGGGATGCGGCTGCGGCTCGCCGGCGAGGGCGAGGTCGGCCCGGGTGGCGGCCCGGCCGGGCACCTGTACGTCGAGGTGCGCGAGCGCCCGCACCCGTCGTTCGTGCGGGAGGGCGACGACCTGCACTGCCGGGTGGAGGTGCCGATGACCGCGGCTGCGCTCGGCACCGAGGTCGCCCTCGCCACGTTGGACGGCGAGGAGCGGCTCGTCGTGAAGCCAGGGACCCAGAGCGGCAGCGTCACGACGCTCAAAGGCAGAGGGGTTCCGCACCTGAACCGCAGCGTGGGTCGTGGGGACCTGCACGTGCACTACGACGTCGTCACGCCGACGAAGCTCGACGCCGAGCAGGAGCGCATCTTGCGCGAGCTCGCGACAGTGCGCGGCGAGGAGCACCCGGAGATCACGGTGAGTAACCCGACCGCCGGCAATGGCGGGCTGTTCTCGCGCCTGCGCGACGCGTTCAAGTAGCGCGTGACCCCGCCCATGTTCCGGGCGTCGACCGACGCCGCGCGTACCGACCTGATCACGCTCGACGGCGCCGAGGGTCATCACGCCGCCGACGTACTGCGCCTGCGGCCCGGTGAGCCGATCTGGCTCACCGACGGACACGGCATGCGCTGGGAAGGCGTGGTGGGCGAGGTCCGTCGCGGCGCACTCGACGTCGACGTCGTGCGCGTCGTCGAAGAGCCGTTGCCGACGCCGCGACTCGTGGTCGCGCAGGCGTTGGCCAAGGGTGGTCGCGACGAAGCGGCCGTCGAGGCGATGACCGAGGTCGGTGTCGATGCGGTCATCGGATGGAGCGCGGCTCGCAGTGTCGCGAAGTGGACCGACCGGACCGCAGCGAAGTGGCGGTCGACCGTGGACGCCGCGTCGAAACAAGCCCGGCGGTGCTGGTGGCCGGAGGTCACCGGCCCGGTGACCATCGCCGACCTGGTCGAGCGGATCGAGGTCACCGACGTCGCCGTCGTCCTGCACGAGTCGGCGACCGGCTCGCTCGCCGCCATCGATCTGACCGGAAAGCGCGAGGTCGTCGTCGTGGTCGGCCCGGAGGGTGGCATCGCCGACGACGAGCTCACCGCACTGACCGCTGCCGGCGCGCAGCCGGTCCGGTTGGGTTCGACCGTCCTGCGCAGCTCGACCGCGGGCGTCGCGGCTCTCTCCGCCATCTGCGTCCGCACCCGGTGGGCTTAGGGTCGGATGATGCCCAAGAGTGATCCGGACTGCCTGTTCTGCAAGATCGTGGCCGGCGAGGTGCCGGCGGACATCGTCGCGGAGTCCGACACCGCGATCGCGTTCCGCGACATCGCTGCGCAGGCGCCGACCCACGTCCAGGTGATCCCGCGCGAGCACTACCCGAACATCGCCGCGGTGGCGGCCGCGGGTGACGTCGACGTCGCCGACCTGATCCGGCTGGCCGACGAGGTCGCCGCGATCGAGGGGATTGCGGAGTCCGGCTACCGCCTGGTGGCGAACACGGGCGCGGATGCCTTCCAGACCATCTTTCACTGCCACGTCCACGTGCTGGGCGGGCGCCAGATGGGGTGGCCACCGGGCTGACCGCATGCGCGGTAGCCGCCTCGCGGCCTAGTCTTGATCTCAGACATGGCAACCAGGCCACAGGCGAGTACGACGTCGACGCGGATCGTCGTACCAGGCGCGCACAGCATGGTGACCCTGCTGGGCTCGAGTGACGAGCTGTTGCGGATCATCGAAGCGTCGCTGCACTGCGACGTCCACGTCCGCGGGAACGAGATCACGCTCAGTGGTCCGGCCGATGAGGTGGAGCTCGCCGCCCGGCTGTTCGAAGAGCTCGTCGCGCTGCTCGACACCGGAGACGTTCTCAGCGCCGACGCGGTCCGGCACTCTCTGGCGATGCTTCGTCAGGAGACCGAGGAGCACCCGGCCGAGGTGCTGAGCCTCAACATCCTGTCCAGCCGGGGCCGCACGATCCGGCCCAAGACGCTGAACCAGAAGCGCTACGTCGATGCCATCGACAAGCACACGATCGTGTTCGGCATCGGGCCGGCCGGCACCGGAAAGACCTATCTCGCAATGGCCAAGGCGGTGCAGGCGCTTCAGGCCAAGCAGGTCAATCGCATCATCCTGACTCGGCCCGCGGTGGAGGCCGGCGAGCGGCTCGGCTTCCTGCCGGGAACGCTCAGCGAGAAGATCGATCCCTACCTCCGGCCGCTCTACGACGCGCTGCACGACATGGTCGACCCGGAGTCGATCCCGCGGCTCCTCGCTTCCGGGGTGATCGAGGTGGCGCCGCTCGGGTACATGCGCGGTCGAAGCCTCAACGACTCGTTCATCGTGCTCGACGAGGCGCAGAACACCAGCCCTGAGCAGATGAAGATGTTCCTCACCCGGCTCGGCTTCGGTTCGAAGATGGTCGTGACCGGCGACGTCACCCAGGTCGACCTGCCGACCGGGATGCGCAGTGGACTTCGGGTCGTGCAGGAGATCCTCGACGGCATCAACGACGTGCACTTCTGCCAGCTGACCTCCCACGACGTCGTCCGGCACAAGCTGGTCGGCGACATCATCGATGCGTACGCCCGGTACGACGCGCTCGCCGAGAAGGCGAGCACGCCGGCGAAGGGGACGACCGCGGCAAAGCGCAAACCGTCGCGTGGCCACTGAGCGCGTCGTCATCACCGCGTCATGAGCATCGAGATCGCCAACGAGTCAGGCGCCGACGTCGACGTACACGCGATCGAACGGCTCGCCCGCTTCGTCCTCACCGAGATGAAGGTCAACCCGCTCGTCGAGCTGTCGATCCGGCTCGTCGAGGTCGATGCGATGAGCGCGCTGCACGTCCACTTCATGAACGAGCCGGGACCGACCGACGTCCTCGCGTTCCCGATGGACGAGCTGAACGACCAGCGCGACGACATGGACAGCGGCGACCTCCCCCCGACGCTGCTCGGCGACGTCGTGCTCTGTCCTGAGGTCGCGGCCAAGCAGGCGAAGAAGGCCGGCCACTCGGTGGCCGACGAGCTCGACCTGCTCTGTACCCACGGCATCCTGCATCTGCTCGGCTACGACCACGGCGACACTGCTGAGGAGCGCGAGATGTTCGGGCTGCAGACCCGGCTGCTCGAGGCCTGGTCACGCTCGGGTGGCAAGCGGACGAAATGACGACCTCGGACGCATGGGCGCTGGTCCTCGCCGCACTCCTGCTGCTCGTCGCCGCCGCGTTGGGGATCGCGGAGACCGCGCTGGCCCACGTGTCGCGGCTGCGGGTCGAGGAGATGGTGCGCGATGGCCGGCGGGGAGCCAAGCGCCTCGAGCGGGTGGTCGGCGATGCCGCGACCAACCTCAACGTGCTGCTGCTGGCCCGGACCGGCGCGGAGATGCTGGCGACCACGATCGCCGCCCTCGTCTGCTACCGCCGTCTGCATGAGCTGTGGGAGGCCGTTCTCATCGTCGGCGTCGGGATGGCGGTCGTGCACTACGTCGTGGTCGGCGTCGCCGCGCGAACGCTGGGCCGGCAACGGTCGGACCGGCTGGCGCTTGCGGCGTCGGGCATCGTGCTGGCCCTCGGCGTGGTCACCGGTGCCGTCACCCGGGTCCTGATCACGGTCGGCAGTGCGCTCGTCCCGGGCCGGCTGTCCCGGGACTCCGGCTTCACCTCCGAGGCCGAGCTACGTGACCTGGTCGATCTCGCCGAAGAGCGGCAGGTCATCGAGCGCAGTGAGCGCGAGATGATCCATTCGGTCTTCGAGCTCGGCGAGACACTCGCCCGCGAAGTCATGGTTCCGCGTACCGACATGGTTTGGATCGAGCGCAACAAGACCGTCCGCCAGGCGCTCTCACTCGCCTTGCGCAGCGGCTTCTCCCGCATCCCGGTGATCGGGGACAACGAGGACGATGTCGTCGGCGTCACCTACCTCAAGGACCTGGCGCGACGCGCCTATGACGGCGACGGGCACACGACCGACCGGGTCGACGACGTGATGCGTCCGGCGTTCCTGATTCCCGACTCCAAGCCGGTCGACGAGCTGCTGCGCGACATGCAGGCGAAGCAGGTCCACGTCGCGATCTTGATCGACGAGTACGGCGGCACCGCCGGTCTGGTGACGATCGAGGACATCCTCGAGGAGATCGTCGGTGAGATCGCCGACGAGTACGACCGCGAGGGCCCGCGGGTCGAAGAGCTCGACGACGGTTCGGTGCGGGTCAGTGTGCGGCTGCCGATCGACGATCTCGAAGAGCGGTTCGGCGTGAAGTTCGATCTCGAGGACGTCGAGACGGTCGGCGGCCTGCTCGCCGCCGAGCTCGGCCGGGTGCCGATCGCCGGCGCGTCGGCCGACTGCCAGGGACTGCACTTCGTCGCGGAGGCGGCCAAGGGGCGCCGCAACCAGGTCGGCACAGTGTTGATTAGCCGGACCGCTTCGTAGCCTGTACCCCGTGACCGAAGAGGACGAGAAGCTCGTCACCCTCGCCCGCTCTGCCCGCGCCCGGCTGGCCGCCGCGGAAGGCGCCGCGGTGCGTGACGACATCGGCCGCACGTACGTCGCGGCGACGGTCGCGCTCCCGGGGCTGTCGCTGACCGCGCTGGAGGCTGCCGTTGCGGCTGCCGCCTCCAGCGGCGCGACCCGGCTGGAAGCGGCGGTGGTGGTGACTGCCGCTGACCAGGTCGACCGGGGCGCGCTCGCGGGCCTCGGGGACCCGGCGGTTCACGTGGTGCCGGCGTGACGAGGCTTCGACCGGTGACCGCCGCCGACGTCGCGTTCCTCGATCGTCAGCACGAAGACCCCGACGCCGCCGGTGAGTTCAACTGGTACGGCTACCGCGAGCCCACGCGCGGCCGCCTCGCCGATCGGGTCGAGCGCGGCGAGACGGTTCACGACGACGGCGGCTTGTTCGCTGTCGTCGACGACTCGGA
>CAZEAM010000151.1:0-6554 GCA_964510285.1 uncultured Frankiaceae bacterium | reverse complement strand
ATCTACACGTCCGGCACTACCGGGCCGTCGAAGGGCGTGCTCGTCCCGTGGGGCGAGCTCTACCAGTCGCCGCTCATCCTGCCGGCGGACCTGATCGGCGACCGCGAGCCCTACTACGCCGTCTCCCCCGCCTTCCACCTCTCGGGAAAGATCAGCCTCTACAACGCGGCGATCCCCGGGGGCTACCTCGTCATCCGCGAGTCGTTCAGCCCTACTGAGTACTGGAACGACATCCGCCAGCACAACGTCCGCGGCGGCGCGCTACTCGGCCCGATGGCCGCGATCCTGCTGATGATGCCGCCGCAGCCAGACGACGCCGACAACCCGCTCGAGCAGCTGATGATGGGCCCGATGCTGCCCAACATCGAGGAGTTCAAGGAGCGGTTCGGCATCAAGCGGGTCTGCAGTGGATACGGCATGACCGAGATCGGATTTCCGCTCACCACCGGCTGGGACCCGCCCAACCCGCGGACCTGCGGGCGCCGTCGCGAGGGACCGCCGTACTACGAGGCCCGGATCGTCGACGAGCACGACGAACCCGTCCCGCCCGGCACCATCGGCGAGCTGATCGTCCGCTCCGGCGACCCGTGGGTGATGAACGCGGGGTACTGGGCGATGCCCGAGGCGACCGCGCAAGCCTGGCGCAACGGTTGGTTCCACACCGGTGACGCGTTCGTCGAGGAGGACGGCTGGTTCTACTTCGTGGACCGGCGCAAGGACGCACTGCGACGCCGTGGCGAGAACATCTCCTCGTTCGAGGTCGAGGCGGGAATCAACGCACACCCGGAGGTGGCCGAGACCGCCGTCCTCGGGGTGCCGTCGGAACTGACCGAGGACGACGTGCTGGCGGTGATCGTGCGCACCGCGGACTCGCAGCTCACCGCGGAAGCGCTCGTCGAGTGGCTGATCCCGCGGATGCCGCGCTTCCACATCCCGCGCTACATCGAGTTCGTGCCTGAGCTGCCGAAGACCGACGGGACCTTCCGGGTACAGAAGTTCCTGCTGCGGGAGCGCGGTCTCACCGCGTCGACCTGGGATCGCGAGGCCGCGGGGATCGTCCTTCCGAAGGACTAGACGGACTGGGCGGCACGCCGGCGACGGACCCGCGTCACGACGGACAGCATGCCGAAGCCCGCCATCGCGGCCACCGCCACCCAGCCGAGCCAGTCGCCCATCGAGACGTAGGGCGTCTTGCCGGAGCCGACCGGGACGTCAGCCACGAGCGTGTAGGCCGACCCGTCCGGCGTGACGTGCTTGGCGAGGATGCGGCCGTACGAATCGATCGCCGCCGAGTCGTACGTCGAGTCCGCCTTGACCGCGGACGTCCGCGTCTCGATCGCGCGGAACACCAGGTGGGTGTAGTGCTTGTCGGCGATCCCTTGCACGTCGTTGGAGGAGACGGCCAGCACCTGCGCGCCGAGCTTCGCCACGTCGCGGGCCGAGTCGGTGAAGTCGAGATCGAAGCAGATGATCGAACCGAACCGGGCGAACGGCGCCTGGTAGACCAGGTAGTGCCCGCGCCAGTCGCTGTAGTCGCCGGCGAACGTCCCGGGATGGGTCTTGCCGTAGGTGCCGAGCAGCTTGCCGTCCGGGCCGAAGGTGGCGACCTCGTTGAGCCGCTGGCCGTCCTCCTTCGTGTACCAGCCGGCCGCGATGTAGGTCCCGGTGCTGCGCGCGAGGTTGGCGATCACCGCGCCGCGCGGGCTGGTCGTCGGGTCGAAATCGAGGCCACCCTCACGCCACACCACGAGCTTGGCTCCCTGGGCAGCGGCGAACCGGGTCTGGGCGATGTCGTGCCGCAGCTCTTCGGCCTTGCTGATGTCGCCACCGGCCTCGGTCCACGACCCTGGCTGGATCGCAGCGACCCGCAGCGTCGGCGCGGGATGCTTCAGCATCGCGACGCTCGTCACCCCCCAGGCCAGGACGACGACGGCCACCGCGCCGGCCCAGGCGACCGCTCGGCGCCACGGGATCGCGACCGGCGACCAGGTCGGGCGCCGGTGCTGCAGCCGCGCGAGCACCAGACCGGCCAGGCCCCAGTTGACCAGCAGGATCAGCAGGTTCATGCCGTGGATGCCGAAGATCGCGACCGGTTGCAGGAACGAGGGCTGGGCGTACATCGCGTAGGCGACCATCCCCCAGGTTCCGGCAGCGACCTCGGTCGCCGTCGTACGCAGGAAGTCGATGGCCACCCACGCGAGCGGCGCCGACACCAGCCACCACCGGTAGTTGGTGCGCTCGTGGAAGCTGCGGCTGCGCCCGACCAGCAGCGCGACGATGATCGCGATCCAGAGGCCGTAGATCTTCAGGTACCAGCCGACGTCGCCGTCGGCGAGCCCGGGGCCGAGATAGATCTGGAACATCAGGCCGATCGAGATGCCGAGCCCGAGCCCGGACCAGCGTCGCGGCAGCACGTGGTACTGCGCGACGAGCGCGGGCACGAACGCGAACCAGATGAACGGCCAGATGTGGAAGCCCTCGAACGACAACCCGGCGAGCACGCCGGACAGCACCGACAGCAGGATCCCGGCGACCAGCCGCAGAGCGATCCGCGTCTCGGGTGCGTCGGTGTCCGCCACCTCGCTTTCAGCGCCGGTGGTCTTGTCGGCATCCGCGAGCGTCATTCGCCCCCCTCGATCAGCACGTCCACCGGTCAGGTGGTCAGAAGTGTGGTCGCTCCGGTGCCCGGTGCGCCATAGACCTGCGTGTATCCCACCTTCGGCTCACCCGGGACCTGGCGTTCGCCGGCGAGTCCGCGCAGCTGCAGGACGGTCTCGTAGACCTGGCGCAGCCCGGACGCTCCGATCGGCTCGCCGTTGGCGAGCAGACCGCCGTCGGTGTTGATCGGGAGCCGGCCGCCGATCTGCGTCTCGCCGGCCTGGATCAGCGCCTCCTGCTCGCCGTCCTTGCACAACCCGTTCTCGGCCATGTGCATGATCTCGGCCCCGACCTCGCCGTCCTGGATCTGGGCGACGTCGACCTCTTCCGGCCCGATGCCCGCTGCCTCGAAACAGGCCTTGGCCGCGTCGACAGTTGGGGCGTCGGCCTGCTCGATGGGCAGCCACGGCGCCATCACCTCGAACGAGCCGAACCGCCGGGTCCGCAGTCCCACCCCGCGCAGGTACACCGGCCGCGGGCTGTAGCGGTGGGCGTGGTCGGCGCGGCAGACCACGACCGCGGCCCCGCCCTCGTTGGGCGAGCACAGCATGTACTGGGTGAGCGGGTAGTTGAGCATCCGCGCACCCAGCACCTCCGCTTCGGTGCGCGGCGTACGACGCCAGGCGTTCGGGTTGCGCGCCCCGTTGGCGTAGGCCTTTACCGCGACCTTCGCGAGGGTCGACAGCGAGATGTCGTGGTCGTGCATGTAGCGCTTGATCTTCATGGCGAAGAACTGCGTGGTCAGCATCAGGCCGATGTCGCCGTACCACTGACCGAGACCGAGGACCGACGGGTCCGGCGCGAACGCGCCGCGCGGGTGCTTGTCGAACCCGACCACCAGGCCCAGGTCGTACTGCCCGGTGTCGATGGCGTTGGCGGCCAGCGCGAGCGCGCTGCCGGCGGTCGCGCAGCCGTTGGCGACGTTGACGAAGGGAATGCCGGTCAGGCCGAGCCGGGAGACCAGGGTGTCGGCCTCGCCGGCGTCCTGGCTGCCGCCGAAGGCGAACTGGATGTCCTGCCACTCGACCCCGGCGTCCTTGAGCGCCTGCCGGGCCGCGAACAGGCCCATGTCCTGTCCGGAGACGCCGTCGAACCGACCGAAGGGATGGATGCCGATCCCCACGATGGCGACGTCCACGATCGCCTCCTGTATGTGAACCTGCGTTAATCTTACGACGTTCGCGCCTGAGAGGTGAGAGTTGAACTTCGCGTTCAGCGAGGAGCAGGAGGAGCTGCGCCGCACGGTGCGGCGGTTCCTCGAGGAGCGCTCCCCCGAAGCCGAGGTTCGCCGGCTCATGGCCTCCGACGAGGGCTTCGACCGGGAAGTGTGGGCCCAGCTGTCGGCGCAGCTGTCGCTGCCGGGGCTGGCCGTGCCCGAGGAGTACGACGGGGCCGGCTTCAGCTACGTCGAGCTCGCCGTCGTCTTCGAGGAGATGGGTCGAGCCTTGTTCTGCGGTCCGTACTTCGCGACCGTGGCACTTGCGGCGAACGCCTTGCTCGGCGCGAACGACGAAGCCGCGCGCAAGGAGCTGCTGCCGGGTATCGCGCGAGGCGAGACCATCGCCACGCTGGCGGTCACCGAGTACGACGGCGCATGGCGCGAGGCGTCGATCGCGACAACCGCTCACCGATCCGGTGGCGGGTGGCAGATCTCAGGGGCGAAGGACTTCGTCGCCGACGGGCACATCGCGGACCTGCTCCTCGTCGTCGCCAACACGGCGACCGGGCCCTCGTTGTTCGCGGTGGACGGCCAGGCGACCGGCGTGGACCGCGAGCTGCTGCACACCCTGGACGAGACCCGGAAGCTGGCCCGGGTCTCGCTGTCGGACACTCCTGCGCGACTGATCGGCACCGAAGGTGCGGCCTGGCCGGTGGTCGACCGGGTGCTCGACCTCGCCGCGGTCGCGCTCTCGCTCGAGGCGGTCGGCGGAGCGCAACGCTGCCTGGAGATGGCCGTCGACTACGCGAAGGCCCGGATCCAGTTCGGCCGCCCGATCGGGTCGTTCCAGGCGGTGAAGCACCGCTGCGCCGACATGCTGGTCGACGTCGAAGGTGCCAAGTCGGCGGCGTACTACGCGGCGTGGTGCGCCGCCGAGCTCAACGACGAGCTCCCGGTCAGCGCGAGCCTGGCGAAGGCCTTCTGCACCGAGGCCTACGCCAAGGCGGCCGCCGACAACATCCAGGTGCACGGCGGGATCGGCTTCACCTGGGAACACCCGGCGCACCTCTATCTCAAGCGCGCGAAGTCGTCGGAGTTGCTGCTCGGCGACCCGGCGACGCATCGCGACCGGCTCGGTGTCCGGCTCGGCATCTAGCGCCGCGTTCGTGTCGACCGCGGACGTCTTGCGGACGCGCGCTATGCAGCACGCCGACCGGCCGGCGATCACGTTCGCGGATGGCGTCTGCACCTACGGTGACCTCGACGCCCGCTCGAGCCGGGTGGCCGCCGGGCTCGCCGCGGCGGGGGTGCGAGCGGGCGACCGCGTGGCGATCCTCGACCGCAACCGGATCGAGCACTTCGAGGTGATGTTCGCCGCCGCAAAGCTCGGCGCGACGTACCTGCCGATCAACTGGCGGCTGGCCGCCGAGGAGGTCGGTTACGTCCTGGCGAACTCGGGCGCCTCTGTCGTCTTCGTCGGCAGCGACCTGCGCGGGCTCCTCGAGCGCACGCCCACGACGCCGAAGGTGGTGGACGTCGACGAGGAGTACGACGGGTGGGTCGCGAGCCAGCCGGCGGCAGACCCCGGGGTCGAGCCAGGCGGGTCCGACATCGCCTTGCAGATGTACACGTCGGGCACGACCGGGCTCCCCAAAGGTGTACTGCTCTCGCACGCGAGCCTCTGCCGCGCCGCAGCCCTGGGAGCGGCGTGGGGCATGACCGACGAGACCACCGCGCTCGCCTGCATGCCGCTGTTTCACATGTCGGGGACGAGCTGGGCGTTCGTGTGCCTCTACCACGGTGGCCACGTCGTACTGCTCCGCGATCCGGAGCCGGGCGCGGTGCTGCACGCCGTGACGAACGACCAGGTGACCCACGCGCTGCTCGTCCCCGCGGTCATGCAGATGGTGCTGGCACACCCCGACGTCGCCGGCACCGACTTCGCGAGCCTGCGCCGCATGGTGTACGGCGGGTCGCCGATCTCGCCGGACCTTCTCGCGCACGGCCTGTCGACGTTCGGCTGCGACTTCATGCAGCTGTACGGGCTCACCGAGTCGACCGGCCTGGGGACGGTGCTCGACCCGGCAGACCACCTCGCCGACCCACGACTGTTGCGCTCGGTCGGCAAGCCTGCGGCGGGGGTCGACCTTCGGGTCGTCGACCCGGCGACCGGGCAGGACGCCTCCGGCGGAGACATCGGTGAGGTGTGGCTGCGGTCGGGCTCGATCATGTCCGGCTACTGGCGAAACCCGCAGGCCACCGGCGAGGTGCTCGAGCCCGACGGCTGGCTGCGCACCGGCGACGCCGGCTACCTCGACGCGGACGGCTACCTGTTCCTGCACGACCGGGTGAAGGACATGATCGTGTCCGGCGGCGAGAACGTGTACCCGGCCGAGGTCGAGCGGGTGCTGCGTGAGCACCCGGCCGTTGCGGACGTGGCCGTCGTCGGCGTACCGGACGCCCGGTGGGGCGAGACGGTCAAGGCCGTGGTGATCGCGGCCGACGGCCACCGGGCCGACCCGGCCGAGCTGATCGCGTTCACTCGCGATCGGCTGGCCCACTACAAGTGCCCGACCTCCGTGGACTTCGTCGCGGAGCTCCCGCGCAACGCCTCCGGCAAGGTGCTCAAGCGCCAGGTCCGCGAGCCCTACTGGCAAGGTCACACCCGCCGCGTGAACTAACCCACCCCGCTGGTCACGCCGAACTTGCACAATCCGACCGTTTCCGCCGGAATTTC